>DAICYJ010000089.1 GCA_027311705.1 Novosphingobium sp. | reverse complement strand
GTTGCGCACGACGACCCAGTCCATTTCACGGCGGGCATCCTTGATCGTCGCCATCGCGCGCTTCTTCCGGGCTTCCCAAATCAGTTCGGCATAGAACGACAGGCGGCGGACCTTGAAGGTTTCGGCGTCCACCTGCCCGATCAGATCGAAATCGACGAAGCTGTCGTTCAGCGGTGTGACCAGCGTATCGGCACGGGTGGCAACATGGCGGGCCAGCGGATCGTCGCGGCCGGGAGTGTCGAACACGATGAAATCGTGCGTTTGCGACAAGCGCTCGGTCAGCGCGTCGAGCTCTTCGATGCTCTCGCCGCCGAACACTTCGAACGTGGCGGTGGGCAGGGTGATGGCGCGGCGGCGGATCGTTTCCGCGCGGTTTTCAAGGTAGCGGTGCAGCGTGCGCTGGCGGCTGTCGAGATCGACGGCGGCCACGCGCGCGCCGCGATAGGCGAGTGCGATGGCGACGTGGACCGCCGTGGTCGATTTGCCCGTGCCGCCCTTTTCGTTGGCGAAGACGATGCGGTGGGGGCCGGTGGACACGGTTTCGATACTCTCTTCGCTTGGGTGCGCATGATCCGGCACTTGCCGCCGGCGGGTCGCGACGGCTAGGGGAAAACCCTGTCACATCCCGAACCGGGATTAAAGGAGAGGCTGCTCCGGTGCAAACCATCTCTAGGCTTGACGCGCTGCGCAGCGCGGTCGGTGCGCTTAAAAGCGGGGGAAAACCCGGCATGAGGACGCTGGCGCTGGTTCCAACCATGGGCGCGCTGCACGAAGGGCATCTGACGCTGGTGCGCGAGGCGAAGAAGCGGGCGGATCACGTCGCCGTCTCGATCTTCGTCAATCCGCGCCAGTTCGGACCAAACGAAGATCTCGATGCCTATCCGCGCCGGATGGCGGCGGATGCGGCGCTGCTGGAAACCGAGGGCGTGGATTTGCTGTGGGCGCCGACGGTCGAGGTCATGTACCCGGCGGGCTATGCCACCAACGTCTCGGTTTCCGGGCTGGACGCGGTGCTATGCGGCGCGGCGCGGCCCGGGCATTTCGATGGCGTGGCGACAGTGGTGGGCAAGCTGTTCAATCAGGTGCGGCCCGACGTCGCGCTGTTCGGCGAAAAGGACTGGCAGCAGCTGGCGATCATCCGGCGGATGGCCCGCGACCTCGATCTGGTCGCGCCGTTTGCCGATGCGATCATCGGCGTGCCGACGGTGCGTGAGGTGGACGGGCTGGCGATGAGCAGCCGCAACCAGTATCTAACAGCGCAGGAACGCGCGGCGGCCCCGGCGCTGGCGCGGGCGATGCGCAAGGCTATCGCCGCGGTGGTCCGCGGCGCGCCAGTGAGCCCGACGCTCGATGGGCTGCGCGCGGACGTTCTGGCGGCGGGTTTCCGTTCCATCGACTATGCCGACATGCGCGATGCCGATACGCTGGAGGACATGCTAGTGTTCGACGGTCGCGCGGCACGTCTGCTGGTGGCGGCGCACATCGGCAAGGCGCGGCTGATCGACAATATGGCGGTTGCATAAGCCGGGCCGGGTTGACGGTCGATCCTGCCAGCCCCAGTTAACCGGCTGCTGTCAGCCGCCCGACCGCAGGAGATTTCTCGCATGACCATCCAACGCCGCATGATTGCCGGACGCGAGACCAACCCGATCGGGCTGGGCTGCATGTCGCTCAGCTGGGCCTATGGCACGCCGCCAACTGACGCCGAGGGTGCGCGGCTGCTCGATCGCGCGCTGGAGCTTGGCTACGATCACCTCGATACCGCGCGCATCTATGGCATGGGTCATAACGAAACGCTGATCGGGCAGACGCTGGCGGCCAAGCGCGACAAGTTCTTCCTGGCCAGCAAGACCGGGATCATCGTCGATGGCGACAAGCGCCGGATCGATTGCCGGCCCGAAACGATCCGCGCCGCGCTCGAAACTTCTCTGCAACTGCTCAAGACCGACCGGATCGATCTTTATTACATGCACCGGCGCGATTTCACCGTGCCCATCGAGGAATCGGTCGGCGCGATGGCGGACCTTATCCGCGAGGGCAAGATCGGCGGTATCGGCTTGTCGGAAATGTCGGCGGAAACGATCCGCCGTGCCCATGCCGAACACCCCATTGCCGCGGTGCAGACCGAATATTCGCCGATGACGCGCAATCCCGAAATCGCGGTGCTGGAAGCATGCCGCGAGCTGGGCATCACGTTCGTCGCCTTTTCGCCGGTCGGGCGGGGGCCACTGGCCGATCCCGAGATCGATTTTACCACGCTGCCGGCGAATGACCTGCGCGGACAGTTACCCCGCTTTCAGGGCCAGAACTGGGAAGCCAACCGCGAGCTTTTCCGGGCCTTCGCTCGGATCGCCGCGCGCGAAGGTGTGACTGCGGCGCAGCTGGCGCTGGGCTGGGTGCTGGCCAAGGGCGAACATATCGTCGCCATCCCCGGCACCGCGCGGATCGATCACCTGGAAGAAAACATCGCCCGCTGGGACTGGCAGGTTCCGGTTGTAGTGGTGTCCGAAGTGGACGCCCTGATCAACCACGATACCGTGGCCGGCCACCGCTATTCGCCGGCGCTGCACGCCACCATCGATACCGAGGACTTCGTCGACGCCTGAGGATTCACGCCAGCTTTGCCGCGCGTTCGGCCAAGTGGTCGACGGCGGCAGCGTGGATGGCAGGGGCGGAGACCAGCAGGCCGAAGGCGCGCGGATCGCGTTTGTTGTAGGCCAGCGGTTTGCCGAAGGCGTCGCTGACCGCAGCGCCCGCCTCGCGCGCGATCAGCGTGGCGGCGGCGATATCCCATTCGAAGCCCCAGCGCAGCGTGGCGAGAAGGTCGGCCTCGTCCGCGCCGACCATGGCGATGCGCAGTGCGATGGAATTGGGCTTGTCCACCAACACCAGTTCCTGATCGACACGGGCCAGCGCATCGGCCGGCACGCGCGCGCCGGCCAGCGTTTCGCGGTGGCTTGACCGCAGCGGCAATCCGTTGCGACTGGCACCCTGCCCGGCAATGCCCATCCAGAATTCGCCGCGCGCCGGCGCATCGAGCACGCCGATCAGGGGGCGGGCCTCGCTGACCAGCGCGACCGAGATGCACCAGCCGGTGCGGCCGCGCATGAAATCGCGCGTGCCGTCGATCGGATCGACCAGCCAGCACAGTCCGCGCTCCAGCCGTTCGGGATGATCGACCGTCTCTTCGGACAGCCATCCGGCCGAAGGCAGCAGCTGGCCCAGTTCGCGCTTCAGGAAAGTATCGACCGCGATATCGGCTTCGGTGACCGGGTTGCCGGGAGACTTGTCCCACACCTGTGGAGCGTGGCCGTGGCCGGGCCAGCGCGCCATGGCCATACGCCCTGCTTCGCGCACGATTTCTTCAAGGCGGCGGTAATCCAGCATCGCGACTGCGATGCGTGAAGCGGAGGCCATGCGCAAGTGCCAACCCATCCGGCTTCGAGGCCCCAACGAAAGACAGGCTCTGCCCGATCTGGTCATTCGTATGCGCAATTTGCGCTTGCGGAGGCTGGTCCTTTGCGCAGTGCAGCAACGAGGGGCCTTTTCAAGCCATCAGCCCTGTGCTTAAGGCGGCGGGACTCATCGGGCATGCGCCCGCGATCAGAAGTGGGCGTCCGCCCACGGTTCAGTTCGTCCTATCGTCCGATCATTGCGGGGAACTTGCATGAACGTCCATGAATATCAGGCCAAGGAACTGCTCGCCAAGTACGGCGTAGGCATTCCGGCAGGCATCGCCGCACTGACGGTGGAAGAAGCGGTTGCCGCCGCCAAGTCGCTGCCCGGGCCGCTTTATGTGGTCAAGGCCCAGATCCACGCCGGTGGCCGCGGCAAGGGCAAGTTCAAGGAACTGCCCGCCGATGCCAAGGGCGGCGTCCGCCTCGCCAAGTCGGTTGAGGAGGTCGAACTCTTCGCCCGCGAAATGCTCGGCAATACGCTCGTCACCGTGCAGACCGGCGATGCCGGCAAGCAGGTGAACCGCCTGTACGTGACCGATGGCGTTGATATCGCCAAGGAATACTACCTGTCGATGGTCGTCGACCGCGCCAGCGGCCGCGTCGCCATGATCGTTTCGACCGAAGGCGGCATGGACATCGAAGACGTCGCGCATTCGACGCCTGAAAAGATCGCTACGATCACCATTGATCCAGCGCAGGGCTTCATGCCGCACCACGGCCGCGCCGTCGGCTATGCGCTGAAGCTTACCGGCGACCTGAACAAGCAGGCCGGCAAGATCGCGAACCAACTGTACAACGCGTTCGTCGCTCTCGATTGCGACATGCTCGAAATCAACCCGCTGGTGGAAACCAAGGACGGCAACCTGCTCGTCCTCGACACCAAGATGAGCTTCGATTCGAACGCGCTCTACCGTCACCCCGATGTCGTCGCTCTGCGTGACGAGACCGAGGAAGACCCAGCCGAGTTGGAAGCATCGAAGTACGACCTTGCCTACATCAAGCTCGACGGCAACATCGGCTGCATGGTCAACGGCGCGGGCCTGGCCATGGCTACGATGGACATCATCAAGCTGAACGGCATGTTCCCCGCCAACTTCCTCGACGTGGGCGGCGGCGCCACCACCGAAAAGGTGACGGCAGCGTTCAAGCTGATCCTGTCCGATCCGGCTGTGAAGGGCATTCTCGTCAACATCTTCGGCGGCATCATGAAGTGCGACGTCATCGCCGAGGGCATCGTGGCCGCGGCGAAGGAAGTGAACCTTTCGGATCCGCTGGTCGTGCGCCTCGAAGGCACGAACGTGCAGCAGGGCAAGGACATCCTTGCCAATTCCGGTCTCCCCATCGTTCCGGCCAACGATCTTGGCGATGCCGCCAAGAAGATCGTCGCCGAACTGCAGAAGGTCGCCTGATCCATGTCGATCCTGATCAACAAGAACACCAAGGTCATCACCCAGGGGATGACCGGCAACACCGGCAAGTTCCATACGGAACAGGCGATTGCCTATGGCACGCAGATGGTTGCGGGCGTCACCCCCGGCAAGGGCGGTGAAAGCCTGCTGAACGTGCCGATCTACAATACCGTGGCCGAAGCGGCGCATGCCACCGGCGCCACGGCCAGCGTGATCTACGTTCCGCCGCCGTTCGCAGCCGATTCGATCCTGGAAGCGATCGATGCCAACATCGAACTGATCGTTGCCATCACTGAAGGCATCCCGGTGCTCGACATGGTGCGCGTGAAGCGCGCGCTTTCGGGTTCCAAGTCGCGCCTGATCGGCCCGAACTGCCCCGGCGTGCTCACCCCCAACGAATGCAAGATCGGCATCATGCCGGGCTCCATCTTCAAGAAGGGCTCGGTCGGCGTAGTCTCGCGTTCGGGCACGTTGACCTATGAAGCGGTGTTCCAGACCTCGGCCATCGGCCTTGGCCAGACCACGGCTGTCGGCATCGGCGGCGATCCGGTGAACGGCACCAACTTCATCGACGTGCTGGAACTGTTCCTGGCCGACGACGAGACCAAGTCGATCATCATGATCGGCGAAATCGGCGGCGATGCGGAAGAACAGGCCGCGCAGTTCCTGATCGACGAGGCCAAGCGTGGCCGCAAGAAGCCCATGGCCGGCTTCATCGCTGGCCGCTCGGCACCTCCGGGGCGCCGCATGGGCCATGCCGGTGCGATCGTTTCGGGCGGCAAGGGCGATGCGGACAGCAAGATCGCGGCGATGGAAGCAGCCGGCATCAGGGTCTCGGCCAGCCCGAGCCTGCTGGGCGAAACGCTGGCGGAAGCGCTGAAGGGCTGAGCCTTTCGCGGTTTTGCAGACAAAAAAAGGGCCGGGGGGAAACCTCCGGCCCTTTTGCTTTGGACACCCGCACAACGAGGCAGCAGTGTTTCAGGCGGGCAGGAACTTCAGCGCATCGCCGTTCATGCAATAGCGCAAGCCGGTCGGCTGCGGACCATCGTCGAACACGTGGCCAAGATGCCCTCCACACTGGGTGCAGTGCACTTCGGTGCGCACGCTGCCGAAAGATGTGTCGGTCGAGGTGGCGACGCCACCTTTCAGCGGTTGCCAGAAGCTGGGCCATCCGGTGCCGCTTTCAAACTTGGTGCGCGAGGAAAACAGCTTGTTGCCGTCCGCCGCGCACACGAAAGTACCGGCTCGGTGTTCCTTCAACAGCGGCGAGGTGCCGGGCCGTTCGGTCCCCTCTTCGCGCAGGATGTAGTACTGCTCGGGCGTCAGCAGCTTGCGCCATTCCGCCTCGGTATGGCGGATCGGAAACGTGCCCTTGGCCGCCGGCTTGGCACTGCAGGCCGATGCCACGGAAACGGCAGCGCTCGCGCCCAGCAGGGCGAGAATATCGCGACGGGAGATGTTGGGGAGGGGTCGGGTCATGGCGACTCCAAGGGGTACGTCCCGCTGGCGGGTATAGGGGGGGCTGGGGGCACCCACCGGCGGGACGACTCCCAATTAGCCGGACTTTCCTGAACGCCCCATGACCATGAACACGCAATGTCGTATTTCTGGGTCAGGCTGGCTGGCGCTTGCCGAAGCTGAACCGGCGGCCCTTGCGGCGCTGCGAAGGCCCCGATTTCATTACCGTGCGGCGGAATAGCTGCGCCCCGAACCGGACGATCAGCACAACCCACACCCCTTGCCACGCCAGCGCGACAAAGTGCGGCCACAGATCGCCCGATTGCGCGGCGCGCGCCAGCATCGAGTAGGGCGAACTGACCGGGAAGACGAGCGACACGGTCTCGATCCACGTGCCGGGCCGGGCCAGCGCGAAGCTGGCGAGGAAGAACACGATCAATTGCATCATCGTGGCCGGCATCGACAGCGTCTGCACTTCGCGCACCGTCGATGCCATGCCGCCGATGGTGAGGAACATCGAGCCGAGCAGAAGATAGGCCATCGCGAAATAGAGGAAGCCCAGCACGAGGAACAGAGGCCAGCCAACGGCGGGTGCATCGAGGATCGGCACCGAGCGCATCCCGGCCAGCACCAGCGCGCCATAGCCCGCGCCCCACACCGCGATGCCGACCAGGCTGACCGCCAACATGGCGAACAGCTTGCCCAGGAACAGCGCATCCATGGGGATCGAGGCGGCGAGCACCTCGATGATCTTGTTGCCCTTTTCCTCGACGAGGTTGGACAGGACCATGCCCGCCAGCAACATCGTAAGCAGGAACAGCAGGATTTGCCCTGCCTGCGCCGTCACGACCTGCCCGTTGCGGACCTGCACCGTGCTGGTAGCGATCTGGTCGACCTTCACCTCCGGATAGGCACCGGGTCGCGGTTCGGCGGCGCGGGCGGCGATGGCAGAAACGAGGCCGCGCCATTCGCGTACGCGCTCCGGGGTGCCGGTGAGCACCGGGGCATCAAGCGTGCCGCCCACGACGGCGGCGATCCGCCCGGCCTTGCCAGCCAGCAACAGGCGCGCATCGAAGGATTGGTTTGTGCCCAAGCGTTCCAGAACCACGAATTCAGGCACCGGGCCAGCCATGTGACCCGCCATCGAATTGCGCGCAGCGATGAATTCGTCGCCCTGATGCGCCGGCATGGCGATGCCGATTTGCGGTCGGTCGAGATCGTGCTGAACCTGCGCGCCGATTGACCCGGCCGCCGCGCCGACGACGATCGGAAACAGCGGGCCGAGCAGGAAGAAGATGAAGGCCTTGGAAAAGATCACCGCCACGAAATCGCGGCGACCGACGACCCATGCGGCATGCAGCCAGTTGGCGCGGAGTTCGTGCGGGCTCATCGGCTGCGCTCCAGTTCTTCGGAATTGGCTTCGAGGGCCTGCGCTGCCGCCTCTCCGGCGATGGCGACGAAGGCATCGTGCAGGCCGGGGCGTTCGATCGACAGGCTGAGGATGCCGGCCTCGCCCTCGATCAGCGCGCGCAGCAGCGGTTCGACGCCGCTTTCGGGAAGGGTGAAATGCCAGAACGCGCCTTCGTGCCGGGCGTCGGCCGGCAGCGCGGCGCGCCAGCGGCCATCGCTGGCGCGGGTTTCGAGGCGGACTTGCGGGCGCAGGCGGTCACGCGCCTCGTCCACCAGGCCCGCGAAGGGCACCTTGCCTCCGGCGATGATGGCGATGCGATCGCACAACCGCTCGGCATGGGCGATGACGTGGGTGGAAAACAGCACGGTGGTTCCGCGCGCGGCAAGGCCACGGATCATGCGTTCGAGCTTGCCCTGGTTGATCGCGTCGAGGCCGGAGAACGGTTCGTCGAACACTACGAGATCGGGTTCGTGGACGAGTGTGCCGAGGAGCTGGACCTGCTGGGCCATGCCCTTGGAAAGCTGGCGGATCTGGCGGTCGGCGGCATAGCCGAGGCCGTGTTCCTCCAGCAGTTCGCGGCCCCGCTTGCGCCCCACTTTCAGCGGAACGCCGCGCAGAGCGGCGAGGAAGGCGATGGCGTCGGTCGCCTTCATCGCCGGGTAAAGGCCGCGCTCTTCGGGCAGGTAGCCGATGCGGCGGGCGATGTCGGTGGGTCGGTCATGGCCCAGAACGCGACGGGTGCCCGAATCGGGGTCGATGATGCCGAGCAACATGCGCAGCGTGGTGGTCTTGCCCGCGCCGTTCGGGCCGAGGACGCCGAAAATGCTGCCTTTTGGGACTGACAGATCGACGCCGTCGACGGCGGTGAAGCCATCGAACCGCTTGACCAGACCACGCGCCTCAATGGCCAGTTCCTGGCCCGAGACATCGACTTCATTGCCGGTCAACGGCCAATCCCCTAGGTCTATCTTCATGGAAAGCGGCGTTAACCTTAAGGCATGAACGAGCGGGGCAGCAAGTTTGGTTAACGTGGACGCAACCATCGAGGATCGGCTGAAGGCGGAAGCGGAGCGGCTAGGCTTTGCCGCCTGCGGAATCACGCATGCGAGCGATAATCCGTTGCGTGCCAGCAGGTTACAGGCCTGGCTGGACGACGGGCGGCATGGGTCGATGGAATGGATGGAAACGCGGTTCGAGCATCGGCGCGGGCCGCAATCGCTGTGGCCTGAGGCAAACAGCGTGATCGCGCTGGGGATGAGCTATGCGCCGGCCAGTGATCCGATGGCGCTGGCCGGAGTGACGGACCACGCGCGAATTTCCGTTTATGCGCAAGGGGCTGACTATCACGACACAGTAAAGCGCAACCTGAAGACGCTGGCGCGGTGGCTGGTGGCGGAGGTGCCCGGCACCGGGGTGAAGGTGTTCGTCGATACCGCGCCGGTGATGGAAAAGCCGCTGGGCGAGGCGGCGGGAATCGGCTGGCAGGGCAAGCATACCAACATGGTGAGCCGCCAGCACGGATCGTGGCTGTTCCTGGGGGCGATCTACACGACACTGAACATGACATGGGACGTACCCGGCGTAGACCGGTGCGGCAGCTGCATGGCCTGTCAGGATGCGTGCCCGACGCAGGCCTTTCCTGCTCCGTACCAGTTGGATGCGCGGCGGTGCATTTCCTATCTGACCATCGAGCACAAGGGGCCGATCCCGGAGGAATTCCGGGCGGCGATGGGCAACCGGATCTATGGCTGCGACGATTGTCTGGCGGTGTGCCCCTGGAACAGCTTTGCCAAGGCCGCGCGCGCCAACCGGGCGTTCCTGCCACGCGCGGAGCTGGTCGCGCCGAGGCTGGCGGAGCTGCTGGCACTGGACGATGCAGGGTTTCGCACGCTGTTTTCAGGATCGCCGATCAAGCGGATTGGGCGCGATCGGTTCGTGCGGAATTGCCTGATCGCGGCGGGCAACAGCGGGGATCAGGCGCTGCTGCTGCAAGTGTCCGCCCTGCTCGCCGATCCCGACCCGGTGGTGGCGGATGCGGCGAGCTGGGCGGCAGGCAGGCTTACAGCATTTCCTTGAGCGGGACGCTGGCGTCGGCCAGCTGTTCCGGGGTCAGCGCGGCGCGGGCTTCGACAAGTTTCTTGCCCTGCACGTAGTCCTTGACCATGTTCACGCAATCGAGCGCGACGACCTTTCCGCCCTTGAGATAGACGACCGAGAAGCTGCGGGTGGCGGGATCGCCGCGCAGGATGGCCTGATCGTGGCCGGTGGACAGGCCAACCGTTTGCAGGCGCAGGTCATATTGGTTCGACCAGAACCACGGCGTGGCATGATAGGGCACGAGATTGCCGCAGATCGCCTTGGCGGCGGTGGTGCCCTGATCGTTGGCGTTCTGCACCGATTCCAAACGGATTACCGCGCCATCGGCAAAGCTGTTCGAATGGGCGGCGCAATCGCCGATGGCGTAGACATCGGGCAGCGAGGTGCGGCAGAATTCGTCCACATCCACGCCGTTGCCGCCGGCAGCGCCAGCCGACAGCAATGGGCCGACCGAGGGAATGATGCCGATGCCGACGATGACGATCTCGGCCGGCAGAACCGAGCCGTCCGCCATCTTGACGCCAGTGACCTTCGTGCCGTCACCTTCGAGGCAGTCCATCGCTGCGCCGGTGCGCAGATCGACGCCGTGGGCGCGGTGTTCGGCTTCGTAGAAGGTGGATAGTTGTTCGCCCGCCACGCGCGCCAGCACGCGGGGCAGGGCTTCGAGCAGGGTGACGTGGCAATCGAACTTTGTGAGGACGGCCGCCGCTTCGAGGCCGATGTAGCCGCCACCGATCACCACGGCGCGGCGTGCCCCGGCATCGAGTTCGGCCATCAGCTTGTCGACATCGGCGCGCGTGCGAACGGCGTGGACGCCGGCGAGCTCGGCGCCGACACACGAAAGTCGGCGCGGGTCACCGCCCGTTGCCCAAACCAGCGAGCCGTATTCGACCTTGCCGCCATCGGCGAGGGTGAGCACTTTGGCCAGCGGATCGACTTTGGTCACTTCGCGGCTGAGCGCCATGGTGACGTGTTTGTCTTCCCAGAACTGCGCCGGGCGAATGGTTATCCGCTCGAACGTCTTTTCGCGGGCGAGGTATTCCTTGGATAGCGGCGGGCGCTCGTAAGGCAGCTCAGGCTCGCGCCCGATCATCAGGATCGAGCCCTCGAAACCGTTCTGGCGCAAGGCGATGGCCGCCTGTGCCCCGCCGTGGCCCGCACCCACAATGACGACGTCTGCCTTGTCCATTCGAATCCTCCCGATTGTTCGGGCGATTTGGACATAAATGCGCAATCGTCAACTGATCTCGATCAAATCCAGTGGTTCGGTCCGTCTAGTAGCGGGGGCCGTGCTGGAAAATCGGCCAAACTCTGCTCCCCCGCCTCGCGGGGGAGCACGCATTATTGGGGCTATTCGCCTGCCGTGCTACCGCGAAAGCAGCGTCCGGGCCTGGCTGGCGAGCTGGGCCAGCATGGCGGGGGCGATGGCAGGCGTGGCTTGCGCGCGGCCGATCAGCGAGCGGAACTGCCGCACCGGATCGATGTTGGCCGCCAGCCATTCGGCCACTTGGTGTTCCGGCGCGCCGCCCGGCGAACGGGCGAGGAATTCGAGGCGAACCTGCTGGAAATCACGGGCAAGCCCGGCGACGAGCAGGCGTTCCCACGGGTCGGAGGGGTTCATCCGGCTGGCCGCCTGTTGCGCCCAATCAAGGCCGAGCGCCGATCCCAGCGCGGTGAACGCTCCGGTCAGGGCGACGGCATCGACTTTTTGCGTGCCGGCAAGGTGCGCCAGCCCGATGGCGCCGTCCATATCGAACAAGTGGCCCACACGCTGCGCCACAGCGGCGGGAGCGCCGGCATCGGCCAGTTCCTGTGCCATCTTGCGCGCCTGGATCTTGCCTTCGCCCTGCAACAGATCGGTGGTGGAGCGCGCGAGCAGCGCGACGCCATCGGCCAGCCCGGCCAGCAGCGCACCCGGCTGGGTCGCTCCGTGGCCCGCACGCAGCACATCGGCCATGTGACCGCGCAGGGCCGAGGCGATACGGGCATAGAGGCCCAGCCGCGCGGCTTCGGCCATTGTCGCGCTGTCGACCAGTGACCAGATCACCCGCACATCGAGCAGGCGTTCCGCAGCAATGAAGGCGGCGGCAACCTGTGCCAGCGTGCAGCCTTCTTCCTCCACCAGTTCGAAGGGGTGGACCGGGCCGAGGCGGTTGATCATGCGGTTGGCGAGCTTGGTCGCGATGATTTCGCGGCGCAGGCGGTGGTGGTCAATATCGTCGCCAAACCGATCGCGCATCGCGGCGGGGAAGGCGGCACGCAGTTCGTCTTCCAGTAACGGATCATCGACCACGGTGCTTTCTTCCAGCGCGCGCTGGAGCACCAGCTTGGACGAGGAGAGCAGGACCGCGAGTTCAGGGCGGGTGAAGCCCTGCCCGGCGGCGGCGCGGCGAAGGAAATCCTCTGCGCTGGAGAGGCCTTCGGTCTTGCGGTCGAGATCGCCGCTTTCTTCCAGCTGATCGACCAGCCGGGCATGGGCGGGCGCGGACTTTGCGCCGCCGAGCTCGGCGATGGAGAGCGCGAGTGCCTGCAGGCGGTTGTCCTCCAGCACCAGCGCGGCAACATCGTCGGTCATTTCGACCAGCAGATCGACGCGACCCGGTTCGTCGAGCCGCCCGGCGCGCTTGGCCGAAGCGAGGGCGATCTTGATATTGACCTCGTGGTCCGAACAATCGACGCCCGCCGAATTGTCGATGAAATCAGTGTTGATCCGGCCGCCTTGTCCTTCGGCACCGTGGAGCGCGTAATCGATGCGTCCGGCCTGCGTGGTACCGAGGTTGGCGCCTTCGCCGATCACGCGGGCGCGGACTTCGTTACCGGACACGCGCAAACCGTCGTTGGCGGGATCGCCCACGGTGGCGTTGTTTTCAGCCGATGCCTTCACATATGTGCCGATGCCGCCGAACCACAGCAGGTCGACCGGGGCCTTGAGGATCGCCGAGATCAGCGATTCGGGATCGAGTTCCGCCGCTTCGATGCCGAGCATCGCGCGGACTTCTTCGGACAGCGGAATCGATTTCATCGTGCGCGGGAAGACCCCGCCGCCATGCGAAATCAGGCTCTTGTCGTAATCGTCCCAGCTGGAACGCGGCAGCGCGAACATGCGGGCGCGTTCGGCCCAGCTTTTTGCCGCATCGGGTGCAGGATCGAAGAAGATGTGGCGATGGTCGAACGCCGCGACGAGCGAGATCGCCTTCGACAGCAACATGCCGTTGCCGAACACATCGCCCGACATATCGCCGCAGCCTGCCACGCGCACCGCAGCGGTCTGAACATCGACGCCGAGTTCGAGGAAGTGACGCTGGACCGAAAGCCACGCGCCCTTGGCGGTGATGCCCATCGCCTTGTGGTCATAGCCCTTGGACCCGCCGCTGGCGAAAGCATCGTCCAGCCAGAAATCATGTTCTTCGGCGATGGCGTTGGCGACATCGGAGAAGGTTGCGGTGCCCTTGTCTGCCGCGACGACGAAATAGGGGTCTTCGCCATCGCGCACGATCACGCCGGCGGGATGGACGACCTTGTTTTCGATGATGTTGTCGGTGACCGAGAGCAGCGTGCGGATGAAGGCCTGGTAGCTGCCCTTGCCTTCGGCCAGCCAGCCTTCGCGGTCCTTGGCGGGATCGGGCAAGTGCTTGGGATAGAAGCCGCCCTTGGCCCCGGTGGGGACGATGACGGCGTTTTTCACGCGCTGCGCCTTCATCAGGCCGAGCACTTCGGTGCGGAAATCATCGCGCCGATCGGACCAGCGCAACCCGCCGCGCGCAACCGGACCGGCGCGCAGGTG
>DAICYJ010000075.1 GCA_027311705.1 Novosphingobium sp. | reverse complement strand
TGCAGCCGGTGACGATCACGCGGCCGTTTTCAGCAATGGCTTCACCGATGGCGGCGAGGCTTTCTTCCTTGGCCGAATCGAGGAAGCCGCAAGTGTTGACCAGCACGACGTCTGCGCCCGCATAGTCCGCGCTCATGGCATAGCCATCGGCGCGCAGGCGGGTGAGAATGCGTTCGCTGTCGACCAAGGCCTTTGGACAGCCGAGGCTGACCATGCCGACTTTGGGGGCTTCGGGGATTTCGAGCGGGGAGGTGGTGGTGGATGCCATGATGTGGCGGGCCTTTAGCGCGAATTGCCCCAACAGTCACCAATTGCGAAAATCCAGTGACTCCAGTGCCTTCACCGTCGCGCCGTTCGGGCGGGTCGCCGCAGGGCGATGACGTTGATTTGCCAAGCGAACTCGCACGGGCTAGTCCACGTGCGGGGCTTATGACGGAGGCTGGATAACGCACATGGGTCCGGTAAACTGGCTTGCGGTGGTTCTTGCAGTGGTGGCCGCGTTGGTCGTTTCAATAGTTTGGTATGGCCCGCTGTTCGGGCGCGCGCGGCTGGCCGAAGTGGGGCCGGGCGGGCTGGGCGTGCGCACCGCGCCCGCGCGGACTCTGGCGCTTTCGGCCGCGTTGCTGTTCGTTTCCGCCGCGATGATGGGCCACATGTTTGCGCGTGTGGGCCAGGATACTCTTGCGGTGAAGCCGTGGCTGTACTTCATGATGTCTGGCGGGCTGGCGGGGGCTTTCGTGATCCCGTCGCTGTGGCTGAGCTATACCCACCAGCGGATCAGCACGCGGCTGGCGCTGATCGACGCGGGGTTCTGGCTGATGGCTTACCTGTCGATGGGGCTGGTGTTCTGGCTGCTTAAAGCCTGACGGGTAAGTAAATATAAGGATCGCGCGGTGCGTTATCGCGGCGCAGTTCGAAATGCAGTGTGGGTTTTTTCGCCTCGCCGCTGCGGCCGATTCGCGCGATCTGCTGGCGGGCCTTGACGGATTGCCCTTCCTTCACCGTAACCTTGCCGAGATAGGCATAGGCGGTGACCCAGCCGTTGCCATGATCGATCAGGATAAGCTGGCCGAAGCGCTCTGGCTCGGTGCCGGCGAACAGGACTTTGCCGGGCGCGGCGGCAGTGACATTCATGCCTTCGAAGGCGACCAGGTCGATGCCGTTGTTCGGCTGATTTTTCACGGGCACGCCGAAGCGGCTGATGACTGCGCCGGACGTAGGCCACGACAGGCGCGGCGCGCCGGCTTCGCGGACGTGTGCGGGGGCAGGGCGTGGGCGCGGCGGCAGTGCCGGGCGGCGGACCCGGAGCGTGCGGTGCGATTCGACTACTGGATCGGGGCGGCGCAACACCTGGCCGATGCGGATCACATAGGGCGAAGGCACACCATTGAATGCGCCCAAGGCCTGCATGGTCACGCCCATGCGGCGGGCGATGGCGGCAAAGGTATCGCCCGGTTGCACGGTATAGCGCCATGCGATGATCGCGGATTCGGGAACGGTTTCCTGCGCCGCCGCCGGGAGTGGCGCGGCGCAGAGCAGCAACAGCGCTGCCAGCCGGCGCATCAGCCTTGCGGAACCAGCCGGGTGAGGCCGCCCATGTAGGAATGCAGCACATCCGGCACTTCGACCGAACCATCGACCTGCTGGTAGTTTTCCAGCACGGCCACCAGCGTGCGGCCCACGGCGAGGCCGGAGCCGTTGAGCGTGTGGACGAATTCGGTGTTCTTTGCGCCTTCCGACCGGAACCGCGTGTTCATGCGGCGGGCCTGGAAATCGCCGCAGTTGGAGCACGAAGAAATCTCGCGGTAGGCGTTCTGGCCGGGCAGCCATACTTCGAGATCGTAGGTAATGCGTGCGGTGAAGCCCATGTCGCCGGCGCAGAGCAGCATCTTGCGATAGGGCAGGTTCAGCGCCTGCAGCACCGATTCGGCGGCGGCAGTCATGCGTTCGTGTTCGGCTTCGGAATCTTCGGGTTTGCAGATCGAAACGAGTTCGACCTTTTCGAATTGGTGCTGGCGGATGAAGCCGCGCGTGTCGCGTCCGGCCGAGCCCGCTTCGGAACGGAAGCACTGCGTCAGCGCAGTCATTCGCAGGGGCAACGACGGTTCGGGCAGGATCTGGCCCTGCACCGCGTTGGTCAGGCTGACTTCGGCGGTGGGGATCAGCCAGCGGCCGTCGGTGGTGCGGAACAAATCCTCAGCGAACTTGGGCAACTGGCCGGTGCCGAACACGGCCTCGTCCTTCACCAGCAGCGGCGGGTTGCATTCGGTGTAGCCGTTCGCGCCGGTCTGGTGATCGAGCATGAACTGCGCCAATGCGCGGTGCAGGCGGGCCATTCCGCCGCGCAGGAACGTGAAACGCGCGCCGGAAATCAGCGCGCCTGTTTCGAAATCCATGCCGAGCAGTGGGCCGAGATCGGCGTGCTCGATCGGCTGGAAGGTGAAGTTTCGCGGGGTGCCCCAGCGGCTGACTTCGACGTTCTGGGCCTCGTCCTCGCCTTCGGGCACGGCGTCAGCCGGAAGGTTGGGCCAGACGGCGAGCGCGGCGTTCAACTCGGCGGTGAGCCGGCGCTCGTCTTCTTCCAGCGCGGGAAGCGTGGTTTTCAGCGTGGCGACTTCGGCTTTCAGCGCCTCCGCCGTGTCCTTGTCGCCCTTGCCCATGGCGGCCCCGATAGCCTTGGAGGCATCGTTGCGGCGGGCCTGCGCCTCCTGCATCCGCGTCGCCACATCGCGCCGCGCGGTATCGAGCGAGAGGATGGCTTCTGCCTGCGCCGCCACGCCGCGGCGGGCGAGGGCGGCGTCGAATGCGGCGGGGTTTTCGCGGATCAGGCGGATGTCATGCATGGCTGCGCGCTATGCCGCCTGATCCCGCCCCCGGCAAGTGGGGCTAGGCGCCAGACTTGGGTGCAGAGCAGGTGCGAATGCCGAAAACGGTATAGAGCGGGCAGAAACCCGAAACTCCGGTGGCGAGCGGGATCAGCCCGATAAGACCCCAGATCGGAATGATCTGCAGCAGCGTGAGCGCCAGCAGGACCGCCGCAATCGCGACGCGGACAATGCGATCGGCATCGCCGACGTTGGTCTTGAACATGGGGGATCTCCTTTATGACGAGGAGACAAAGCGGCAATCGTGCGCGCGGCGCATTGACTGGGATCAAATGGCATCGGGATCAGATGGGATTTCCGCGGTGCTGATCGATGGGGTGCTGATCGATGGTCAGGCGGAAATGGTGGGCGCGGCAGGGATTGAACCTGCGACCCCACCCGTGTGAAGGGTGTGCTCTACCACTGAGCTACGCGCCCGCGCGGTCGCGGTGGACCGGGCAGGGGCGGGCCTCTACGACGAGTGCGTTCGATTGACAAGTGGGGCGATCAAGATAATTGCGCGGGGTATGACCGACGAAACACCCGTTGCCGCCAGCGAATCCGCTCCTGAAACTGTGCCTGCCGTTGCGCCCGCCGTTGCGCCTGCCGTTTCTGGTCCCGACGTTCCGCCCGATCACCTTGCGATCAACCCGCGCAGCCCGCACTTCGATGCGGACAAGCTGCGCCGGGGCATCGGCATCCGGTTCAAGGGCGCAGTGCGCACCAATGTCGAGGAATACTGCATTTCCGAAGGCTGGGTGCGCGTGCAGGCCGGCAAGACCATGGACCGCAAGGGCAACCCGCTGACGCTGAAGCTGAACGGCTCGGTTGAGGCGTGGTACGAAGATCTGGGCGAGGGCGCGCCAGTCGCCAAGGCCTGACGGGCGGGAAAAGTTCGTCGCCACGGGCGTTGGGCGAATTATGCCCACGTTCGAAAGGCGACGACGATGACCCGACTGCTGCACACCCTTCCGCTGATGGCGCTGGCGCTGTCCGCCTGTTCGAAGCAGGCACCCGCCCCGTCGCCGGAGGCCAGCGGCAGCGACACCGAGATGGCGCCCGGCAGCGGCGCGCATTCCGATGCGGC
>DAICYJ010000172.1 GCA_027311705.1 Novosphingobium sp. | reverse complement strand
GGCAACGACAGCATTGTCGGCGGAGCAGGCGATGACGCGTTGTTCGGCGGAACGGGAAGGGACACGCTGAGCGGCGGCGAGGGGAACGACTTTCTCGATGGCGGCACGCATATCGACCAGATGTCCGGGGGTGCCGGCGATGACATCTACATCGTTGATGATCTTGGCGATCTCGTGCTGGAGTTCGTCAGGGGCGGCACCACGAACTACGACACCGGCGGCGTGGACACCGTCAGGAGTTCGGTCACGATCGGCCTTGGCCGTTCCACCGGCACGCGTTTCGTCGAAAACCTCGTGATAACGGGCACCAACCCACTATGGGGACTGGGCAACTCGCTCGACAACCACATCACGGGCAACAGCGCAGCCAATGACATGTCCGGTTTCACTGGTGCGGACACCATCAGAGGCGGCGGCGGCAACGACAAATTGCATGGTGGCCTTGGCAGGGACGTGCTCATCGGCGGCACCGGGGCGGACAGCTTCGTGTTCGACAGCAGGTTCGAAAGCGCCGCCAGTCGCGATACGATCAGCGACTTCTCACACGAGCAAGGTGATCTGATAACGCTTAGCCTCAAGGTCATGAGAGGTTTGACGCACACCGGCGGATTGCTGGCAGACCAGTTTTACACCGCGGCAGGCGCGACCCGCGCGCAGGACGCCACGGATCGGATCGTCTACAACACGTCGACTGGCGTGCTTTACTACGACTCCGACGGCATTGGCGGCCATGCAGCCAACATGCTTGCCGCCCTCAAGGGGGCGCCTCTCCTTGCATTCACCGACTTCGAAATCATCGCCTGAGTCAGCCAGGTCGGCGTCGTTACAGTGCCGGCAACAGCAGGCTGGCATCGCCGTAGCTGTAAAAACGATAGTCCTGCGCAATGGCGTGGGCATAAACCGCCTGCATCCGCTCCAAGCCCATCAGCGCCGAAACCAGCATGAACAGCGTCGATTTGGGCAGGTGGAAGTTGGTCATCAGCCCGTCGATGGCATTGAAGGTATAGCCCGGCGTGATGAAAATGGCGGTATCGCCTTCGAACGGGCGGATCACCCGATCCGCGCCAGTCGCACTTTCCAGCAGGCGCAAGCTGGTGGTGCCGACCGCGATCACGCGATGCCCTGCGGCGCGGGCGGCGTTGAGGCGGTCCGCCGTGGCCGCGTCGATGCGGCCCCATTCGGCATGCATGGCGTGGTCGGCAGTGTCCTCGGCCTTCACCGGCAGGAAAGTGCCTGCGCCTACGTGCAGCGTCAGCGTTTCATGCGCCACGCCCGCCTGCGCCAGCGCGGCCATCAGATCAGGTGTGAAATGGAGCGCGGCGGTGGGGGCGGCGACGGCGCCATCCTTTTGCGCGAACATCGTCTGGTAGTCGCGGCGATCCTGTTCATCGGTGGGGCGTTTGCCTGCGATATAGGGCGGCAACGGCATGCGACCGGCGCGTTCGAGCAGCACTTCGACGGGTTCGTCGCCGGGGAAGAACAGCGTCCAGCTGCCATCGGGATGGCGCGCTTCGGCCGTGCCGGTAACCCCGGCCCCGAAATCGATCACGTCGCCTTCGTGCAACCGCTTGGCATTTCGAACGAAGGCCTGCCAGCGGCGCAGGTCGATCCGCTTGTGCAGCGTCGCGCCGATCCGCGCCTGCCCGCGCGTGCCTTCCAGTTGCGCAGGGATAACGCGGGTATCGTTGAACACCAGCACATCGCCCGCACACAGCAGCGACGGCAGTTCGCTCACAATACGGTCGCCTAGCGGCTGCCCGCCATCGACCACCAACATGCGCGCCGCATCGCGCGGCACCGCCGGGCGCAGGGCGATGCGCTCGTTCGGCAGATCGAAATCGAACGCATCAACGCGCATGAAATTTAAACCCGCTCATCCTGAGCCTGTCGAAGGATCAGTTCGACTTCGAATTGCTCAGCATGTCGGCCGAAATGGCCGGCGCGGCGACGGGCGCGGCGGGAGCGGGCGCGGGCTTGTTGTCAGCAGCGATGGACGCCTGCACGATCTTCGTCGGGTTGGCAGGCGGTTCGCCGCGCGTGATGGCATCGGCATATTGCATGCCCGAAATCACCCGGCCGAAATTGGTGTACTTGTGATCGAGCGCGAAACGCGGGTAGAACACGATGAAGAACTGGCTGTTGGCGGTGTTCGGGTCATCCGTCCGCGCCATCGACACCGTGCCGCGCATATGCGGCACTTCGTTGAATTCGGCCGTCAGGTCGGGCAGCTTGGATCCGCCCTGCCCGGTGCCCGTCGGGTCACCGGTTTGCGCCATGAAGCCTTCGATCACGCGGTGAAAGACGATACCGTTATAAAAACCCTCGCGAACCAGCGTCTTGATCCGCTCCACATGGTGTGGTGCCCATTCGGGCATCAGCCGGATGGCCACGCGCCCGCCGTTCGAAAGATCGATCAGCAGCACGTTTTCGGGATCGTG
Source organism: Novosphingobium sp. (assembly GCA_027311705.1). GTDB lineage: Bacteria > Pseudomonadota > Alphaproteobacteria > Sphingomonadales > Sphingomonadaceae > Novosphingobium. The sequence continues at coordinate 3,566 of DAICYJ010000172.1, read as the reverse complement.
GGCAATATCGGTATCGACCGCATAAGGCAGCTTGTTCGACGCGACGACGCGATCGACCTTGATCACCTTGACCGGATCTTTTTCCTTCTGCGCCATGGCGGGGGAAGCCAGCAGCGCCGCGCCGAGCGCAAGCGTGGTAAGGAAGCGCGAAACCATCAAACAACCACCCTTCGGACCGGACCGGTCAAATTCTGTCTTGCGCCGATAGGCCCGGCCCGCTGACGCTGCAATGAACAAAGTAGACCTGCGCCGCGATCAATAGTCGCCGCGCTGCCCCTGCCGGTTGACGCGCGCCACCACATCGTCACGCACCGCCGGCGTCACGAACTGGCCGATGTCGCCGCCGAACAGCGCGATTTCCTTGACCAGCTTGGATGCGATGGGCTGCAGGCTGACGTCGGCCATCAGGAACACCGTTTCGATGCGATTGTTCAACTGCTGGTTCATGCCGGCCATCTGGTATTCGTACTCGAAATCGGCGACCGCGCGCAGCCCGCGCACGATCACGCTGGCCCCCTGCTTTTCCGCAAACTTCATCAACAGCGCGTTGAACCCCACGACCGAAACGTTGGGAATGCCCTGATCCGCCACTTCGCGCTCCACCATCGCCATGCGCTCATCGGGCGTGAACATGGGGTCTTTCGACGGATTGGTAGTGACGCCGATAATCAGCTTGTCGACCAGCTTGGCCCCGCGACGGATAATGTCGAGGTGTCCCAGCGTGATCGGATCGAACGTGCCGGGGTATACCCCGATCCTTTCGGCCATGTTGCCCTCCCCCGTTTTAGTGATTACGTTCAACGATATAACGGGCCAGCGCGCGCAGCAGGTCTGCTTCCTCGCCGTGCGAGGCCAGATGCTCGATCGCCTGCTCGACCAGAAACTGCGCCTGTTCGCGCGCGCGCTTCGGCCCCAGCAGCGAGACGAAGGTTTCCTTGCCCGCCACCGCATCCTTGCGCAGCGCCTTGCCGGCCGCCGCCTCGTCGCCTTCGGCATCCAGCAGATCGTCGGCGATCTGGAACGCGAGGCCGATGTCACGCGCATAACCGCGCAGCAAAGTACGGCTTTCCGGCGGAACGCGGCCGAGGATCGTGCCCATTTCCACCGCCGCGCCCAGCAGCGCGCCGGTTTTCAGCGCCTGCAACCGGGTAACCGTGGGCAAGTCGAACGACGCGGTTTCGGCGGCGATGTCCATCATCTGGCCGCCCGCCATGCCGTTCATGCCACTGGCCAGCGCCAGCGTGCGCACCAGTTCGATCCGCACGAAAGGATCGCCGCTCATCACGGGGTCGGACAGCAATTCGAATGCGAAGGCATGGAGCGCATCGCCTGCCAGCACCGCCGTCGCATCGTCGAACGCGACGTGGACGGTGGGCTTGCCGTGGCGCAGGGCATCGTCGTCCATGCAGGGCAGATCGTCATGGATCAGCGAATAAACGTGGATCGCCTCGATGGCCGTGCCCGCCCGGATCGCCGCACCGCGATCGACGCCGAACATCTCGGCCGTGGCGGTCACGAGCAGCGGGCGCATACGCTTGCCGCCGCCGATAGATGCATAGCGCATCGCTTCGATCAGCCGGTCGCGCGGGTCGCCGGGCACGGGCAGCAACGCGTCGAAGCTGTCGTCAATATCGCGTGCGATCTGTGCCAGAGCCGGGGCGAGCAGCGTGCTTGCGTCCGTGGTTTCCGCCATCGTGCTCATACCCCGCCCGTTGCGTCGTCAAAGGGCCTTGTACCGGTCGGCTTGCCATCGCGGTCGGCCACAATCGCCTCGATCCGCGCCTGCGCCGCATCGAGCCGCTTCTGGCAATGCGCCCGCAGCGCATCGCCCCGCGCATAAAGCTCAATCGATTCGTCCAGCGGTGCCTCGCCGCTTTCCAGCCGGCGCACGACGTCTTCCAACGCCTTCAGCGCCTCTTCGAAAGTGAGGCTTGCGAGTTCGGCCCGAGGTTCAGCCAGAGGTTCAGGTTGTGTTCCCATCCTTCACAGCTTTGACCGCGCGGCCGCACCCGGTCAAGCCGCACAGTCGTGGAACAGGCGCATAATCGGCCTAGCCTGCCACGCCCGGCGGCGCTAAGGGCCTGCAATGTCCGAAATCACCCCAGAAATCGTCGCCGCCCACGGGCTTTCCGAGGATGAATACGCCCGCGTGCTGCACGCCCTGAGCCGCGAGCCGAACCTCGTCGAACTCGGCATCTTTTCGGTCATGTGGTCGGAGCATTGCTCGTACAAATCGAGCCGCATCCACCTGAAAAAGCTGCCGACCGAAGCGCCCTGGGTGATCTGCGGCCCCGGCGAGAACGCCGGCGTGATCGATATCGGCGACAACAAAGCCGCCATCTTCAAGATGGAGAGCCACAACCACCCCAGCTACATCGAACCCTATCAGGGCGCGGCAACCGGCGTGGGCGGCATCCTGCGCGACGTATTCACCATGGGCGCCCGCCCGGTGGCGAATTTGAACGCGCTGCGCTTCGGCCGGCCCGATCACCCCAAGATGAAGCATCTGGTGCAAGGCGTGGTCGCGGGTATCGGCGGTTATGGCAACTGCGTCGGCGTGCCCACAGTGGGCGGCGAGACCAATTTCCACAGCGCCTATGACGGCAACATCCTCGTCAACGCGATGACCGTGGGCGTGGCCGAACAAGACAAGATCTTCTATTCCGCCGCCACCGGCATCGGCAATCCCATCGTCTATGTGGGATCGAAAACCGGTCGCGACGGCATCCACGGCGCGACGATGGCCAGCGCCGATTTCGGCGAGGATTCCGAAGCCAAGCGCCCCACCGTGCAGGTGGGCGATCCTTTCACTGAAAAGCTGCTGATCGAGGCCTGCCTCGAACTGATGGCGACCGACGCCATCGTCGCCATTCAGGATATGGGCGCAGCGGGCCTCACCTCGTCCAGCGTCGAAATGGCGACCAACGGCAAGGCCGGCATCATCCTCAACATGGACAATGTGCCCTGCCGCGAAGAGGGCATGACGCCTTACGAAATGATGCTCTCGGAAAGCCAGGAGCGGATGCTCATGGTGCTCAAGCCCGGCAAGGAGCCGATGGCCGAAGCGATCTTCAAGAAGTGGGAGCTCGATTTCGCAGTGATCGGGGAAGTGACCGACACCGGTCACATGGTCCTGACCTTCAAGGGCGAAACCGTGTGCGATATTCCGCTCGGTCCGCTGGCCGAAGACGCTCCGCTCTATGATCGCCCGGCAATGAGCCCTGAAGACTACAAAGTCTGGGCCAACGTCGCCCCGCTCGGGGACATTCCCAAAAGCACCGACATCGGCGCGGACCTGCTCAAGCTGGTCGGCTGCCCCGATCTCGCCAGCCGGCGGTGGATCTACGAGCAATACGACAGTCAGGTCGGCGCGGACACGCTGCAGAAATCGGGCGGCGACGCTGCGGTAGTGCGCATCCACGGCACGCAAAAGGCGCTGGCGATGAGCACCGATTGCAGCCCGCGCTATTGCTATGCCGACCCCTACGAAGGCGGCAAGCAGGCGGTGGCCGAAACCTATCGCAACATCAGCGCGGTGGGCGCAACGCCGCTCGCCATCACCAACT
>DAICYJ010000061.1 GCA_027311705.1 Novosphingobium sp. | reverse complement strand
GCTCATAATGAAACCTGGTCAAGGACCCCATGGTTGCCGACTCGGGGGCCGGCCCTGCCGTGGAAGCGGCGGGGCGAAGAGTGCGAAGGCTTTGCGACCAGTCGCCGCGGTCGCGGGGGCGGTCTCGTATTGGCCCGCCCGGCGGAGGACGTCTCGGTCGGAGAGGTCGTCCGCAAGCTGGAAAGCGGGCTGAAACTCGCCGATTGCGCCCGCTGCGCCTTGCGAGCCGACTGCGCGCTCAGCAACATTCTGGCCGAAGCGCTGGAGGCATTTCTCGCTGTGCTCGATCGTTACACACTGGCAGAAGCGGCCCGCCACGGTGTCAGCGCCTTCCCGGCATGGGCGCTGCTGCCGCAGGTGCCCGGAACTTGCACGCCCCCCGGCCATTGATGCCGCGTTGGCGGGCCGTGCGGCGCGCCTTGCGGGAGAATGCCCATGAACAAGATCGCCGCCTTTGCCGGCCGCATCCTGCTCGCCCTGATTTTCATTTTTTCAGGCGCGAACAAGCTGTTCGACGTCAACGCCACCGAGCTCATGATTACGGGGGCCGGCCTGCCGCCGGGGTTGGCTGTGCCAACCGGACTGTTTGAGCTGATCGGCGGCATCGCCATCGCGCTGGGCTTCATGACGCGTCTTTTCGCGATCCTGTTTGCCGGGTTCAGTGTGCTGACGATCCTGTTCTTTCACCGCAACTTCCTCGACCCGATGCAGGGCGCGATGGCGCTGAAGAATCTCGCCATCGCTGGCGGCTTCCTGTGCCTGTTCGCGCATAGCCAGATGAGCTGGAGCTACGATTCGATGCGGATTGCTCGCGAAGGCGATATTGCCACGCGAAAGGCGGAGGAGCGCGCCCGCGAAGCCGAGTTGCGCGCCGCGCGGGCCGAAGGCAAGGCGTCGGTAGCGGGAACCGTGGCCACGTCCGATGTGGCCCCCGGCGTCACCTATGTCGATCGCGATGGCGACGGAATTCCCGAAACGCGACGCCGGCGTTGGTGGCTGCCGTCGTAATCAGGGTGCAGGCTTGGGTGCAGACGCGGGGCGTTTGAGCGCGGCGACGCAGGCGGCACGGTCCACGTCTCGCCCGTCGCCCCGCCGCGCATCGACATAGGTGGCGATTGGGCGTGTTCCGCGCGTTGTCGGATACAGGTAGGCGTCAAGGATACAGGCGGTGCCCGACCATTGCAGCTTGCGAGCGTCTTCCTCCGCAATATCCAGCCGGGGCGCGCCGAACAGCCGCGAAAGCTGGTCGGCGTCCGCGCCGATCACGCCTTCAAGACCGGGTGCGACCTGCAACAGCGCGGCCGGACGCGGCGGCGGCGCTCCGATTTTGGCCGCCGGATAGCTTGGCGTCCGGCCGGTGCTGCGAATGGTCGCGGATTTGCCGGTGGCGCTGGTGCTCGCACCTGTTGCGCCACCGCAGGCTGCAAGCGCGGCCAGCGCGGGCATCATAAAAACGAAGCGAATGTCCATGCGCGCGGGAATTGCCGCTGCGCCTGCCCATGTCAACGCCGGTGGACGGGGAAGGCGGTGCGCCGCTCGGCCCTTGCGGTGCGGCGGGGCCACGGCTAGGCGGCGCGCATTCCTTCCCTTCCAGTAATGCGGAGCCTGCCGGGTGACCCAAGCCTCGATCGATGTGATCGCCATCGGAAACGCCATCGTCGACGTCATGGCCCCCGCCAGCGACGACGACATCGCGCGTCTCGGCCTCGCCAAGGGCGGGATGACACTGGTCGATACCGACCGCGCCCGCGAGCTGTACGATGCGATGGGACCTGCGCGTGAGATTTCGGGCGGTTCGGCGGCCAACACGCTGGCCGGCCTTGCCGCGCTGGGCGCAAAGTGCGCGTTCATCGGACAGGTGGCGCAGGATCAGCTGGGCGAAGTGTTCGCGCACGACATCCGCGCCGGCGGCATCGCCTTCGCCACGCCCGCCCGTGCGGACGAGCCGCCTACGGCGCGCTGCCTGATCTTCGTGACGCCCGATGGCCAGCGCACCATGAACACGTTCCTTGGCGCGTCGCAGTTCCTGCCCGCCATCGCAGTGGATGAAGCCGCGATTGCATCCGCCAGCGTGCTCTATCTGGAAGGCTATCTGTGGGATCCGGAAGAGCCGCGTCTCGCCATGCGCCGCGCCATCGCCGCCGCACGCGGAGCGGGCCGCAAGGTTGCCTTCACCCTGTCGGATGCCTTCGTCATCGCCCGCCACGGCGATGATTTCCGTGCCCTGATCGCCGCAGGTGACATCGACATTCTGTTCGCCAACGAACACGAACTTGCAGCGCTCACCGGCCTCGATGATTTTCACGAAGGCATCGCCGCGCTCGCGCCCAAGGTGCCGACGCTGGTCGTCACCCGCAGCGAGGCCGGTGCACATGCGGTGTCCGGCGGCGAACATGCGCAAGTGCCCGCCGAACCGGTGGCGAGAGTGATCGACACGACCGGTGCTGGCGATCTGTTCGCAGCCGGCTTCCTGTTCGGGCACGTGCGCGGCATGGCACTGGAAACCTGTTTGCGCTTGGGCGCAATCTGCGCCGCCGAAGTGATCTCGCACTATGGCGCGCGGCCGGAAGCAGATTTGAAGGCGCTGGTGACCGGTATTTAAACAGAGGAGGGCATCATTGCGATTTTTGACCGTTCGCAGACGGCCTCGCTTCCTGGGTTTCCGGTTCGCGGTACCGCCTCCGGAATCCATAGATCGGGTAGCTGCTCTTCAAAATCGCGGTGTTTGGGTTGCCGTTGGCGTCGGTCGTGAGGTGATCGACCCACGCATCCGTAACGATCCATGATAGTTCTTTCCCACCAGCCTGCGCAATCACGCCAAGCCGGCGCAATCGGGCCAAATCGACGCAAGTTGCTGCGCACCCCTCACAGGTCGCGCGCCATCTCGCGTTCGATCTCGCGCCGGCCGATATCGCTGCGGCAGAATCCGTCGGGAAAGCTGACCGCAGCCACCGCAGCATAAGCCGCATCGCGTGCCTCGCGCACGGTCTTGCCCCGCGCCGTCACGTTCAGCACGCGTCCGCCGTTGGCACTGAGCACGCCGTCCAACCCCAGCGTGGTGCCGGCATGGAAAACCTTGGCCCCCAGCGCCTCTGCTGCTGGAATGCCGTCGATCCGCCCGCCCTTTTTCGGCGTGCCGGGATATCCTTGCGCAGCCATCACCACGGTGAGCGCCGGATCGGGCGAAAACACCGGGGCAGGCCCCGCGGCCAGCTTGTTGTCCGCGCAG
>DAICYJ010000028.1 GCA_027311705.1 Novosphingobium sp. | reverse complement strand
GGGGAAGGTAGGCGCCACGGTCAACTGGCGCTGTTCGTCGCTGCTGCGGCTGACATAGAGCGGGTTTTGGGTCTTGACGACGGTCGCGGGGTCAAAGAAGCGGTCGAGCGTGACGAGGTTTCCGTTCACGCCTGTGCCCTTCGTCTGCGAATAGTCGCCACGAATCACGAACTTGAGGTTGCCGATGTCGCCGCCAAACGAAAGCCGGCCCGACAGTGCATCACGATAGGGGTTGATGCGCGCGGAGGCGCTCGCAACGGTGTAATATGGATCTTGGCGCTGGTAATTGACCGCAGCACGGACGCCGAGGCCGTTGCCCAGTCCGACATTGACCATGCCCGAAGCATCGACACTGCCGAGGTTGCCGTAACTGGCATCGGCCGACACGTGGAACTCATCCACGGGACGGTTGGCGAGCACGTTGATGACGCCCGCCGTGGTGTTGCGACCGTAGAGCGTGCCTTGTGGGCCGCGCAGCACTTCCACGCGCTCGATGTCATAGAAGCTGCCGAGCGTATCGGCCGGACGCGCGATGTAGATTCCATCCAGCAGGAATGCCGCCGAAGGGTCGCCCTTTTCAGTGGTGTCGGTGCTGGTCACGCCGCGGATCGAGATACGCGGGGAATCGCCGCTGTCGGTAAGTGCCAGGTTCGGCACGGCAGTCGTCAAGGCGCGGGCGTCGGTGATGCCGGCGTCCTTGAGGTTGTCGCCCGACAATGCCGACAGCGTGATCGGCGTCTTCGAAAGCAGCGTCGACTGGCGCGTGGCAGTGACGATGATGTCGCCGGCAGGCGCCGCTTCGGCGCTTTGGCTGGCATCCTGCGCGAAAGCGGGCGCGGCCAGCGCGATGGCCGATGCGACGCATGCGGTGCGAATGATTTTCATGTGTTCCCCTCCCTTGATCAGGCCAAGCCACGTCGGCGAGGACACTGACGAAACCAAGACGACGACCCGCACGGATAGTCGCCAGACATACCACGACCCTTCCCGAAAACCGGATTGATCGCCCGAAACTATGAGGAAACTGGCGCAAACGCGCCGCGTCGGACACTTCTCCCGACGTTTCCCCTCCCGCCGACAGGCGTTCTGCCCGTCGTTCGAAAAGCGTATTGCATTCTGTTGGCAGCGCTGTCAAGACTGCGCTGTCAATTCGAAACGGATGACGTCGGGACAGGACGCGGTATAGAGCACGCATGAATACCTATTCACGCCCCACCACTGGTTCCCATGCCACGATGGAGGACGTCGCACGCCTTGCTGAGGTATCCCTCAAGAGCGTGTCGCGCGTCGTCAACCGCGAACCGCACGTATCCGCAAAGCTGCGCGGAAAGGTCGAGGCTGCCATCGCGGAGCTTAATTACGTGCCCGACATGGCGGCGCGATCGCTGGCCGGCGCGCGCACGTTCACGATCGGGCTGATGTTCGACAATCCGAGCCCGAACTACACGATGAAGGTGCAGGCGGGCGTATATCGTGCCTGCGTCGAACAGCAGTATCACCTGCGCATCGACCAGATCGATTCCTCACGCCCGAATGCGGAAGTCGAAGCCTTGCTCGAATCGATGCTGCGCAACAATCGCTGCGATGGCTTTGTCCTCACCCCACCGCTGACCGATAACCAGCTGGTTCTCGATTTTTTCGACCGGCACGGCGTGCGTTATGCCAGGATCGCACCGGACCTGGACCCCAGCCGTGGCGATGGTGTGGTGATCGACGATGCTGCCGCCGCTGCGCTGGTGGCGCGCAGATTCTGGGATCTGGGCCATCGCCGCTTCGGCTTGGTGACTGGTCCGGCCGAACATGGTGCGGCGCGTAAACGCCGCGAAGGCTTTCTGGATGCGCTGGCCGATCTTGGCGCAGGCCTGGTTGTAGAGGCCTATGGCGGATTTTCGTTCGATGGAGGCATTTCGGCGGGACAGGAACTGCTGGCCGCAGCGCAGCGCCCCACGGCCATTTTCGCCACGAATGACGATTCTGCGGCGGGCACGATGGTGGCCTGCCTGCGTGGCGGGGTAACCGTGCCGGACGACATTTCGGTGTGCGGGTTCGATGATAGCTGGGTGGCCAAGTCGGTATGGCCCTATCTGACGACGATCTATCAGCCGATCGAGGAAATGGGCCATGCCGCCGCGCAGCTTTTGCTCGATCGCACGCCCTCGGACGGGCAGAGGCTGATGACGCTCGACTTCCACCTCGTCGAACGCGATTCCGTCGCGCCGGCCCCGCCCGACCAGCCGTGATGCGACCGCGCGCCACCTCGGCATTTATGCTTGTTGCAGCATCCGCAGCAATTGCAGCAATTGCAGCAATTGCAGCATTGCCCGGCAGTGGCGAAGCCGCAACGGAGCCCTTGAAGCCACGGCTGTTCGTGCTGACCGACATCGGCAACGAGCCCGACGACCAGATGTCGTTGACGCGGCTTCTGCTCTATTCCAACGAGATCGATATCGAAGGCATCGCCGCCACCACTTCTGTGTGGCAGCGCGACAAGGTTTCGCCCGAAATCGCGGCACGCGTGATCGACGGGTACGCCGCCGTCGTCTCGCGGCTTCGCGACCATGCGTCCGGCTGGCCCGATCCGGACCGCCTGCGCGCACGGGTGCATCGCGGCAATGCGGGATATGGCCTCGCCGCCATCGACACCGGACACCCTTCGCCGGCCGCCATCGCGCTCCTTGGCGCAGCAAGGAGTGACACCAAGCAGCCGCTTTGGGTAGCTGGCTGGGGCGGCATGGCCACATTGGCCGAAGCGCTGATGCTGGCGCGCAAAACCCTTGCCCCGGCGCAAGTGGACGCGATTGTCGCTCAGATGCGGGTTTATGCCATCAGCGATCAGGACGATGCCGGCCCTTGGCTGCGCCGCGAATTTCCCGGCCTGTTCACCATTGTTTCGCCCTCCGGCCCCGATGGCGGTGACTATGCACACGCCACATGGACGGGGATTTCGGGCGATCGCTATTATCGCAACGGGGAAGGCGCGGATTTCAGCGAAGTCGACAACGACTGGCTGGACCGCAACGTGCGCGCCAAAGGGCCGCTGGGTGCGCTTTACCCACGCTACATGTTCATCATGGAAGGCGATACACCGTCGTTCCTCGGACTGATCTCCAACGGTCTGAACGTACCGGGCGAGCCCGGTTGGGGCGGCTGGGGCGGGCGCTATGTGTTGCGCAAGCCGGCGGGCGAAAGCCGGCCCGTATGGACGCAGGGCGGCGACAGCTTCATGCGCACCACGTCGGCCGATACGGTGAACGGCCACACCTCGGACCAAGCCACGATCTGGCGCTGGCGCAATGCATTCCAGAACGATTTTGCCGCGCGGATGGACTGGACGATCCAGCCATTTGCCAAGGCCAATCACCCGCCGCAGCCGCGTCTTGCGGGGCTGGACGACCCCGTGCAGCCCTTGTCCGCCTATACCACGGTCAAAACCCGCACTGGCGCGCGTTGGACGCTGGATGCCCGGCCCAGCAGCGACCCAGATGGCGACAGCCTGGATTTCCGCTGGTTCACGTATGACGAGGCGGGGTTCACCGGGACGGCACCGCCCGCGCAGATCCGGATCGACCATGGCGGATCGCCCCGCATGACGTTCACCGTTGCCCAGCGCTGCGCCCCGGCCTGGTTGCCGCTGGTCCCCTGCCCCATGACCAACAGCGTACATCTCATTCTTGCAGTAACCGATCGCGGTACGCCTCGCCTGACGCGATATCGCCGGATCATAGTGGAGGTCTCCGATGACTGATAAATTCGCTCGCCGAGAGGCCATCGGCCTTCTGGGTGCTGCCGCTGCGGCCGTGCCGTTTGCGGCGCGCGCCGCCGATGCAGCATCGCGTATCGGCTGGATGGAAACGACCCATGCGGCACCTTGGCGCCGTATCACGCCGCCGGCGTTTTCGGCCGCGCCCAGCGACCTGTTTGGCGCCGATGCGACCATCAGGCTGGATGCCCCCGGCCGCACCGTTGCCGGGTTTGGCGGCGCATTCAGCGAAAAGGGCTGGCAGGCCTTGGGTACCTTGCCCGAAAAGGCGCGGGGTGCAGCAATGGAAGCGCTGTTCGGTGCAGACGGCTGCAATTTCAGCATGTGCCGCACGCCGCTGGGTGCCAACGATATCTCGCGCGGCTGGTACAGCTATGACGAAACGCCGGACGACTTCGCACTCGAAAAGTTCTCGACTGCCAACGATCGCGACACCTTGATCCCGTTCATCAAGGCGGCCCAGCAGATCCAGCCGGGCCTCAAACTGTGGGCCTCGCCATGGTCGCCGCCGACCTGGATGAAGCGCACTGGCCACTATGCGCAAGCGCAGGCATGGCCCGGACAGCCAAGCAATGGCATCCGCCCCGACCAGCTTGGCAAGGAAGGCGAAGATTCGTTCATCCAGGAAGACCGCTACTTCGACGCCTATGCCCGCTACTTCCGCCGTTACATCGAAGACTATGCAGCAGCGGGAATCCCCATTGGCATGGTGATGCCGCAAAACGAGTTCAATTCCGCCCAGCCGTTTCCCAGCTGCTGCTGGTCTCCCGAAGGCCTCGCCCGGTTCCTTCCCTACCTTGGCCGCGAGATGGACAAGACCGGCACATCGGTGTTTTTCGGCACGCTGGAGCGTGGCAATGCAGACCTGTTCACCCGCGTTCTGGCCCACCCCGAAGCAGCACGGGTCGTCAAGGGAATTGGCGTGCAGTGGGCCGGCAAGGGCGCATTGACCACCCTGCGCGATCGCTATCCCGATCTGGAAATTTGGGGGTCCGAGCAGGAATGCGGCGTCGGCACCAACGACTGGCACTATGCCCGTTATAGCTGGGCCACGATCAAGCGTTATTTCGAAGCGGGAGCAACGGCCTGGACCTACTGGAATTTCGCCATGCCGACGGGTGGCATGAGCGGGTGGGGCTGGCCGCAGAACAGCCTGGTCGATATCGACACCAGAAAGCGCACATACCGCCTCACCAACGACTATTGGCTGATGCGCCACATTGCCGGCGCGGTGCGACCCGGCGCGCGACTGATGCCGGTGGACAGCTTCTTCGGCTTCAACGACCAGCTGGCTTTCCGCAATCCCGATGGCTCCGTGGTGCTCGTGGCCAGCAACATGCTGGGCGAGCGCCAGAGCGTCCGTTACATCGTCGGCACGCGCATGCTCGATCTCAAACTGGCACCGGATTCGCTGAACACCATCACGATCCCGGCAGCGATGCTGTTCTAGGAAACGGCAGGATCGAGGGCGATTTCGCGGCGCTGTGCGCTGCTCGCGATGCCGGCCTCGATCACTTCCATAACCGCCAATGCCTCGTTGGCGCTGGCGGGCATAGGGCCGCTGCGTGAAAGCGCCGCAGCAACGGCGCGGTAATAGGCGAGGTAATCGCCGCGCGCGGGATCGATCATGGTGACACTGCCGTCTGCGCGGGTCAGCCGGCCCGGCAAGGGATCAATACCAAAGCGTGGATCGCCCGGCGTGATGCCGGCCTTCGACTGTTCCTCCTGAGGATCGAGCCCGTGCTTGACGAAGCTGGCGCGGGTGCCGTGCGCGGCCATCCGCAGTGCATGATAGGGCATGGTCTGGGAGATATGCAGCGTCACCCGGCATCCGGGATAACGCAGCATGACCTGTGCATAGTCCGCACTCCATCCACCCGGCTTAAGCGTGGCGAGATCCGCGTTGATCGCAATGGGCCGTCCGAACAGCACCAGCGCCTGATCAACCAGATGTGGCCCGAGATCCTGCCACACCCCGCCCGCGCGCCGGTCCTTCCACCGCTCTCCCAAGCCGGGACGCCAGCGATCGAAGCGGCTTTCGAATTCGACCACATCCCCCAGTTCGCCACCGTCAATCAGCCGCTGCAGCGTGAGAAAGTCCGAATCCCAGCGCCGGTTGTGGAATATCGAAAGCATCAACCCCGTTTCTGCGGCTCGCCTAGCGACGAGGCGCGCTTCTGCAAGCGTGGGGGCAAACGGCTTGTCGATCACGACATGCTTGCCGGCATCGAGCGCGGCCAGCGCGTGTTCGGCGTGAAGGTGATCGGGGCTGGCCAGCACCACCAGCGCGATCGACGGGTCGGCCAGCACAGCCTCGATCGAGGTCATGACGGCGACGTCGGGATAATCGGCCGCCACTTCCGCCTGGCGCGAAGTGACCACGGCGGCGAGATCGAGGCCGTCCGTTGCCGCAATCAGAGGCGCATGAAAGGCCTTTCCGGACAGGCCGAAGCCAACGAGCGCGACACGGTGCATGGTCCGGTTCCTAGCGCCTGCATCGCCGCAGAGACAAGTGCGAGGGTTGCTTACCGCACCACTTCGCCGCCTTTCATCACGTGGTCGATGTGTTCGAGCGCGGCGACGTCCGCCAGCGGGTCTGCGCCAACGGCGACCATATCGGCATAATGGCCGGGCGAGAGAGCGCCGACGTCCTTGTTCCAACCGAGCAGGGCAGCGGCGCTGGTGGTGGCGGACTGGATCGCCTGCATCGGCGTCATCCCATAGCGGACCATGTATTTGAATTGGCGCGCGTTCAGCCCATGGGGGAATACTCCGGCGTCGGTGGCATACGCGATCCTTGCTCCCGCTTTTACCGCCTTGCGAAAGCCCTGTCGCTGCGCATCGGTGGTCTCGTCGTTCTTGCGCAGCATATCGGCGGGCCAGCCTTCCTTGCGGCCGACCTCGGCGATGTAGTCACCGTTGTAGATATCCATGTCGAGCCAGACGCCCTTGGCCTTGGCGAGTGCGATGCCTTCGTCATCGATCAGGCTGGCGTGTTCGATCGCCTTCACGCCAGCGTTGATCGCGGCTTTGATGCCATCCGCGCCGTGGGCATGGGCAGTGACCCACGATCCGCGCGACTTGGCGACTTCGACTGCCGCGCGCATTTCTTCGGGGCTAAGCTCCTGTTGGCCGGGCTCCGTGCCTTGTGCCAGCACCGCGCCGGTGGCGATCAGCTTGATCGAGTCGGCGCCGAACTGGAACAGGGTGTTGACCTTGCGGACTGTGTCCGCCGCATCCGCCACGACGCCGGCACGCATGTCGTCGGGCACTTTGACGTCGGGCGAGAAGCCGGTCACTTCGCCGCCGCCGCCGGGCACGGTGACATAAGCTCCCACCGCGCTGACCCGCGGGCCGATCACGTCGCCGCGATTGATCGCATTGCGCAATTCGACATCGGCATAGGCGCGGAAGGAGCCGACATCGTGGACGCTGGTGAAGCCGGCCATCAGCGTGGCGCGAGCGTTGCGGGCGCCGATATAGGCGATCTCCATCGGCGAATGTAGAAGGGGTTCGGCGGGGTTGTTGGTCTGCAACGTATCGGCGAGGTGGACGTGCATGTCGATCAGGCCGGGCAGCACGGTGTAGGCCGACCAGTCCACCAATTTGGCCCCCGCCGGGACCGGACCGTCTGCCGTGTTGGCCGCCACCCGCCCGTTTTCCACGCGCAACAATCGAGCCGCCTGCACCGTCCCGGTTTCAGGATCGACCAGCCGCCCGGCACGGACATAGAGCGTTTCGGCATGGGCAGGCGTGGACGCGGTGAGAAGCGCGATGGCGGCGAGAATGGTGCGGTTCATGCGCGCATCCTGCCGCAAAAGCCGGCCGCCGCGAAGCGCAACGTTGCGACCGCGTTCAATGTGCCGTCGGTTCCGCCGGATTGTACTTGCCAAGAAACGCGTCGAGCTTGTCGAGCCATTGCTGCATGGTCGCGCTGCTGGAAAAACCGTGCCCTTCGCCCTTCAGCGTATAGAATTCATGCGGTTTTTTTGCCTCACTCAGGGCTTCGGCATAGAGCCGGGACTGCTTGTAAGGAACGCGGTTGTCGTCGTCGCCGTGCATGAGCAGCACCGGCACCGTCAGCTTGTCGACCGCGAACAGGGGCGAAACTGTCTTGAGGTCGAAAGTTGCATCGCCCTGCACCGTCTTGCGCCAATCCTTGCGGTAGCGTTTGCTTACCTTGAAAGCGATCTGGTATTTCAGCTGGCGCGGCAGGTCGGAAATTCCAGCGAAACTGGCCGCACAGCGATAGCGCTCAGGATTGCGCACTGCCCCCCACAGTGCGGCATACCCGCCATAGGAGCTGCCGATCAGGCAGGTGCGCTTCGGATCGATGGTGCCTTGCTTGGCCAGCCAGTCCATCCCGTCGTCGAGATCGTCCTGCATGGCGCGGCCCCACTGTCCCTCGCCCTTTTCATAAAAGCCTTTGCCGTAACCTCCCGATCCGCGGAATTCGGGCTGCAGCACCGCGTAGCCGCGGTTGGCGAGAAACTGCACTTCGGCATCCCATGTGCCATCGTCGCGCACGTCGTAGGGTCCACCGTGCGGCATGATCACCAGCGGCAGGCCCTTCGGCGCGCGGCCCGATGGAAGCGTCAGGTACGCCGGGATCTCCAGCCCGTCGCGCGCCTTGTATCGGGTGTAGGTCGTCGTCGCGAGCGCGGCGGGATCGAGCTTTTCATTGATCCGGGCAAAGCGGCGCATGGTGCCATCAGCAACGTCGAAATAGAAATAGGTGCCCGGATCGTTTGAGGCACCCAGCCAGACAAGCATCGTCCGGCGATCGCGACGCAGCGTGGCGATCACGGCATGGCGCCCCGCACCGACGGCTTTGTCGATAGAGGCCTGCACATTGTCCAGTTCGGCATCGAACCATTTCACGCGTGGCCGGTCGTCCGTGTACCAGGCGGCGTAGAGCGCGTTACTTTCGAAGCTGGTATCGAAATCATCCACATCGACGCCTTGGGCATCGAACACCATATCACCGCGCTTGCGGGTGGCGAAATTGAACTTGTAAAGCGCGTATCGCCCGCTCGCATCATCGAGCATGATGCGATAGCCTTCATCGCTGCCCTGATAGATCCGGAAGGCATCGAAACCCGCATCATCGTCGTCGTTGCGCGCCTTTACCACGGTGCGGAACGATTCTCCGGCGTTCGCGCGATAGATCATCTTCCAGCTGTTATCGCCAAAGACGAATCCTGCCCGTACCACGCCCTTGTCGTCTGAATACCAATCCCATAGCCCGGTGCGCTGATCGACGATGCGGCGACCCTTGTTGGTGGCGAGGTCAATCGAATAGACTGCCGGGTAATCGTAGATCGTTTCCTGATATGCGAGCAGGATCGACTTGCCCTCCGGATCTACCCACAGCACGTCGTCACCGGTCAGCCCCTCGGTCTTTCCACCAATGAAACGCGGCTTGGCGTCGGCAACGTCCACTGCCAGCAATCGCGTCTGCCGGGCTTCGTCGCCTTCCCACGGCACCATGCTGCCAACGCTCACCAGCACGCGATCGTTGCCGGCCCAGCGATACCAGTTGAGGTCGAGCTTTCCGAGCGAGAAGGTTGCGATTTTCGAGGTGGCAAGGTCCACCGTACCAAGCAATTCCTCACCATGTACGTTGAAGCGGCCTAGCAAGTGCTTGCCATCGGGCGAAAGCTTTGGCCCGCTGAAGAACGGCCGCTCCGCCAATATGCTGGTGGCGATTTTCGCAGGCGGGATGGTCGCGGTAGCCACGGGAGTGGTTGCCACGGCGGCCGGCACGCTGGCGGCTGACTCGGCGGCATGAGCCTCACTCGCGCCGATCAATGCGCCGGCCAACAGCCATGCCCGAACTACCCGCAAAATCACCACGCCCTGCCCCCGCTGGCCATTAAGAGCCGAGGCTAGGGGTTAGCAGCGCGCCAGGTCAACGCTGTTTGTGGCGGATTTGGGGGCACCTTGCGATGCCCCCGATCGTCAGGCCGCTTCGGCCTTCTTTTCCGCGCGTTCCAGATTGAGCGCTTCGGCGAGCAGGAACGCCAGTTCGATCGACTGCGCCGCGTTGAGACGCGGGTCGCAATGGGTGTGATAGCGGTCGGCAAGGCCTTCCTGCGTGATCGCGATGGCACCGCCGGTGCATTCGGTCACGTCCTGCCCGGTCATTTCGATGTGGATGCCGCCGGCATGGGTGCCCTCGGCGCGATGGACGGCGAAGAAGCCCTTCACTTCGGCGAGGATGCGATCAAACGGACGGGTCTTGTAGCCGTTATCGGCCTTTATCACGTTGCCATGCATCGGATCGCAGCTCCAGACGACCGAGTGGCCTTCCTTTTGCACTGCGCGCACGAGAGTGGGCAAGCCGGCCTCCACCTTGTCGTGCCCGAAGCGGCTGATAAGCGTGATGCGCCCGGCTTCGCGACCGGGGTTCAGCGTATCGAGCATTTTCAGCAGCGCGTCCGGCGTTAGGCTGGGGCCGCACTTCATGCCGATCGGATTGCCCACGCCGCGAAGGTATTCGACATGCGCCGATCCTTCGAAGCGGGTGCGATCGCCGATCCACAGCATGTGGGCGCTGGTATCGTACCACTGGCCGGTAAGCGAATCCTGCCGGGTCATCGCCTCTTCATACGGCAGCAGCAGCGCTTCGTGGCTGGTGTAGAAGCTGGTGCCCTTCAGCTGCGGCACCGTCTGCGGATCGACGCCGCAGGCTTCCATGAAATCGAGTGATTCGCCGATACGGTCAGCCATTTCGCTGAACTTCGCGGCCCACGGGCTCTTGCCGATATGATCCAGCGTCCACTGGTGAACCTGGCGCAGATTGGCATAACCGCCGGTGGAGAACGCGCGCAGCAGGTTCAGCGTGGCCGCTGCCTGGCTATAGGCGCGCAGCATCCGTTCCGGATCGGGATTGCGCGATTCGGGCGTGAAATCGATGCCGTTGATATTGTCGCCAAGGTAGCTCGGCAGCTCGACATCGCCGATTTTCTCGACCGGCGAAGAACGCGGCTTGGCGAACTGGCCGGCCATGCGACCGACCTTGATCACCGGCTGCTTGCTGGCGAACGTGAGCACGACCGCCATTTGCAACAGCACGCGGAAGGTGTCCCGAATGTTGTTCGGGTGGAATTCCGCGAAGGATTCCGCGCAATCGCCGCCCTGCAGAAGGAAACCCTTGCCGGCCGCCACTTGCGCCAGATCGGCCTTCAGATCCCGCGCCTCGCCTGCAAAGACCAGCGGCGGAAAGCTCGTCAGCGTCTTCTCGACCTGACCGAGTTTGTCCGCATCGGGATAGACCGGCAAGTGCCGACCTTCAAAAGCCCTCCAGCTGTGTGCATTCCAGTTCGTAGCCACGATTATTCTTCCTTTCAGGACGCGCGCACATAGGCGCGGCGGCGACGAATTGCAAAGGAAGGGTTGCGATGAGAGTGATTGGCCAGCCTGCTAACGCTCCCCGGTCGCGGCGTGACGCCGGCGATCGGCACGCAGGATTGCGCGGATTCCCAAAATGCCCGGAATCATCGGCAGAATGGCGGTGTACAAGCCTGGGAAGTAATAACTGCCGGTGGTCTGGACCCAGTAATTGCGCATGTCTGCAACCACGGTGCCGTTCGCGAAAGTCTGCGTCAGCGCGGCGGGATCGTGCGGCTGGATCGCGGGCATCAACAGCGGGAAGATGAAATGGACCACCTCGGCCATGCCGGGTCCGATGAAGATGAACCATGCCATGAACCCGGCGAGCCGAATGCGCAGGAACAGACCGAGGGCGGTTAGCGAGTAGAGCACCGGCCCAATGAACGTGAACACCAGAAGGAAGCTGAACTCGCTCCAGCTGATGTTGAACAACCTGCTCATTGCCGGGCCGAATCCAGCAGAATATTCCTCGATCATGTGCACTTCGAGTGCAGCTACCGTCAGCAGGAACGGGGGCAGGATGGTTTCCGGCGCGACGGGCCCATGTCGATATGTCCGAAGCCACATGGCAAGGCCGGCGATGCTCGATCCGCCAACGATGATGACGGGTGGCAAGCCGATCTTGATGTAACCAAGCACCATCGCCAACAATGCGAACGCCAGCGCTGCAGCAATTTCCAGCGCCGACGGCCCGCTTTCGTCCGACCGTCGTGCGCCCATCATCTATCTCCGTGCGCTAACCTATCCACGCCCTGCCCGGTTTAAATCGTCGCAGTCGCGATCATGATCTGCCGCGCATCACTTCTTCTCCGGCACGACCTCCAGCCGCCAGGACTTGTCCTTGCGCAGATAGCGGTTGGCGAGGGTTTGCATGCGTTGCGGGGTGGTGAGGCTGTAGTCGTTGAGGATCGAGCGGATGTCGTCGAACTTGCCCGGCTCCATCGCGCCGCCTTCAAGCTGGTACATGTAGAAGCCGTTGCCGGTGCTGGCGCGAGTGATGAGCTGCTTCATCGGCTCGGTCACGCGGGCGATTTCGTCGGCGGTGGGCGGGTTGGCGGATAGATCGGCAGCGATCTTGTCGGCAGCAGCGAAGAAGGCCGGCAGGTCGGCGGGGCGCAGTTGCACGGTGGCGGCGAGATAGCCGCCCGAAGGCAGATCCATCGGCCAGGTGGAGGCGACCTGCGGGGCGTAGCTAGCGCCAATCTTTTCGCGCATTTCGTCGAACAGGCGGATGTTGAACACTTGCGACAGAAGTTCGAGCTGACGCGATTCGCGCACTCCGGCCCTGCCCCCGCCCGTGGGCCAGGCGACGAGCGCGGCTGCGGTAGTCGCATCACCGCGATGGGTAAGGACGAGCGGTTCTTCGTTGTGCGCAGGCACAGTGGGCGCCAGCGTGGAAGCCGGCAGCGGATCGCGGGCGGGCAAAGCGCCGAACGTCTTGTTCAGCGCGGCAATCGCTTCATCGCGTTTGAAATCGCCGAACACGTCGACTTCGATAGGCCCCTGCCGCAGCAACGGCTCCCACACGCGGCGGAAACCCTCCGGCGTCACCTTGGCCAGCTCGGCCGGATTGGGCTGGGCATAGCGCGGATCGCCGTTCTTCAGCAGCCAGCCGGCATCGCGCGCCAGCACCGATTGCGGCGAGGCGTTGGTGCTTTCATATTGCAGCTTCATCGCGGCGCGGGCGCGCAGAACGGGGTTGGCATCCCAGCGCGGCGTGGCGATCTTGCCGGCCATCAGGTAAAGCTGGTCGGCGAAATCGGACGGGCGCGTATCGGCGGACATAACGAAGTTGGTGTCGTCGATATCGAAATCGAGGCTGAGCTTGCGGCCGGTTGCCAGCCGGTCCAGATCCTCGCGGCCCAGATTGCCAAAGCCGGCATCGAGCAACGACGCCTCGCCCAGCGGGCCATAGACCGCATCCTTGGGATCGATCGCAGAATAACCGCCGCCGAAGCGGACTTTGACGATGATACGCCCCGGCTCGGCATTGTTGGCCCACAGCAATGCCTTGGTGCCGTTCGAAAGCTCGATCCTCTCGATGCCGAGGATACCCGAAGGGGCTGCCGACGTCAGCGTGCCCGGCGTGCCGATGGGCGGCAGATCGGAAAACTTGATCGTGCTGGCGGCAAGACGACTGCCCGAAGCCGCATCCACCGGCGTGAGCAGCGCCTGACGCACATCCGCATCGGTACCGTCGCTCGCCTTGGGCGTGATCAGCACCGGGCGGATGACGGTGCCGTTGAACTGCTGCCGGGTGTGCTGGAGCACCGCCGCCGGCGTGAACAGCGGAATGCTCTTCCTGAAAATGTCGTAGACGGTATCCGGGTTGGCCACGGTCTCGCGAATGTCGATCGCATCGGCGATGTCGTCCGCAACCTTCGACCCGGCGAGCGTTTCCTGCGTCTCGACGGGCACCTTGAAGGCCACGTCGAATTCGGAGACTTCGCGTGCGATTTCTTCAGGGCTAGGCGGCGTGGCCAGCGCATCGGCAATCACCGCGCGCACATCGTGGACGGCGGCCTTCCAGTCGTCGCCCAGCGGCGTGACGGTGACCAGCGTGGCATCGGCAGAGCGGCTGATGCGCTGCTGTTCGACAGAAGCGGCGAGGAAGCTGCCGCCCGCACGAGCGCGCGCTTCCAGCCGGCGATTGATCAGCGCGAGCCCCAGGCGATCGACCATCAGGCCCTGGTTATAGACGATGGTGTCGTTCACTTTTCGCCACGGACGCAGGATGGCATAATTGAACACGCGCGGCAGATCGGGTTCGACCATCACCCTCGCTTCGCCAACGGGATTTTTCGGATCGACCCCGGCGGGGGCAACCGGCTTGCCGAAATCGGGCTGCGGGGGCTTCTTTCCCGCCCCTTTCCAATCGCCAAACCAGCCCTTGATCCGGGCCACGAGTTCCTGCGGATCGGCGTCGCCAGCGACGATGATCACCGTGTTGTCGGGCCGGTACCACTTGTCGTGAAAAGCCTTGACGCTCTCCGCTGTCGCGGCGTTCAACGTGTCCACCGTACCAATGGGCGAACGGGCGGCCAGCGGCTGGCCGGCAAAGAACAGCGCACGGGTGCCTTCGACCACGCGGGTCTGCGGGCCGATGCGTTCACGCATCTCGGCCAGAACGATCGGCACCTCGGTCTTGACGCCCAGTGGCGTGAAGATCGGTGCGGTAATCATGCCCGACAGCAGCTTGAACGTTTCGTCGAGCTTGCCGGGCGAGGCATCGGGAATATCGAGCTTGTAGACGGTTTGCGTCGCGCTCGTCTCGGCGTTGGTGTCGCTGCCGAAGGTTGCGCCAAGGCGCTGCCACGTCGGGATCGCTTCGCCAGCCTTGAGATACTTGGAATCGCGGAAGCTGAGGTGTTCGATCAGATGGGCATAGCCGCGCTGCGCATCGGTTTCGTACAGCGAACCCGCATCAACGAGGACGCGGACCGAGACCTGCCCCGGTGGCACACCGTTGTGCCGCACGGCGTAGCGCACGCCATTGGGCAGGACGCCGAAGGTCCACGCCGGATCGTGCGGCACGTCGCTGCCGACATAGAGCCACGGCGTTGCCGCGCTTTTGGCGGGAGCCGCAAGCACCGGGTGCGCCACAGGGGCGGTGCCGGCAAGGAGGAGGGAGAGGACGAGGCCGAAGCGCCGGGGGGACCGGAAGAAGGATCGCATGGCACTTCTATAGGGGGGCAAGAAATGAAGGGCTAGTGAATAGCCCGGACCTCTTGCCGATCCCCTAAAAAGTTTTCAGCCTCGGAATGCCGCCTGCTCAGGGCTTGGGCGGAGCGCCCTCGGCCGGCGCAGCCGGTGCCTGCTTCTGCATCGCGGCCACTTCGGCAACGGTTTTGGAATCGAGCAGCTGCACCTGGAAAACAAGGTCCGAATTCGCGGGGATCGGGCCAGACGCTTGTGCACCATATCCGATCGCGGCGGGAATGCAGAAGCGATAGACGCTGCCGCGCGGCATCATCTGCAACCCTTCGGAAAAGCCTGGAATGACGTTTTCGACATTCAGGGGCGCGCGCTGGTTCTGGTCGAACACTGCGCCGGTGGCGGTGAGGTAGCCGATATAATCGACCAGCACATAATCCGTCGCGCCAACCTTGGGGCCATCCGCCGCTTTCAGCACCGAATATCCCAGCCCCGACGTGGATTTCGCCGTGCAGTTGCGTTGTGCCGCCGGCACGATCGGCCGCAGCGGCAGCGCGATGATCGGATCGACGACTGCGGCACTCGCAGTTGCAGGCCCGGCATGCGCTGCTGTCGCGCCTAACGTGAGCAGGACGAAGGTGAGTGCGATTCGGCGAGGCGCGTTGTTCATGCGAAGCCCATATCGCCGACCTGCATCGCCCGCCAGTGCGAAGCGCACCTGTCAAATATACGGCATTATACTTAGGCCCAGCAAGCGCGTGTCTTACCGCTCCCCCTTGCATAGACTGCTGCACCGGAGAGGTAACGAGCAGGCAACAGTGGCGATCAGCACCGATTATTCCGCCCCAGTACGCGTCAATGGCTTTGCCTGCCGCAATTGCAGCGAAGTCGATCAGGCTAAGCGCAACATCGATCCAGCCAATCCTTCGGCCGGCCCTTTCGGCATTAACGATTCCGGCAAAGCTCCCACGAAACATTTTTCAGACGATGCCCGACAACAAGATCTGATGGCAGACCTGCACGCCGAACAGGAAAGGGTGCGCAAAGCCCCAGGCCAACCCGTTGCTGCTGCCTACGGCCTGTCCGCGTCGGTCAGTCCGGGCAATTTCGTCAATATCGGCGCCTGAACTGGAACGATATGCCGCTGTAACTGCGACAGCTTCGCACTTGACGGTTCACAGTGTCCGCCTACATGCGATGCATGTTCATCGAAACCGAAACGACCCCGAACCCCTCGACCCTGAAGTTCCTTCCGGGCGAGCAGGTGATGCCGCAAGGCACACGTGAATTCACCTCGCCCGAAGAAGCTGAGGCATCGCCACTGGCCGACGCCCTGTTCGGATTGGGAGATGTATCGGGCGTGCTGTTCGGGCGCGATTTCATTGCCGTGACCATCGCGCCGGGTGCGCAGTGGAGTGATGCCAAGCCCCAGGTACTGTCGCTGTTGCTCGATCATTTCGTCAGCCAGGCGCCTTTGTTTACGGGTGGCAGCGCTGCCGGCATCGCGGTTCCCGGTGACGATGACGGCGACATCGGCGACGATCCGGCCGATGCAGACGTCATCGAGCAGATCCGTGACCTGATCGAAACGCGCGTGCGTCCCGCGGTCGCCAACGATGGCGGCGACATCATTTATCGTGGGTTCCGCGAAGGCGTTGTTTACCTGAAAATGCAGGGTGCATGTTCGGGCTGCCCATCGTCGACCGCGACATTGAAGAACGGCATCGAGTCGCTCCTGAAGCACTACGTTCCCGAAGTGCTCGAAGTACGCGCTGCCTGAGATCGTTGCACTGGGAATGCGCGAACTGGTGATCGATTGTGCGACAGAGGCCTGTTCGGTCGCGCTTTTCGAAGACGGCGCACTGCTGGCCGGCGAGTTCATGGTGCTGGGGCGCGGGCATGCTGAACGCCTTGTTCCGATGATCGAGTCCCTGCCCGGCAAAGGCCGCGCAGACCGCATCTGCGTGGATAGCGGGCCCGGCAGTTTCACCGGGATACGGGTCGGTCTCGCCGCAGCCCGTGCGCTCGCCTTTGCGTGGCAGGTAACGGTGGAAGGCTATTCCAGCCTGTCGCTGGTTGCGGCAATGGCCGGACGCGACTGGCCAGCCAAGGCCATCGACGTCGTCATGAACGGCGGCCACGGCGAATGGTTCTTTCAGCCGTTTGCCGCTGACGGGACCCCGTTGGCATCACCGGCGTCGCTGCTACCCGAAGCCGTCATTGCCGTCTCTGCTGCAGGCTTCGTGGCGGGCAGCCAGGCGGATGCGCTGGGTGCTGCCCGCAGCGTTCAAACCGCATCGATCCTGCCGGATGCCCGGTTATTTTCCCTGCTGCCTGTCGGTGCGCTCACGCCCGATCCGCTTCCTTCTTACGGGCGCGCTCCGGATGCGCGCCTGCCGCTGGCCGGCTGACGCGCGCGGTGGTCCCGGCTGCGGACGATATCGACCGGATCATGCATGTCATGGAGCGGGCTTTCCCGCCAGACTACGGCGAAGCCTGGAACCGCCGGCAACTGTCAGATTCGCTCCTGTTGCCTGGCACACACTACGGCCTGATTTCCGAAGATGGCTCCGATCGTCCTGAACCGCATGACGAGATCGCCGGATTCTTCCTCTCACGGGGCTTGCTAGATGAGGAAGAATTGCTGCTGTTCGCCATTGCTCCGGCGTACCGTCGCCGTGGACTTGGCCACCTCCTGCTGACCAGTTTCATCGAGCAGGCGCGCAAACGAGGCGTTCACCGAGTATTCCTGGAAATGCGAATGAACAATCCAGCCGGAGTTCTATACGCAAGTCACGGATTTCAGCCAATCGGAATACGCCCGCGTTACTATCGAACACCTCGTGGTGATCGGATCGATGCGATCAGCCAAGCGCTTGTGCTGACCTGAAATTACTGTCAATTCGGGTAAAATTGCCAAAATTTAATCGATATTGTGAATTGCTGCGTCCGTAATGGTTGTTTCTTGCAGTCGTGTGCTTATAAAGATGGTGTCTAATGCAGGGAGTCGATAATCTGCTAAGGCAACTCAAAAACCATCAATGATAGAAGGTCGGTTCGCAATGAACGAAGTTGAAAACGATATGCGCGAAACGCTGATCACGCTGACGTCGGACATCGTCGCAGCGCATGTCAGCAACAACAGCGTGGCCGTGGGCGATCTGCCCGTTTTGATTACCAACGTTTATTCGGCGCTCGCCGGCCTCAAGCCGAATGAACCAGCGGCCGAGCCGGCACCCGAACCGGCCGTTTCGATCCGTTCTTCGGTGAAAAACGATCACATCGTGTGCCTGGAAGACGGCAAGAAGCTCAAGATGCTGAAGCGTCACCTCATGACGCGTTACAATCTGACGCCGGACCAGTATCGCACCCGCTGGAACCTCCCTGCCGATTATCCCATGGTCGCGCCAGCCTATGCGGAAAAGCGCCGGGAACTCGCCAAGAAGATCGGTCTTGGCCGCAAGCCGGCGCCGAAGCGCGCCCGCACGAAAACTGTCGCGGCCTGAAATTGTACACCGGCTGGCGATGCGGCGGTTTCGCTGATGCGTGCCGCCCGCCTGTTCGGCAAGGTTGAAGAATTGGCCCGCCGCTCTATGATCGGCGGGCCAGTCCTTTGGGGACCAGTCTTTATTCAGGTCGGATCGCCGTGCACCAAGCCATCGACATCGAAGCCCTCTGCGCAAAGCGGGGTCTGCGCATCACCGAACAACGACGCGTGATCGCGCGCGTCTTGTCGGAAAGCCAGGACCACCCCGACGTCGAGCGGCTGCATGAACGCGCAGCGGCCCGCGATCCGCGTATCTCTATCGCAACGGTGTATCGCACCGTCCGTCTGTTCGAAGAAGCGGGCATTCTCGACCGCCACGATT
This sequence comes from Novosphingobium sp., assembly GCA_027311705.1. GTDB lineage: Bacteria > Pseudomonadota > Alphaproteobacteria > Sphingomonadales > Sphingomonadaceae > Novosphingobium. The sequence goes on along the minus strand of DAICYJ010000028.1, from coordinate 1,222 downwards.
TCGGCGATGGTCGCGCGCGCTACGAAACGTCACCCGAAGCGCATCACGATCACCTGATCGATGTGGAAACCGGCAACGTCATAGAATTCGTAGATCCGGAGCTTGAGGCGTTACAGCGCCAGATCGCGGAGCGGCTGGGCTATCGACTGGTCGACCACCGCATGGAACTTTACGGTGTGAAGCTTGACCGCGATCGCGACCGTGAGGTCTAAGACAGGCAGGCGCGTCGAACCAGACCGCAGCGAACCGATCTCATGGCTGGGTTACGCCCGCATAACTTGGCGCTCCGGGGGACTGTTTCTGGCGCTGCTGTTTTGCGTGCCTCTCCACTATGCCTACCGCACAATCCACTACGGCTCCCCTTTTCCACGCCTGTTTCTTTATATCGCCAGCAGGATTTGTGGCGCGCGTGTGCGCGTTCACGGCGTGCCGTTGAAGCGCGACGTCTTTTATATCGCCAACCACTTGTCATGGGTCGATATTCTGGCCCTTGGCGGAGCGAGCGGTACGGCGTTCGTCGCCAAGGCGGAACTGGCGAAGGCACCGGGTGTAGGCTGGCTGGCACGGATAAACCGCACGGTATTCGTCAGCCGCGAGGACCGCATGGGGGTGGCCGACCAGATCAACCGACTTAAGGAAGCACTGGCCGACAACTGGTCGATTACCGTGTTCCCGGAAGGTACGACGACGGACGGCCAGTCGCTGCTACCGTTCAAGACCTCGATGCTTCGGGTTCTGGAGCCGCCCCCGCCGGGCGTGATGGTTCAACCGGTTGTTCTGGACTACGGCCCCGTCGCCGAATGGATCGGCTGGATTGGCACAGAAGCCGGTGTCGACAATGCCTTGCGCGTCATGGCGCGGCGCGGTTCGTTCCGGCTCGAAGTGCACTTTCTCGAGCCGTTCGATCCGCGTGACCACGGCGGCCGCAAGGCAATCGCCGCCGAAGCGCGTGCCCGCATTCAGCCCTCCCTAGAAAAAGCACTGGGCAAGCCGCTTCGCCCCTTCCTGATGGACGTGCCCCCAGTACGCTACGCCGCACCGGACCGTGCGGCCTGACCTTTCCTGCAGCGCAGCCACATCTGGCGGCGCAGGGTCTTGGTATAGCGATCATGCATGATGATCATTATGTGCGGAGTCATGATGCACGCTTGGCGCGTGTTTACGACATTGAGGTGGACAGTCCTTATTCGTACTGGTTTGTGTGCCGGGCGCGAGCTTTGCA
>DAICYJ010000019.1 GCA_027311705.1 Novosphingobium sp. | reverse complement strand
TACGATACGGGAACTGGAGCCCTCTCGATCTATGACATCGACTTCGTGTGGGAGCCGGGCGTGGACCGCCATCCGGTGGGCGCGGGGCTGAAGATCATCGATCACCTGACCCACAACCTTTATGGCGGGCGGATGGCGCACTGGGCCTCGTTCTATGAGCGGATCTTCAACTTTCGCGAGATCCGCTATTTCGACATCAAGGGCGAATACACCGGGCTGACGAGCCGCGCGATGACCGCGCCGGACGGCAAGATCCGCATTCCGCTGAACGAGGAAGGCGGCAAGGGAGGCGGTCAGATCGAGGAGTACCTGCGTGCCTATAACGGCGAGGGTATCCAGCACATCGCCTTTGCCTGCGACGACCTGCTCAAGACCTGGGATACGCTCGCCGGGATGGGGACGCCGTTTGCCCCTGCCCCGCCCGTTACGTACTACGAAATGCTTGAGGGCCGGCTGCCGGGTCATGGCGAGCCGGTGCACGAATTGCAGCGCCGGGGCATCCTGCTCGATGGATCGACCGAGGATGGTGATCCGCGCCTGTTGTTGCAGATATTCTCGCAGACGGTGATCGGGCCGGTGTTCTTCGAATTCATTCAGCGCAAGAAGGACGAAGGCTTTGGCGAGGGCAACTTCACCGCGCTGTTCAAATCGATGGAGGCGGACCAGATCCGGCGCGGGGCATTGCAGGTGGAGGACAGCCCGATATGAGCGCGCATCCGGTCACACTGGGGGGCATCCACCACGCCGCCTATCGCTGCCGCGACGCAAAGGAGACGGTCGAGTGGTATGAACGCGTTTTGGGAATGCGTTACGTAACGGCGTTTGCCGAGGATCATGTGCCTTCGACCGGGGCCTATGATCCGTACATGCACGTATTCCTCGATGCCGGGAACGGCAACGTGCTTGCGTTCTTCGAACTGCCGCAGCAGCCCGCCATGGGCCGCGATGCCAATACGCCCGAATGGGTGCAGCATCTGGCGTTCCGCGTGGCGGACGTGCCTGCGTTACTGACGGCCAAGGCGCACATCGAGGCGCAGGGCGTGGATGTGCTGGGGCCGACGCACCACGGGGTGTTTCAGTCGATCTATTTCTTCGATCCCAACGGCCACCGCGTGGAACTCGCTGCCGATATCGGCACGGCGGAACAGTATGCCGAACTGGAGCGGGTGGCGTGGCCGATGCTGGACGAGTGGTCGCAGACCAAGAAGGCACCGCGCCATGCGGATTGGCTGCACCAGAAGCGCGATTGAACAGCCTGCTCCCCCCCGAAGGGGAACACGCTTTTTTGTTGCGTCAGGTTGTAACCACCTGCCGATAATCACCGAACTGCCAGTGGGAAACGCTTGTCGTTTCGGCCGGACGTGGCATCCTTCGTGCGGCTCAGGGTGGGGAGAATGCGGGTGGATACCGAACCGGACGCCATCGCGAGGCCGCTGATCTATCGAACGAAACTGCCCGTGCGGATCTGGCACTGGATCAACGCGCTGAGCATCTTCGTGATGCTGATGAGCGGGATGATGATCTTCAACGCCCACCCCCGGCTTTACTGGGGCAAGTTCGGCGCCAATTTCGACCAGCCCTGGCTGGTGATCGGCAACCACGCACAGGCGGGTTTCCTGCGGGTGGGCGGCGTGGAAATCCCGACGACGGGGTTTCTGGGCTATGCGATGGACACGGCGCGCGCGTTTCCGCCGCTCGTTACGATACCCACCGGATACAACCTTTCGGCAGCTCGCGACTGGCACTTCTTTTTTGCCTGGGTGCTGGTGCTGAGCGCTATCGCATTCCTGCTGTACGCGCTGTTTTCCGGGCACTTGCGCCGCGATCTGGCGCTGCAACGTAACGAGCGCAAGCTGGCGCATCTGTGGCACGACGTGAAGCAGCACGCGCGGCTGCGCTTTCCCAAGGGCGAGGCGGCGCGGGCCTATAATCCATTGCAGAAAATCGCCTATCTGGGCGTGATCTTCGTGCTGATCCCGCTCGTGGTGCTGACCGGGATGACCATGTCGCCTTCGCTGAACGCGGCGATGCCGTGGCTGCTCGATGTGTTCGGCGGGCGGCAATCGGCGCGGTCGATCCATTTCCTGTGCGCGTTCGGCTTTGCGGCGTTCATCGCGGTGCATCTGCTGATGGTGGTGCTGGCAGGGCCGATCAACGAACTGCGCTCGATGATCACGGGCTGGTATCGCCTGCCTGCCGAGCGTGCCGTAACGGAGGACAAGCCATGAGCCTGATCACCCGCCGCAACGCGCTGATCGGTGGCGCCGGACTGGTTCTGGCCGGATGCGACAAGATCACCACATCGCCCACGGTACAGAACGTACTGTCGCTGGGGCAGAAGGCGAACCTGACCGCGCAACGGCTGGTGCAGGATCGCAACGCACTGGCGCCCGAGTTCACCCGTGCCGATCTTTCTCCCCGGTTCCGTGAGAACGGCACGCGGCGGCCCGGCGGCGACGATTACAACGCCATGGTCGCCAACAACTTTGCCGACTGGCAGTTGGCGGTCGAAGGCATGGTCGCGCGGCCTTTCAAGCTCAGCCTTGCGCAGCTGCGCGGTGCCCCTGCCCGCACCCAGATCACCCGGCATGATTGCGTGGAAGGCTGGAGCGCGATCGGCGAGTGGACCGGGGTGCCGCTAGGGCTGCTGTTGCGGCGTGCCGGGCTGTCCAGTAACGCGCGCTACATCGTGTTTCACTGTGCCGACCAGCTGCTGGGCGCGCAATATTACGAAAGCATCGATCTGGTCGATGCGTTTCATCCGCAGACGATTCTGGCGCACACGATGAACGGGCAGGCTTTGTCCGTTGGTCATGGCGCGCCGATCCGGCTGCGGGTGGAGCGGCAGCTGGGTTACAAGCAGGCCAAGTATGTGATGCGGGTGGAGGCGGTGGCTTCGCTAGATGGCATCTACGGCGGCAAGGGTGGGCTGTGGGAGGACCATTCCGGTTACCAGTGGTACGCCGGGATTTGAGGGTTACGTTGCGGGGATAGCGGCCAACTAGCCGGCATCGTCACCCTGAACTTGGTTAGCTTTGCTGGCCTTCGGCACAGGATCCATCCCTCGGCCCAGCGCGGACATCCTTGGGGGTCGACCATGGTCAATTCGGCTTGCGAGTGAAGCGGCAGAGATTGGTGGGAAGCTGCCGTTGCTAAAGGGTCTGAAACATAACTAATGCATCGACGAAGCCCCTCGATGGGTGCTGAAATGCGTCCGGCAACCGACCGACGACATCGAAACCCATCCGTTGCCAAAGACGGATCGCTCCCTCGTTGGTGCTGACGACGAAATTGAACTGCATAGCTCGGAATCGGCGTTCTCTGGCATGGTCGAGCGAGTGCTCGCACATTCGGCTTGCAACCCCTCGGCCCACTGCCGCAGAACTGGTCATGTAGCCGCAGTTACAAACGTGACGACCGCCGCCGCCTTGGTTCGGTCGGATGTAGTAGGTTCCTACGACCTCGCCTTCATCCTCGGCAACAAAGGTCTCCTTGTCCGGTCCCATCCAGTAAGCGAGCGCATCCGCCTCACTAAGGTCTGGATCGAGCGAGTAGGTAGCGCCGTCCCTGATGGTCGGCAGGATGATGGTGACGATGGCTTGCGCGTCCGCAATCTCAGCTTTTCGTATCCGCATAAGGGTATGTTAGTCCCCGCCGCTTGCGTCCGCAATTGGGCGGACACGGTCGTTCGGATCGGCCTCGCGCTTGCGACTCGGGCTGTAGGGTCTGGTGGCGGCCGGGGAGAACTGCGCCTGCTGAACGATGGACCCTGAGCCGAAGGCTAGCGCAGCTAAACGAGTTCAGGGTGACGAGAGAAGCAGCGCGTTGTTTGCCGACGCCGCTCCAACCCCTTACTTCATCAGGACCAGTTCTTCGGCCATCGAGGGGTGGAGCGCGACGGTCTGGTCGAAATCGTCTTTGGTAAGGCCGGCCTTTACCGCGATTGCCGCCGCTTGCAGGATTTCCGGCGCTTCGGGGCCGATCATGTGGAGGCCGATGATCTTGTCGGTCGCCGCATCGACGATCATCTTGTAAAGGCCGCGTTCCGGGCGATGGCCGAACACGTTCTTCATCGGGCGGAAATCCGACGAGAACACCTTGATCGAGCCGTACTTGTTGCGCGCCTGCCCTTCGGTGAGGCCGACGCTGGCGAGCGGGGGTTGCGAGAACACCGCGCTGGGGATGCAATCGTAGTTGATGCGCACGTCCTTGTTGCCGAACACGCGGTCGGCAAAGGCCTGTCCTTCGCGAATGGCGATGGGCGTCAACTGCACGCGGTCCGTTACGTCACCCACGGCATAGATGCTGTCGCAGCTCGTCTTAGCGGTATCGTCCACCTTGATCTCGCCGCGTTCGCCCACTTCGACGCCGGCGTTTTCGAGGCCGAGGCCTTCGATTTTGGGGCGGCGTCCGGTGGCGACGAGGATGACGTCTGCGATCAGCGGATCGGGCTGGTTGTTCAGCCAGGCTTCGAGGCAGCCGTCGTCGCGCTTCACCACCTTTTCGAACGGGCAGTTGAACTTGTATTCGATGCCGCGCGCCATGGTGATCTGCAGCAACCGGTCGCGCAAGCCCTCGTCATAGCCGCGCAGCAGGGTTTCGCTGCGGTTCACCACCGTTACGTGACAACCCAATGCGTTGAAAATTCCGGCGAATTCCAGCGCGATATAGCCCGCGCCGGCAATCACGACCTTGCGCGGCAGCTTTTCAAGGTGGAACACCTCGTTCGAGGTGATGCAGTGCTCACTGCCCTCGAAATCGGGGCGCACCGGCCATGCGCCGGTGGCGATGAGGATGTGGCCGGCGGTGATTTCGCGGCCGCTGTCGGCCAGCTTCACCGAATGCGGCCCGGTGATGGTGGCGCGTTCGAGGAAGCGGTCGACCTTGTGGGTTTCGAGCGTGGCGGTGTAGGCCGTGTTCAGCCGGTCGACGTCGCGCAGCACAGCGTCACGTAACGTGGGCCAGTCGAACCCGGTCTTGTCGACCGTCCAGCCATAATTGGCTGCGTCCTGCAGTTCTTCGGCAAAGTGCGAGCCGTAAACCAGCAGCTTTTTGGGCACGCAGCCACGGATTACGCAAGTGCCGCCGATGCGGTATTCCTCCGCCACGGCGACGCGCGCGCCGTGCGAGGCCGCGATGCGGCTGGCGCGCACACCGCCCGATCCTGCGCCGATCACGAAAAGGTCGAAATCGTATTCGGGGTCGGCCATGCAATGCTCCTCTGTCGCGTCGGCGATATGGGGCACTTTGCCACGGATTGCCAGATGCCCGGCAGGTCAGCAGCCCGGCAAAATCACGTCGGTTGCCCGTTACGAACGGCTGCCGAAAATATGGACGCGGTTCGGGCCGGACCGTTGGGATTGAAACAGCGCTTCATCGGCAAGCTGGACCAAAGCGTGGAGCGAATCCACGCCATAACCGGTCATAGCGATGCCGAAGCTGGTTTGCAGCGGCGCACCTCCGGCAGAAGCAAGGCTGAGGCCAGCCAGACCCTGCTGGATGCGCGCGACGACGACGGCGGCATGTTCGGCACGGATGTCGGGCAGGATCAGCACGAAGCGGTCGCTGCCCATGCGGGCCACGACATCGCCATCACGCACCGAACGGATGAGTGCATTGGCAAAGCTCTTTATCGCAAGGTCGCCCGCCGCGTGGCCGAACCGTTCGCCCAGCGAATTGAAATCATCGAGTTCGCACACCGCCAGCGAGACCAGCTTGTCGGTGCGGTGCGCGTTGTGGAGAATGACCTCGGCGATTTCCTCCAGCCCCCGCCGGTTGAGAACGCCGGTGAGCGGATCGACCAATGCGTGGCGTACCAAACGCGTGGAGAGATCGCCGGCGACCATCAGGATTGCGGCAACGCCCGAGGCAACGAAGAAGATGGGCACGCCCGAAACCAGCAGCGATCGGTAGGCCCACCCGCGCGAGGTGCCCGGTTGTTCGCCGATCAGCGGCAGCGCCGCAGCGGCGAGACAGAGTTCGAAAAGCGCGAATCCCGCCATGACGCCGGCATAGCTCCACTCGGCGGCCAGTGTGCCCCGATCGGACGATAGCGTTTCCACCGCGATCCAGCCCATCATCAGCGAAATATAGGCGGGCAGGAAAACCGCGCCGAACGCGATCGCACCGAAAGCAGCCTGGATGCCCAGGCCGGCGATCATGGCAGCAAGGCCCCAACCCACCGGTGCTCGCCAAGGCGCAGAGCGCCCTGCGCGATCGCGACTGGCGCTGACCGACAGGACGATGGCGAGAATGAGAAAGAACGAGGTCACCGCATAGAGCGGCCCGCTTTTCAACGCCATCGCAGCGAAGTTAAACAACCATTGCAGCGCGCAGCAGGCATAGGAAAACGACCACAGCAGCACGTGCCGTTCCCGCCCGAACTGCCGCCACGCCAGATGCAGCGCCAGCGTCATCACAAGGCTGACGACGATCAGCTGCGCCAGCATTGTGTTCACGCCGCTACCCACGTGTGCCCTCCTGCGATCCGCCCCAGCTGGTGCGAGGGCATAATATGCATCCCTCTTGCCCAAGCCGTGTGACGAAGTCCACAGGTGCAGTTTTCTGCGGTTTCTAGGCTCCGATGCCGGCCGCCGCTAGTAACGCGTTAGTAGACGGATCGAAGCCCTCGCCGCTGCCGCTATCTATTTGTTTCGCAATGGCCTTGCCCAGTTCTACGCCAAACTGGTCAAACGGATTGATGCCGATCATCATCGCCGAAACAAAGGTGCGATGTTCATGAAATGCGACCAGCGCCCCCAGCGTGGCAGGGTTGCATTCATCGCACAGCATCGTGGCGGAGGGGCGATTGCCCGGATAGGCGCGCGCGCCACCCAGCGAATCACCCTCGGCCGCCGCCTTTCCGGCCATCAGCGCGGCGCCTTGGGCGAAGCAGTTCGACAGCAGGATGTGGTGGTGCAGCGGATCGAGATCGTGGCCGGGGATCTTCACCGCGAGGAAATCGACCGGGATCAGGTGCGTGCCCTGGTGCAGCAACTGGAACACGGCATGCTGGGCATCGGTGCCCACCCCGCCCCATGTGACCGGCGCGCTGGGCCGGGTGAGCGGTTCGCCCGCCGCGTTCACGCTTTTGCCGTTCGATTCCATTTCGAGCTGTTGCAGGTAGTCGGGCACCAGCTTCAGCCGCTCGTCATAGGCGAAGACCGCGCGGGTCTGGCAACCGCGCGCCTGGGTGTAGATCAGATCGGCGAAAGCGGCGCGGACCACGGCGTTGGTTTCAAGCGGTGTTTCGAGGAAATGGCGGTCGATCGCCGCCGCGCCGTCGAGGAATTCCTGAAACGCGTCGAAGCCCAGCGCCAGCGCGATGGGGAAGCCAATGGAGGACCACAGCGAATAGCGTCCGCCGACGCTTTCGTTGAACGGCAGCACGCGGGTCTCGTCGACACCCCACTCCACCGCCTTGTCGGGCGAGGCGGTGAGCGCGACGACGCGGCCATAGGGATCGTCGACCCCGCCCTCACGCAGCCAATCGAGCGCGCTGGCGGCGTTGGTCATCGTTTCGGTGGTGGTGAAGGTCTTGGACGCAATGGCGATCATGGTGGTGGCGGGATCGCAAGCCATCATCGCATCTTCCAGCGCGCAGCCGTCGATGTTCGACACGACATGGACGACTACGTCGGCCCCGTCGCGGGTGAGGGCATCGATGGCGAGCGCGGGGCCGAGCGCCGAACCGCCGATGCCGATGTGGATCAGGCTGTGGACGTCGCCGAGCAGACCTTCGTGGATCGCTTCGACAAGGCCCTTCATGCGGGCATGGAGCGCCTCGGCCTCCACCACGCTGGTGGGTGAACCCACGCAGCGTTCGGCGGCATGTTCGGCAGCGCGGCCTTCGGTGTTGTTGATCAGCGCGCCGTCGAACAGCTGCTCGCGCTTGCCGGCGAGGTCCATCGTGGCCGCAATCGCGCCCAGCACACGTTCCACATCGGGCGAAAGGTGGGTTTTGGACCAATCGAACCGAATCGCCCCGCCCGGCAGATCGAGCGTGGAGCAGTAGCGATCCAACCGCGCAGGATCGGCAAACAGGGCCGCCAGCGTGGGCCGGTCCAGCGCCTCCAGTTCGTGCCAAAGCGCCTGAGCGGGGTCCGCCATCGTCCGTGATCCTTTTCGCAAGTGCGTAATCGGGCCTTCATGCCCGCTTGCCGCTTATCCGCCAAGTGTTGCCGATCATCGACCAACAGCCGTGCAATCGTATTTGATGACGATTAATTCATGCACATCGAGCTTGACGCGAACGAGGCCCCTCCACATGACCGCCACGATGGAAAACACACCCGACCGCGCGCCCGAAGAGGCGAAGCCTGACCTGTTGTCGGCCAAGCCCGCGAAGAAGCAGAAGAAGGAAGACAGCTTTCCCGTCTTCCTGATCAAGCTGGTGCTGATCGTGGCGATCTTCCGCAGCTTCATCTTCTCGCCGTTCAACATTCCTTCGGAATCGATGCTGCCGCGGCTGGAAAACGGCGACTACCTGCTCGCTGCCAAGTGGCCCTATGGCTTTTCGAAGTATTCGCTGCCGTTCAGCCTGCCCTTGCTGCCCAGCCGCATCCTGGCGGGCCAGCCCAAGCGCGGCGACGTGGTGATCTTCAAGGCCCCGCCGGGCAACGATGTCGATTACATCAAGCGCGTGATCGGCCTGCCGGGCGACACCATCCAGATGGTCGGCGGCGTGCTCCAGATCAACGGCAAGGCGGTGAGCAAGCAGCGCATCGCCGATTTCGTGATCCCCGTTTCGGCCAACACCAGCTGCATCTCGCCCGAGTTCGAGGCGACCGAGAAGGACGGCACCCCCAGCTGCCATTATCCGCAATTCCGCGAAACAATGCCCGAGGGCAAGCAGTACAACGTCGTCGATCTCGGCTTCCGTCCGCAGGACGATACGCCGCCGGTGATCGTGCCCGAAGGCCACATGTTCCTGATGGGCGACAACCGCGACAATTCGATGGACAGCCGCTTTCCTGCCGTTGAAGGCGGCGGCATCGGCCTCGTTCCGCAGGAAAACCTTGTCGGCCGGGCGACCATCGTGATGTGGTCGACCGATGGCAGCGCCAACTGGTTCCTGCCGTGGACCTGGTTCACCGCCGCGCGCTGGAACCGCATCGGGGGCACGTTCTGAGCGCGAACCTCACCGATGAAGCGGCCCGCTTTCTACGCGAGCTGACCGGATACGAACCCGCGCGCGCGGGCCTGTGGCACGAAGCGCTGACCCATGGATCGATGGGCGAGGCGCGCGATTACCAGCGGCTCGAGTTCCTCGGTGACCGGGTCCTCGGCCTCGCCATCGCGGACTGGCTGCACGAAAAGAGCGATGCCGCCGAAGGCAAGCTGTCGCAGCGGCTGAACGCGCTCGTCAGCCGCGAGACTTGCGCCGATGTCGCCCGCCAGCTGGGGATTCCGGCGCATATCCGGCTGGGCAAGCAGGCGCGCGACGATGGCGGCGCGCAAAGCGACAACATTCTGGGCGACGTGATGGAATCGCTGATCGGCGCGCTGTTCGTCGAACGTGGCTTCGATGCGGCGCGCGATTTCGTGCGCAAGGCGTGGGAAAAGCCGATGGCGGGCGGCACCGGGCAGCGCAAGCATCCCAAGGCCGCACTGCAGGAATGGGCCGCCGGCAACCGCCGCAAGCCGCCGGTCTACACGCTGGTCAGCCGCGACGGGCCGGATCACGCGGCGCATTTCACCGTCAGCGTGGCGGTGCACGGCGTGGGCGAGGCGGAGGCGCGCGGCAACAGCAAACAGGAAGCCGAAACCAGCGCTGCGCGCGCGTTCATGGAACGCTTCGGCTGATCCTTCCGGTTTGTGGCTGTTCGGGGTATAGGAACCTCAAATTGCCCGGCTCCCCCGCGCAGGCGGGGGCCTCAGGCGGTGTTGCGCTTCGCTGCCCGAGATCCCCGCCTGCGGGGGGAGCAGGTTCGGATCTGATTATCACGAAGAATGGCCCGCCCCACCGCAGCGGGCAATGGAGATTGTTGTTGGAAGAACCCCTCAAAGCCGACCACTGCGGCCTCGTTGCCGTTCTCGGCGCGCCGAATGCCGGCAAATCCACGCTGGTCAACGCGCTTGTCGGCCAGAAAGTCGCCATCGTTTCGGCCAAGGCGCAGACCACGCGCGCGCGCCTGATGGGCATTGCGCTGCATGAAACGGATGCCGCGCGCACGCAGCTCATTCTGGCGGATACGCCCGGCCTGTTCGCGCCCAGGCGGCGGCTCGACCGTGCGATGGTGAACGCGGCGTGGGACGGTGCACAGGAAGCTGACGCGATCCTGCTGGTTGTCGATGCGCGCAAGAAGAAGCGAGACTACCTCGAACCGATCATCGAGAACCTTAAAGACCGGCCGGAACGCAAGATCCTGGTGCTGAACAAAGTCGATTCCACGCCCAAGGAACCGCTGCTGGTGGCGGCAGAGGAACTGAGCGCGGCGGCCGGCTTCGACGAAGTGTTCTTCGTTTCCGCGCTGACCGGCGATGGCGTTCCCGAACTCAAGGACCGCCTCGCCGCGCTGATGCCCGAAGCGGCGTGGCATTATCCGGAGGATCAGGTGTCCGACGCATCGGAGCGCCTGCTCGCCTGCGAAATCACGCGTGAACAGCTCTATCGCCAGCTCCACGACGAACTTCCGTATGACAGTGCGGTGCGGCCCGAAAGCTATCAGCACCGCAAGGACGGTTCGGTGGAGATCCACCAGCAGATCGTGATCGCGCGCGACAGCCAGAAGGGCATCGTGCTGGGCAAGGGCGGATCGAAGCTGAAGTCCATCGGCGAGTATGCGCGCAAGGAACTGGCGGAGCTGCTGGGCGTGAAGGTCCATCTGTTCCTGCACGTGAAGGTTGAGGAAAACTGGGCCGAGAGCAAGGAAATCTACGAGGAAATCGGGCTCGACTGGGTGAAGTGACCCTGCCCGTGTTGACGCCGCCGCCCGGCTGACGCAGCCTGCTTGCGGGAACCGGATGGGGGCACGGGCATGATCGACAACACACCATTGGTGGCTGTGGGCGGTGGCCTGTTCGCCGTCATGGCGCTCGCCTATGCGGGCGCGTTCGCCTTGCGTACCGCTCGCTCCCGCAAGCGCGGGGATGCTGGCTCCACCGATGAAAGCTATGTGCTTTCGGGCGTGTTCGGGCTGCTGGCGCTGCTGATGGCTTTTGCGTTCAGCCTCGCCATCGGTCGCTACGAGAACCGCCGCGAGCTGGCGATCGAGGAGGCCAATGCCATCGGCACGATGTCGACCCGCCTCGCCTTGCTGGATGCGGGGCAACGCATGCCGCTGGCAAATTCGCTGTCCGCCTATGCCGCCTTGCGGGCCGAGACCGGGCGGGTAGAGGACGACGCTCTCTGGCAGGCCAGTGCCACCCGCGCCGCCGCGCAGTGCGGCGCGTTCGGCGACGGCCTGTTTACCACGCTGCACGGCATGCCACCCGATACGCGCGCCCCTTTGCTGGTGCAGGCCTATAACGACATGTGCGATATCGCCACATCGCGCCACGCCGCCCGCACCGCGCGCTTGCCCGGCGAGGTGCTGCTACTGCTCGCGCTTTATTGCTGCGCGGGCGCGGCGATGCTGGGTACTGCGCATGGCGGCACCGGCCAGCGGCACCTGTTCGGTTCAGCCCTGTTCTTCGCCTTGCTGGCCGCAGCCTTCACCACGGTGCTCGATCTCGACCGTCCACGCGGCGGGGCGATTCTGGTGCCACAGGACGAGCTGGAAACAGTGGCGGCCGGACTGAGTAAAGCGCGCTGAACAGGCAGTTCGTCGTCTTTTAGCACCGATGCGCCTGCAATTTATACGCTTTTTGACCGATTACCCGGTTCGACCGGAAGGGAATGGCCGTTCCACGCGTTGGTTTCGTGAACGTGACCAACCCGGAGTGCGCCCATGCCAGACGCCGTCGCCATTGCGGCGCCTTTGCTATCCCCAAAATCCGCGCATCCTAAAACCAGCGTAACGCCCGTATTCCCTGTACAGACCGGTGCCGGCCATCCGGCGCGTCACACTACGCCGCGTGTCGCGCAACTCGGCATTTCCAGCAACTGGACGGTGTTCGGGGCCTACTTCGCGCTCGCGCTGGCGTTCCGGATCACACTGATCGGCAATCCGATCATCCATGTGGACGAGGAATTCTATCTCTATGTGGCCGACCGCTGGGCGCACGGCGCGCTGCCGTTCGTCGACGTGTGGGACCGCAAGCCCATCGGCCTGTTCCTGCTTTACCGGCTGTTCCTGCTGTTTCCGGGCGACGGAGTGATCGCTTACCAGATCGGCGCGATCGCCAGCACGGCCGCCACCGCGCTGATCATCCATCGGCTGGCGCGCATGATCGCGCCGCCCGCCGCCGCGTTGCAGGCGGGCGCGGCCTATGTGCTGTTCCTGCCCGTGTTCAATTGCGGGATGGGGCAGGCCCCGGTGTTCTACAACCTGCCGATGGCGCTGGCGGTGCTCGGTTTGGTCGACGTATGCCGCCGCCCTGGCGCGACCGACGTGCGGCTGCGCGGGGCCGCGATCATGGCGCTGGTCGGCGTCGCCATGCAGATCAAGTATTCGGTGGTGTTCGAAGGCGTGGCATTTGGCCTGATGCTTCTGGCGCGCGGCTGGGCCGATGCCTGGGCCTGGCGCAAGCTGGCGACGAGCGCCGCGCTGTGGATCGGCTGCGCGTTGGCGCCGACCGCGCTGGTGCTGGCCGCCTATGCCGCGATGGGCCACGCCGAAGCCTTCGTGCAGGCCAATTTCCTGTCGATCCTGTTGCGCGGGCCGGAAGGCGCGGTCACATGGTTCCGGCTGGCCAAGGAAATGGCGGTGCTCATCCCGTTCTGGCTGGCGATCTTCTTCGCCCCCCGGCGCATGGCAATGCCCACCGGGTCGACGCCCGATGCGCTGCGGGTGTTGCAGGCCTGGGGACTGGCTGCGATGGCCGGGTTCCTGCTGTTCGGCACTTGGTACGATCACTATGCCGGCCCGCTGCTCGCGCCGCTGTCGGTGCTCGCCGCGCCAGCGCTGGCCCGCTCGCGAGACAGCGAAAAGTGGATCGGCCGCCTGCTGCTGGGGTTCGGCGCGGTCGCCGGGCTGGTGGTGATGGTCTATCAGGAAAGGAAGCACGGCAGCGCCGATGAGGTCGCCACGATGAGCGCGCTGATCCGGCAGGAACTGCAGGGCCGCTGTTTTTACCAGTTCGATGGCGAGCCGGTGCTTTATCGCGCAGTCGGGGCCTGCGTGCCCACGCGCTATGCCTTCCCCAACCACCTCAACACTTACACCGAGGCCCCGGCGCTGGGCGTGAATGCCGACGTTGAGGTGGCGCGGATCATGCTGTCGCACCCCGGCGTCGTGATCATCGGCGAATGGCGCAAGATCTACCTGCCGAACCACGTTTCGCGCGCGATCGTGCAGGATTTCCTCGCCCGCGACTATGACCGCTACGCCAGCTTCACGCTCGGTTCGCGGACATACGGCCTGTACCGGCTCAAGCCGCGCACGGCGGCGGCGGTCGCTATTCCGCCGCCGCTGCCGCCTTTTTCGCAGGTGCCTTCTTCGTAGCGGGCTTTTTGGCGGCAGGCTTCTTTGCGGAGGCCTTGTCGCCGTCAGCCTTTTTGGCAGGAGCCTTCTTTGGAGCCGCCTTCTTGGCGGGGGCCTTCTTCTTGCCCTTGGCCGGGGCCTTAGCTGCGCGTTCGTCGATCAGCACGACGGCTTCTTCGACAGTCAGCGATTCGGGCTGCTTGTCCTTGGGCAGCGTCGCGTTGGTGGTGCCGTCGGTGACATAGGCACCATAACGGCCCGCCAGCAGCTTCATCTCGCCACCCGATGTCGGGTGCGGGCCGAAGATCTTGAGCGGTTCGGCCGCCGCGCGGTTGCCGCGCGTTCCCGCGCCTGCCGCCGCTTCAGCCAGTTTGACCACGGCCGCGTTCATGCCGGTTTCGAACACTTCGGCGGTCGATTTCAGCCGCGCATACTTCCTGTTGTGCGCGAGGTATGGACCGTAACGTCCTATACTCGCAGTAATCATCTCGCCAGTTTCCGGATGAGCACCGACGTCGCGCGGCAGTGACAGCAGCTTTAGCGCCCATTCCAGATCGAGTTCTGGGATGTCCTTCGGGATCGAGGCGCGCTTGGCTTCCTTGCCCTCGCCTAGCTGGATGTATGGGCCGAAGCGTCCCGTGCGGCGGGTGACTTCGAGATCGGTGACGGGGTCCTTGCCCATCGGCGAATCGTCGCCCTCGCCGCTGTCGCCCTCGCCGCCCGGCTGCGCGAACTTGCGGGTGAACTTGCATTCCGGATAGTTCGAGCAGGCGACAAACGCGCCATACTTGCCGCCGCGCAGCG
>DAICYJ010000165.1 GCA_027311705.1 Novosphingobium sp. | reverse complement strand
AGTTGGTTTAAATTGAGGGTCAATCGCATTTTCCGATCCACGCCAAGGCAGGTGGAATCCTGCGATCTTCTCGGAATGCCTTATTCTGAAATGTCCCCGCACCCAATCTCACCGCAATTCAGGGGCATTTCGGGCAATGTCTCCCATCTCATCCGAACATCGCGCAACCAATCCGTCTTGCGTCAATCGCGCATGATGTATATGAATGGTTGGTAGAAAGCTGGGCATTCGATCCGGCTTCGCGTTAAACTTGGCGGGGAATGCGGGCAATCGCAATGTCGTTGCTCTGCCTGTCCCGGTCAACATAACAAAAACGAGAGGAGAATCGGCGGCATGACTACGATTGCAGCCCAGCAGGTCATCCGCCAACCGGACCGCTTTTTCATCGGCGGCGAATGGACAAAGCCGTCAAGCGGCTCGACGATCGACGTCATCACACCGTCGACCGAAGACATCTACATGACCGTCGCCGAAGCCAATTCCGCCGACATGAACCAGGCCGTCGCGGCGGCTCGCCATGCCTTCGATCATGGCCCGTGGCGCAGGATGTCGCCCGCCGAACGCGCTCATTATGTGCGCGCGCTTGGTGAAGCGGTTGAGGCCGCGCGCGACACCATCGCCCATATCTGGACCAGCGAGATGGGCGTCGTGAAAACCAGCGCGCAGGGTGCCATCGAAATGGCAATCTATGCTTACAAGCAATACGCGGATATGGCGCACACCTTCGAATTCGAGGAACGGCACACCCCAATGTGGGGCGGAAGCGTCGGTTTGCTGGTGCGCGAACCGGTGGGCGTCGTCGGTGCGATCATCCCGTGGAACGCGCCGCCCGTACTGATTGCCTACAAGCTCGCGCCCGCCCTTCTCGCCGGCTGCACCGTGGTGCTGAAGGCATCGCCCGAAACCCCGGCCTCGGCCTTGATCGTGGCGCAGCTTGCCGAACAGATCGGTTTGCCACCGGGCGTGCTGAACGTCGTCACAGCCGAACGCGCCGTGTCGGAACAGCTCGTCCGCCACCCGGAAATCGACAAGATCACCTTCACCGGATCGAGCGAGGCTGGCAAGAAGATCGCTGCGATTTGTGGCGAACGCATTGCCCGCTGCACGCTGGAACTGGGCGGAAAATCCGCAGCGCTGGTCCTTGATGATTACGACATCGACCGTTTCGCCGATTCCCTCGCCGAAGCCGCCCCGTTCAATACCGGGCAGGTCTGCTGCTCGATCACCCGCGTGGTGGTGAACCGCAAGCGCCACGATTCACTCGTCGATGCGCTGGCGGACCGCTTCAGCAAGGTAAAGGTCGGCGATCCATTCGCCGCCGATACGATGATGGGGCCGTTGGCGATGAAGCGACAGCGCGAACGGGTCGAAAGCTATATCGAAATCGGCAAGCAGGAAGCCACCCTCGCCGCCGGCGGTGGCCGCCCCCAAGGCTTCAATCGCGGGTTCTTTGTGGAACCCACGGTTTTCGGCAATGTCGACAACAGTTGCCGCATCGCGCGCGAGGAAATCTTCGGCCCGGTTATCAGCGTTATTCCCGCCGACAGCGAGGATCAGGCTCTTGCCATTGCCAATGATTCTGCGTTCGGCCTCAACGCCTCGGTCTACACCAACGACGTCGACCGCGCCTATGCGCTGGGCCGCGAACTGCGGTCGGGCACCGTGGGTCAGAACGGCGTCCGCGGCGACGCCACGATTTCGTTCGGCGGCTTCAAGCAATCCGGCATCGGCCGCGAAGGCGGGGTCGATGGTCTGATGCCCTTTCTGGAAAGCAAGACGATCATTCTCGATGCCGAACCGGCGCACTTGCGCAAATGAGGCACACGCTCCGCTTCGCCATGCTGGCCCCGCTGGCACTGGCCACCCTGTGCGCGTGTTCCAGCACGCCGCAGCCTTATGCCGACAGCAGCCCCGGCGATGATTGGCCGGGCTTTGGCCGCACCTATGGCGAACAGCACTACAGCCCGCTCGACCAGATTTCGGCGGCTTCGGTGGCGCGGCTGGGTCTCGCCTGGTCGTTCGACCTGCCCCCCGGCAATCCACTGTCGAGCCCGGTTGAGGCGCAGGGCGTGCTCTACACCGCCACCGGCTACAGCGTGGTCCGCGCGTTCGATGTGGAGAGCGGCAAGTTGTTGTGGGAACACGACACCAAGGTCGCCGAAGCCGCCAGCCCGCGCATGCGCAACGCCTGGGGCATTCGCGGCCTGGCATGGTGGGATGGCAAGCTCTACGTCGGCACGCAGGATGGCCGACTGGTCGCCATCGATGCGAAGTCCGGCCAGCAGGTGTGGAGCCAGCAGACGCTCGAATCCGGCATGGTCGCCAGCATCACCGCCGCTCCGCGCATTTTCGACGGTAAGGTGATCGTCGGCTTCGGCGGCGGCGATTACGCAGCGGTCCGTGGCTATGTCACGGCTTACGACGCGGCGACCGGCACGCAGCTCTGGCGCTTCTACACGGTGCCCGGCAACCCGGCGGTCGACAAGGACGAGACCACAAAAATGGCTGCGTCCAGTTGGACCGGCGAATGGTGGAAGCTCGGCGGCGGCGGCACCGCGTGGAACGCCACGACCTACGATCCCGAAACCGACACGGTCTTTGTCGGCACCGGCAATGGCGGCCCGTGGAACCAGCGCGTGCGCAGCCCCGGCGGCGGCGACAACCTGTTCCTGTGCTCGATCATCGCGCTCGATGCCAAGACCGGCCGCTACAAGTGGCACTATCAGTTCAACCCCGGCGAAACCTGGGATTACAACGCGGTGATGGACATGCCGCTGGCCACGCTGACGATCGACGGCCAGCCGCGCAAGGTCATCATGCAGGCGCCCAAGAACGGGTTCTTCTATGTGATCGACCGGATTACCGGAAAGCTGATCTCGGCCAAGCCCTTCACCAAAGTCAGCTGGGCCAGCGCAATCGACCTGAAAACCGGACGCCCTGTGGAAGACCCGAACGCGCGCTTTCCCGATGGCAAGGAATTCAAGCTCTGGCCCAGTCCGATGGGCGCGCACAACTGGCTGCCGATGGCGACCAGCGCGCGCACCGGGCTGGTCTATATCCCCACGACGGATATGGCGGCGACGTTCAACGATCGCGGCATCGATGTGCAGCATTACAGCCGCAAGCCGGGCAGCGACAACAATAACGCCGTCAATATCGGCTATGCCACCCCCGAATTGCTGGGCGAGGCCTCGGCCTTCCTTCAGGCGTGGGACCCGGTCACGCAAAAGCAGGTGTGGAAGCAGCCCGATTTCGGCGTCTGGGCCGGCGGCGTGCTGGCTACCGGCGGCGGTCTCGTGTTTCAGGGTCAGGCCAACGGCCAGCTCCGCGCGATGGACGACCGCACCGGCAAAGTGTTGTGGACCTATGATGCCAAGTCCCCGGTGCTTGCCCCCCCGATCAGCTACCGCTGGAAGGGGCGGCAGTACGTCTCGGTCATCACCGGCTCCGGCACCACACAGGCGCTGCTCGATGTCACCCGCAAGCTCGGCCTCGATTTCGTCTCGCAACCGCGCCGCGTGCTCACCTTCGCGCTCGACGGCAAGGCCCAGCTACCCGCCAACCCGGCACCTGCCCCGCTCACCGCGCAGCCCGATCCAAGCTTCGTTGCCGATCAGGCCAAGTGGACGGCGGGCATCATGACCTATCACCAGAACTGCGCCACCTGCCACGGCTTCTACGCCGTCGGCATCGGTACCGCGCCCGATTTGCGCGCATCGGGCGCGCCAATGTCGGCCGAAACCTTCCGCTCGGTGGTTCACGATGGTGCGCTGATTTCGCTCGGCATGCCGCAGTTCAACCAGCTGTCCGACGCGGATCTCGACGCCATGCGCCACTACCTGCGCGCCCGCGCCAAGGATCTGGCGGCCGGGAAATGACAAACGGAAACGCCCCGCCCGGTTTCCTCGACACCGACATGCAGGGTTTCGTCGGCCTCAACGGCGGATTCCTGCGCCGGGAACAGGGCGGCGACGTGAGCTTCGGCTTCACCGCGCAGGATCGCCACTGCAATCCCTTCGGCCTGGTCCACGGCGGTTGGCTGTCCACGATGGCCGACCTGCAACTGCTGATGCAGGCCGCCCACGATTCCAGCCTCCCCACGTCGAAGCTCGTCACCGTCTCGCTGTCAGTCAACTACCTCGGCGCGGCGCGCGCGGGCGACTGGGTCGAAAGCCGCGCCGCGATCGTGCGCCAGACCCGCACGCTGGTCTTCGTAGAGGGCAGCGCCTTTACCCCGGCGCGGCCCGTCATCAGCATGAACGGCATCTACCAGATCCGGCAGGACTGACGCCCATCATGGCATCGTGACGACGATTTTCCCCAAAGCCTCGCGCCGCGCCAGCAGCCCGAACGCTTCTGCACAGCGATCCAGTGGAAAGCTGGCCGACGTCAGCGGCTCAATCGCCCCGGCTTCGTAAAGCGCCATCAGCTCGCTGAAATTGCGTGCCGCCGCCTCCGGCTCCTTTTCCATGAACGACCCGCAAAAAACCCCGACAATGGAAGCACCCTTCAACAGCGGCAGGTTCATCGGCACGCTGGCGATGCCGGCCGGAAACCCCACCACCAGCAGCCGCCCCTGCCATGCCAGCGCCCGCAGCGCCGCCTCGGTATAAGCACCGCCGACAATGTCGCACACCACATCGACCCCGCCGCCACCGGCCTCCTTCAGCCGCGCAGTCAGCGCCCGCCCGCCGTCTGCGTCCAGCTCGCGAGGATAGACAATCCCCTCGTCCGCCCCTGCCTCCATCGCCACGGCCAGTTTTTCCGCATTCGACGCCGCCGCGATCACCCGCGCGCCCATCGCCTTGCCGATCTGCACCGCAGCAAGGCCAACGCCGCCCGAAGCACCCAGCACGACCAGGCTCTCCCCCGCGCGCAGGTCTGCCCGCTGCTTCAGCGCGTGGTACGCCGTGGCATAAGTCGACGTAAATCCTGCCCCATGATCATAAGGCATCGCTGCGGGCATCCGCACGCAGTTCGCCACCGGCACGATGGCATATTGCGCAAGCCCGCCAATCGGCACGAATCCGAACACCCGCTCCCCGATTGCAAACGCCGTCACGCCATCGCCCACCGCGTCGATTTCGCCGGCCACTTCCATCCCCGGAATGAAGGGTCGCTGCGGCCGGCTTTGATACCGGTCGTCCAGCATCAGCAGATCGGGAAATGCCAGGCCGCAGGCGTGAACGCGCACCCGCAAAGACCCCGCCGCCGGCCGTGGTTTCGCTGCCTGGCCCAGCGATAATCCATCAACACCCATGGGTGTGCCACTGAACACTGCGACCATGTTCTGTTCATTCATCGACACACTCTCACCGATCATATTCAACCACCTATTTATGTTCTCGGCTGCCACCAAGACCACGTCATCCCCGACCGACTCCCCGACGTATAAGGTAAATCTCAAAAAATGTAACTGACCAGTCAGATGTTTCTTGAAATTCGTTACGAATCGCCTATCACGGCATCAACAGACCCTGACTTAGGCAGGGCGATTTTATGGGGAGGTCTGCTATGACGCTGAAGGTAAAGTCTTGTTTCTACGCCACCGTGGCCGTCGCTGCACTCGCGATGCCAGTCACGGCGTTCGCGGCAGAGGCTGCTGCCGACGCGGTCGAAAACCCCACGCCGCGCACCGAGCCTAGCGAAATTCTCGTTACCGCAACCCGGCGCGAACAGGCGCTTCAGGATGTGCCTATTGCAGTAACCGCGCTGGGCGGTGAAACGCTCGATAACGCCCGCATCCGCCAGACCAGCGACCTCGTCATGCAGGTTCCGAACCTGACGATCAGCAGCCAGGTTGCCGCCTTCGTCGTGTTCCTTCGCGGCGTCGGCAACACGGCCACCAATCCGGGGCAGGAAGGTGCCGTCGCCACGTACGTAGATGGCGTTTACCAGCCCTCGCCCTATGGCGCGCTGCTCAGCCTTTCCAATATTGCGCGCGTTGAAGTCATCAAGGGTCCGCAGGGCACGCTGTTCGGTCGCAATGCCACCGGTGGCCTGATCAACGTCGTCACCAAGGACCCGTCGCAGGAGTTTTCGGGCAACGCGCTCATTTCTTACGGCAACTTCAACACCATGAAGGCTGCCGGCTACATCACCGGCAAGCTCGCCGAAAATGTTTCGGCCGACATCGCCGGTTACTACTACAATCAGGACAAGGGCTTCGGCACCAACGTCGGCACGGGCAACCGTTTGAAGGGTACGATGAACCTGGATATCCGCGGCAAGGCGTTGATTGAGCCGACTGATACTACCAGGATCCGCATTGCGGCCAGCTATGCACGCAACACCAGCTCGACCGGTAACGCTCTGGCAATCCTGCCGCCGTCCACCGGGCTTGGTGGCAGCGCGCTTCCGAACTTCTACACCAGCAACAACTTCTACAACATCAACGCCGATACCGATCCCAGCAGCACGTCGACCAACAAGCAGTTCAGCCTGAGGATCGATCAGGATGCCGGGCCTTTCGACATCGTCAGCATCACGTCCTACACCAATCAGAAATCTTTCGAGACCGAGGACGCCGATACCACGACGACGCCGATCCTGAACTTTATCGGCAGCCAGGATACCAACGTCTTTACGCAGGAACTGCAACTGCAGTCCAAGAAGGGCAGTGCGCTGACCTGGATTCTCGGTGCGTTCTACTTTAATTCCGATGCCAAGGGCTCACCCACGGGTGTCGGCCTGCGCGGGTTCGCGTTCGGTTGTGCCGACTGCGGCCTCAACTCGCGCACTCACGCCACCACGAAATCGTTCGCCGGCTTCGGTGAAGCCACTTACGAGATCCTGCCC
>DAICYJ010000205.1 GCA_027311705.1 Novosphingobium sp. | reverse complement strand
ACGATGATCCAATGACCGATATTTCATAAGGCAGAACCATGAAACTGAGCCACGGCAGCGTGCTGATGAGCGAAAGTGTGACGGTTCCTGACCGGGAAAACTGATGCGTTTCCGGGCTGGGCGAACTGGCTTCGCTGGGCTGCGTATCCTTGTTCAACACCGTATCGCTGGCATGATGTCTAATCCCCGACTGCGGCATATGCCCCGTTGTCCTCGTTCTCGCGTCCCCATTCCTGCCCGCGGCGGTTGCGCGCGATCAGCCGGCCAGGAAATATCCGGCGGTCGATCCGCCATCGAGCCGGTAGAAAACGCCGTTGGCGAACGCGGCCTCGGCGGACGTCAAGTGGGCCACCGCATCGGCCACCTCCTCCGGTTTGGCAAAGCGCCCCAGCGGGATGGTCTTCTTGAAATAAGCAACTTCTTCGGCCGTGGCTGACGCCAGCAATTCATCGGCCATCGGCGTCTCGACAAACGATGGGCACACCGCGTGGCTGCGCACGCCGTCCGGCCCGTGATCGAGCGCCATGCACTTGATCAGCCCGTGGAGCGCATGCTTGGACGTGGCATACGCTGCGTAACCTTGTGCGCCCTGCACCCCGGCATCGGAACTGATGGCCACGAACGAACCCCTCGTCTTCACCAGTTCAGGGACGACGGCACGCGCCAGATAATACGTGCCATTCAGGTTGGTGTTGATGATGCGGTGCCATTCGTCGGGTTCGGTCGAGGTCACGGTTCCGGTCGAAGCGATCCCGGCGGACGATACGGCGGTGTCGATGCCGCCATAGGCCGCGGCAAAGCGCGACACGACATCGCTCACGGCCTGAATATCCGCAATGTCGACAGTGCCGATCCACGGTGTTCCGCCTGCGGCCCTGACCTCCTCAGCCACTTGCGCAGCCTTGGCTTCGCTACGCCCCAGTATCGCTACAATGGCACCACGGCGGCCAAGGCGGACAGCAACCGCGCGGCCGATGCCGGAAGTCGCCCCGGTGACGATCGCGCGTTCGCTCATGCCCGCCACGTTATTCGAACCAGGTCTTCATGGCATAATCGAGCGACTTCGTTTCGAAGCAGATCAACTCGCGGTAGTTGTCGGCCAGTTGCCATGTGCCGGACCAGCCCTTGGGCGCGATGAAAACGTCGCCTTTGTTAAACACTTCGACCGTACCGTCGAGCGAGGTCAGCGTCGCCGTGCCACTCAGCAGCACGACCTGTTCGTCGTAAGGCAGGTCGGTGAACTTGAGCAGACCATCATCCGCATCATAGACCATGCAGCTAAGCTTCTCGCCAGTGTACCACTGGATTGTCCGGTGGGTCTTCATCGGGCGAAGCTGCATGGCGGCCGGCCATGGAGCCAGCGCCGGAATATCCTTCCCTTCCATATATTTGGGATCGAGCCGTACCGGGCGAAGCGGAGCGGGTGCCGTCTTGGCGGCAACCGTCGCAGGTTCGGTGGCGCCGGCTTTGCCCGAAAGCGCGGCGGTGGCCGCCATCGCGGCCATGGCCTTGGCGATGAAGGCGCGGCGTTCCTCGTTGTCGATGACTTCGATGCTCGGACGCTTGATCTCTTCGGACATTCTCGTCTCCTGCGGGTTATGCAAACAATTCGCGGTTGGCATTGATGTAGTCGCGCACCGTTTCCTGCGGCCGGCCGAGCAGTTCGGCCACGGTCTCGCCGTGCACCACCCCGCCATAGGCGCGGGTTTCGTGCTGGAAGTAGATCATCAGGGCGTCGAACGCCTCGCCCATCGTCTCGCGCAACGGGCCGTCGTCATCGGCAAAGGCGACCTCGTCGCCCAGTTCCTCGCCCAGCATCCGGGCGATGGCATGGTAATCGTAGCGCGCAGGCGCGGTGAGGACGTGTTCCTTGCCGACGTGATCGGCAATCGGCGCGGTCAGGATCGTCGCGGCGACATCGGCTATATCGCCTTCGGAAATCCACATGCGATCCGCGTCGGTGACGGCGGGCATTGCCAGCCGCCGGTTGGCCTTGACCTCCGGCGCAAGAAACCATGGCAGGTTGAACATGATCCAGCCGGGCACGTTGATGTACGTCATCGGCAGGCCGCTCGCGTCGAACAGCGGCTTGGCGATCACGTGCAGGTTTGCGCCGCAACGGGTATCGAGGAATGCCTGCGATAGGCCTGCCTCCGTCAGTCCGGGGGGAATGGCGATCAAGCGCACTATCTGGTTGATCGAGCCGACCGCCTTTGCCGCATTGATGATGTTCGGCGTGACCACGCGTTCATCGGTCATGAAATCGGGCGTGACGACGAATACCCGGTTTACGCCCTGCATGGCTGCTTCAAGGCTCGCCTCGTCGTACCAGTCTGCCTGCACCGTTTCCGCATCGGGGAACCGTTCGGCCAGCGCAGCCCGGCCCGCCTCGCGGCTGCTGGCCAAGCGCAGGGCAGCGCCCCTTCCCGCCAACCGTTCGCTGGTCAGGCCCCCAATATTGCCGGTGGCACCCAGAATAAGGATCCGGTCCATCATTCTCTCCGATTTCATCGCGTCGCAGGTTTACGAAGTTGTTCGAAAATGGCCGCCAATTCGCCCTGCCCGTGGCCTTCGGCGACCGCCTGTTCGAGGTGGCCGAGCACGAATTCGTTCCAGCGCGGATTGATACCGGCATCGCGCGCAGCCTGCACCACCATCTGCAAGCCGGGCACCCAAGCATCGAGCGGGGCGCCTTCGCCGCCGTAGGCATAATTCCCGGCCTCGATCATGGGGATACTGGCCCGGAAGGTCGACAGCATCAGCCCCGGAACGACACTGCGCTCCACCGTTTCGAGATAGGCATCCAGAGAGGCTCCTTCGGCGTGGCACAAGGCGGCACCTTGCAGGAAGGCCACCGTTGCACCCGGAACGACGGTTCCCGCCAGCGCGAGGTCGAGCGCCGCCGCGCTGCCGATCTGTTCGCCAACGTGAATGACCTGACCGGTCAGGGCATCAAGGGTGGGTCGCACGGCTTCGAAAGTACCGGATGGGCCCGCATAGAGAATGCTACCCTCTGGCGTGCCGATATGCATCGGATAAGCCTGAATGGCACCTTCGAGGCAGGCGACGCCGGCCTGCGTCGTCCACGCTTGCCCCGCGCGGGCTTCTGCCGGGGTGCGGGTGGTCAACTGGATCAGCGTCTTGCCCGCAATCGCATCGGTGACTTCGGGATTTTGCAGCAGTCCGGCCAGCGTTTGATAATCGGCAACGCAAGTGACGATCACCGGGCTGGCCTTGACGGCCTCCAGCACCCTATCGGCAACCTGCGCTCCCAGCCCGGCCAGCTTTTGAGCCTTTGCGCGCGACCGATTCCAGCCCGTGACGCGATAGCCTTGCGAAAGCAGGGCACGTGCAAGCGCCGCGCCCATCTCGCCAAGGCCGATCACGCTGATGTTTTTTTCCGCACCTTGCTCTGCCATCGTAAGACTTTCCGAACGCGTTCTATTTTCCCAGCAGCGTCACCACGATCGCCGCCGAATCCTCGCCAAGGAAGCCACCTCCGTTTTCGGCCAGCGCAATCTGCGCGCCATCCGCCTGACGCGGGCCCGCATCGCCCCGCAACTGCAAGACAAGTTCGTGGATCTGCGACAGGCCGGTCGCGCCGATGGGATGCCCCTTGCGCACGAGCCCGCCCGATGTGTTGACCGGGACGCGTCCGCCGATCCGGGTGTGGCCATCGGCCAGCAACTTCACGCCTTCGCCCGGGGCGCACAGGCCCAGCGCCTCGTAATAGATCATCTCTGCGGGCGAGGAGGCATCGTGCAATTCGACGCAATTGACGTCAGATGGACCTACGTCCGCAGCCTCGTAGGCTTGCCGCGCGGTCCATGCGGTCAATTTTTCGGAGCCCTCTTCATAATCGTATCCGCTGGCGAGGACCGAACTCAGTATCCGCACAGGCTTGCGCACTCCCAGTTCGCGCGCGGCGCGGGGCGACATGATGACAGCCGCCGACGCCCCGTCGGCCAGCGGCGAGCACATTGTCAGGGTCAGTGGCGCAACGATGAGCGGCGCCGCCAGCACATCGTCGATGGTGAGCACATCGCGAAACTGGGCATTGGGATTGAGGCTGCCGTGAAAGCTGTTCTTCGCAGAAACGGCCGCAAAATCACGCGCCGTCGCCCCCGTTCGCGCCATGTAGTCGCGGGCAAGGCGCGCATAAATGTCCATGAACACGGATCGCGACTGCCCCGCGCCTGCAGCATCGGCACCATCATTCAGGATGAAGCGATCGAGCGCGTCGGAATGCTCGACATCGGCGCATCCGGCGAACACCGAAAACACCTTCTGCTTGTCGCGGCTGTAAAGTTTTTCCACCCCGAAGGCGAGGACGACATCGTAGGCCCCCAGCGTGACCATCGCCGCCGCCTGCTGCATCGCGGTCGACGCCGTCGCACAGGCGTTTTCCACGTTGACCACCGGCACGCGGCCAATCCCCATGCCGCGCAGGATAGCCTGCCCGGCGATGCACACCTGACCGGTCATCACCGGCGCAGCCGCATTGCCGGCCCAGACCGCCTGGATCGCGGAAGCATCAATGCCGGCATCTTGCAACGCCTGCGCGATGGCTTCCTGCGCAAGGTCCGAAAGCGTGCGGTCCACATGCCGGGCGATCCGCGTCGTCCCCACACCCGCGATGACAGCATCCATTTTCATCGTCGTTCTAAGCCCCCGAATAACGGCCACCGTCATTGACGATGATCGCACCCGTCATGAAAGCGGCGTGGCCCGAGGCGAGGAACAGGATCGTAGCAGCCATGTCCTGGGGCGTTCCGTGACGGCCGATTGGCGGAACATCAGCCACTTGCGCCGCCGCTGAACCTTCAAGCGGCCCGCCACACAGGCAATTGGCCCGCACCCCATCGACGCCGAAGCGTAGCGCCTGCATCCGCGTCATGTTGACGATCGATCCTGCGGCTGCCGCGTAGGCGGAAGAACCGGCCGGGCCGCCCATTTGCGCCAAGGACGACGTTGCGTTGACGATATTGCCCTTCGACGCCGTCAGCGCCGGCAGGGCAAACTGAGTGCAGAACAGGCTGGCGGTAAAGGCACCGTCCATCGCCTTGTCCCAATCTTGCGGCAAGACTTGCTCGAACGGCTTGTCCTCACGGAAATCGGCGGCGTTTACGATCACGTCCAGGCCACCGAGGGCGGCGACTGCTGCTTCCACGGTAGCCTTGCACCCTTCCTCACCGCTCAGGTCGCCGGAAATGGTCGTCGCTCCATCCACCGCCGCACCGTGCACTGCAACGGTGGCGCCGTGTTCGAAGAAGGCCCGCGCCGCCGCCGCACCGACCGGACCTTCGGCTCCGATCACGATTACGCGTTTTCCCGCAAAGCTCATGTCCATCGTCATCGCATCACCCTCTCAGGCCAGAGGCCGTCAACTTGTCCGCGAACCGGTCGACCACGCGCACGAAACGGCGCACGATCTCTTCAATATCGTCCTCCGTCGCGATCAATGCCGGGGCCATGGCGGCCAGCACACGGCCGTGGCCGCCCCGCACCAGCACCTTTTCCTCCAGCGCAGACTTGCTCAACAGGCTGCCAACGGCAGTCGGATCGGCAAAGGGCTTGCCGGTGCTGCGGTCGGCGTCGAACTCGACGCCGATGATCAGGCCTTTGCCACGAATGTCGCCGACCAGTTCATGGTCGCCGACTGCTTCGCGCACCCGCCGGAGCAGCAAGTCGCCCATGCGCAGGGCATTCGCCAGCAAACCTTCACCTTCGATGATATCGATGTTGGCCAGCGCGACCGCCGCGGCAACCGAATGGCCCGACGCGGTGAAGCCGTGCCCGAACAGGCCGTCGTCGGCGGTCTCACCGTATAGGACGTCGGCCACGCGCTCCGAGATAAGGCAGGCAGACATCGGGAAGTATCCGCTGGTGATGCCTTTCGACACACTGATCAGATCGGCCCCCATGCCGAATTCCGGGCTGGCAAACCAGGCGCCCGTGCGGCCGAAGCCGGTGATGACCTCGTCGGCGATCATCAGCACATCGTGCCGGTCGAGCACCTCGCGAATAGCGCGGAAGTAACCGTCTGGCGGCACCAGCACACCGCCGGCCCCCGTCACCGGTTCAGCGATGAAGGCGGCGACAGTGTCTGGCCCTTCACGCTGGATCATCGCTTCAAGCTCGTCGGCCAGCCAGCGGACGTAGCCATCCATATCGTCGATATGGGCGGGTCTCCGGTGGAAATCATGCATGTGGGTGTGCAGCACGCCCTCGATCGGCAGATCGAACGTGCGGTGAACCAGCGGGATGCCGGTCAGGCTGCCCGAGGCCACCGTCGACCCGTGATAGGCCGACATGCGCGAGATGATCTTCTTCTTCCGTGGCAACCCGCGCACGTTGTTATAGCGGCGGACCAGCTTGACCTGCGTGTCGTTAGCGTCGGACCCGCTGTTGCCATAGACGATGCGGCGCATGTTGTCGGGCGCAAGTTCCAGAACGCGTTCGGTCAGCCGGATGATCGGTTCGTTGCTGAACTGAGCAAAGCTGTGGATCGAACTGGTGCGCGTCATCTGCGCTGCAGCCGCGTCTGCCAGTTCCTTGCGGCCATAGCCGATATTGGTGCACCAAAGCCCGGCTGCCGCATCGAGATAGCGCTCACCCTCGGTCGTGGTCAGCCACAGGCCTTCGGCGTGATCCCAGATGACGAGATCGCGGTCCTTTTGTGAATGGAGTGACGAGAACGAGTGGACCAACCCCGCCTTGTCGATTTCCTGAAGCGATCGGTTCGATCCGTAAACTGTCGACATTTCAGTTTCTCCCGCCCCATGTCCGCTGCGCGGTAAGGCCGCCGTCGTTCACAAGAACACTACCGGTGAAATAGCTCGCCTCGTCCGATGCGAGGTAGACCATGCTAGAAGCGCATTCCTCCATCGTGCCGATGCGTTGCAGGGCGGCGGCGCTTTCGATGAAGGTGTAGATCTGGCCATCGGTTGCGGCATTTTCCGCCGCGATCAGGGGCGTATCGATATAACCGGGGCACAGCACATTCACCCGCACATCGGGAGCCAATTCAAGCGCGAGCGACTTGCCAAGATTGATCATCCCGCTTTTGACGCAGGCGTAGATGTAGCTGTCGGTCGGCCCGGCAAACAGGCCGCAGACTGATGCGTTGAAAATCACCGAACCCTTGCTCGCCCGCAACGCCGGCAAGGCATATTGCGTGAGGAAGAAGGCCGAACGCAGGTTCACATTTGCAACCTTGCGGTAGTGCGCCTCAGTAACGTCTTCTGGATAGGAAAGGTCGCTGATCCCGGCATTGTTGACCAGGCAATCGAGGCCGCCCATTGCAGCCAGCGCGTCATCGACCATCCGGCGGCAATCGCGAAGATCGCCCACGTCGCCGATGATCGGCACGACATCTTCGCCGTCGCCCAGTTCATCGATCGCCGCCTGCACCCGGCCGCGATCGCGCCCGTGCACCGCGACCCGCGCGCCTTGGTGCCGCATCAGCCGGGCGGCGGCAAAGCCGATGCCCATGGTGCTGCCTGTAACCAGTATCCTCTTGCCGGCGAGTCTCACTTTGCGGTTCTCCCAATCGGTGCAATCCCGGGCATCAACGCGAATAGCGGTCCTGATATTGCGTCCATAATTCCTCGAAGCGAGGATCGATCAGTTCGATCAGCCCTGCCAGTTCCGGCTTTTCACCTGGGAGGGTCAGCGCCATGCTGGTTGCCATTTCCGCCGGAGTCAGGAAGAAATAGGGGTCAAGTTCGTTTTCCATCGTCTCGGTGACCAGGCGAAGGCCGGCTGCCGCCTGGAAAGCATAGACTTCCTTGAGCCGTTGCGTTTCCTGTGAGGCGGTCATGTCAGGATAATAATGGTTCAGCGCCATCAGGGCGGTGGCTTCGTCGGCTTCCGCCCACATCAGCATTTCGGCGACGTCCCACAGCGGATGACCATAGGCACCTCCGTCCCAGTCGATGAACATCAGTTCACCGTCCTTGCGGAAGATCATGTTCGCAAAAACCATGTCGTTGTGGGTGAACTTGGGGAGATATGGCCCGATCGCCGCCTCCAGTTCATCGACGATGCCGCGGTAACGGGGAATGCGATCGGCCCATGCCGAAGGGACATTCCCGGTCGACGCCTTGCCTGTCTCGCACACATTCAGATAGCGGCGGATCGTATCGAAGGGCCACCAGTAGCTGATGGTTTCGCTGACGGCCCACGTGCCTTCGTGGACAACTTTCATCCGGTCGATGATCTTCCGGATGATGACCGGATCGGCCATCTGCTCGATAGTCATCCCCGCTCCTTCCTGGAACGCGGTGACCGACAGGTTTGGCTCGGCATACCGCAAGGCCGGGCCGATTCCCAACCGGTGCGCAGCGCGTACACATTCGACAACGCTGGTCTGGCGTGTGCGGTATTGATCAAATCCTACTCGCACGACGGAACGGCGGCCGCCGCCGTCGGTGACAAAATACGTGCGGTTTTGCAGCCCGCCGAACTTCTGTTCGACCAGAGCTTCACCCGACCATATCGGCAGAGCGCGAATGTGATCGGCGGTCTGTTCGGACGACCAGGTCCGCCTGACGACGGACATTTCGCTGATGACTGGATTGTCTGCCATCTTCCCCGCCTGCCTTTCGCTTAGCCTGCCATCGCCGCTGCTTTGGCCCGCCCTGCCAGATACTGCTGCCCCGTGTGCAATCTTGCCAGTGCGCGAGAACTCAGGGGGTAACTGACTCAACCCCGCCACCCTAACCGGCTAGATCGAGGCTTGCAATAGTGTCCTACATTTTTGCAGGCAGCATTGACTCAAGGTGACGCGCGAGGCAGTCTTCTGGCAACCTCGGCATTGGCGGTGCCGCGTGCGAAATTCTGGGAGGTTGGGAATGAGCTCCATTGGCATTGCATCGTTTTCGCGCAGCATCAGACGAATGGTGCCGACCGTGGCCGCCACGCTCCTTTCCGGAGCAGTGCTTGTCGGCTGCGTCTCTGCAGCGAGCCAGGATCCGCGCAACACAAATTGGGAAGCGCTCGGCAATTCCCCCGAAATGCAACACCACGCCGATCTTTCCACGATTAACCGCGACAACGTCGGCCAGTTGGACCTCGCATGGTGGGTGCCGATGCCGAACCTCGACGGACTTGTCGGAAATCCGCTGATCGCGGATGGCGTGATCTATCAGGGTGGCCCCAGCGCGGCCATTTTTGCCAACGACATCAAGACCGGCAAGCTGCTGTGGTCTTATGAAGACACGGCCGATTTCAGCAAGTCCTCGCTCAGCGGCTATTGGGGGCGGCGGATGAACCGCGGCCTTGCGCTGTCGGACGGCAAGGCCATCATCACCACAGGCGATTGCCGTCTTGTCGCAGTCGATCAGAAGACCGGCGAGAAAGTGTGGGAAGCACAATCGTGCGATTCGACGCAGATGTACGGCATTTCCGCCGCGCCCCGGGTGGGTGCCGGGCTGGTGTTCATCGGCAATGCCTGCATGGATTCGGGCACAACGCGCGGGTTCGTCGATGCGCTCGACGTGAAGACGGGCAAGCGGCGCTGGCGGTTCTACACCGTGCCGGGCGACCCCGCCGAAAAGCAGGACAGCCCGCTGTATGATATGGCGGCGAAGACCTGGGGCACCGGCTGGTACGAAAAGTCGCACGGCTGCGGCAGCGCGTGGGATGCAATGACCTATGATCCCAAACTGAACCTGCTCTACATCGGCGTGGGCGGACCATCGCCCTTCGATCCCAGCAAGCGCGCAGCCGACGCCGGCGATGAACTGTTCACCAACTCCATCGTAGCCGTGGATGCGACCACCGGCGAATACAAATGGCATTTCAAGGAAACGCCGCACGATGGGTGGAATTACGATGCCACGGTAGGCATCATGATTGCAGACCTTCCCGTCGGCGGAGAAATGCGCCGGACCGTCATCAGCGTCCCCAAGAATGGATTTGCCTATGTCCTGGATGCCAAGACCGGCAAGTTCATTTCCGGCAGCGCCTACACCGACCTGAACTGGGCCAAGGGGCTAGATGACAACGGAAGGCCGATTCTCAAGCCGGAGGGGCAATACTGGCTTCGTCCGGGCGAGGTGAACATCGCGCTGCCTGCCCTTTCCGGCAGCCATGGGTGGGAGGCGTTGGCCTACGACCCAGAAAGCCACCTCGTCTATATTCCCAACATGGTGATGCCCACCAAGGTGGAATCCGATCCCAAGGCGCTCGTCGGCGGCCTGCTGATGGACTTCTACTATGGCAGTTCGGGCGATCCGAAGTGGAAATCCTACGGCGAAGTCGTCGCCTGGGATCCCGTTGCCAACAAGGTAAAGTGGCGCGCACCAAGCGGCCTGCCCATCAACGGGGGCTTGCTGCACACCAGCGGCGGGCTGGTGTTCCAAGGTATGGCCGACGGACGTCTCGTCGCGTTCGACGCGCTGACCGGCAAGGAACTGTGGAGCCGCCAGACCGGTGGGGCCATCCGTGGTGCTCCATCGACCGTCATGGTCGACGGCGTGCAATATGTGATCGTCCCGACCGGCAACGGAACCGCCGCAGCCACCGGATCGTACTTTTCGAAATACAGCACGACACCCCAATCACGAACGCCGCCTCGTTTGCTGGCCTTCCGCATCGGCGGCAAGGCGAAGTATCCGTCGCTCGCAACGGTGGAGCCGATCAATCGCCCAGTCGCGCCGCGACAGGATGTCGCGATGGCGGGCAAGGGCAAGATCATCTTTGAATCATACGGCTGCGTTGACTGCCACGGCATGAATGCGGATGCATCGGGCGGGCGTATCCCCAGCCTGATCCGAATGCCACCTTCCGATCTCGCCTACCTGAAGTCAGTCGTGCAGGGCGGTGCCCTTTCCACCAACGGTGGTGGCATGCCGCAGTTCAAGGATTTGACCGACGCGGAGGCCGAGGCGCTGTTCGCCTATCTGACCAACGAGGCATGGGACGCGCACGAAAAGAAAGGTGCGTTCCGGCCATGATGCAAGTGCCGCCGGACGATTGTCTAGCGGCGCTGTGGCATGCCATGATCGTCGGCGGCCCAGAATTCCCATCGGAAGCCGCCGAAGCAGGCCCAAGGTTTGAATGAGGAGGAAATTGTGGATCCCAGGACACTCAGCATTTGCCTTGCCGCCATCGCTCTTGCCGCCAGCGGATTTTTCTATGGCATAAAGTTCTGCAAGCTTGGCAACTACCTCATCGGCATCGAGTGGTTCCTGCTCGCGACGTCTTCCGCCAATTTCATGATCTATGAACTGAACCACTCGCCGATCAACCTATTGGGCGTCGAGTTCCTCGATACGTTTTCGCGCGCCTTCGGCCTGCCAATCGTCACCGTCGCCGGGCTGATGGTCCTCACGCACGGCTATCGCCCAACCCTTCGCGCGGACTTGCTGTTCTTCGTAGTTCCCAGCCTCGCCACACTTGTGCTTTTGACGGACTACCTAGCGCCCGATCTGAAATATATCCTGCTCGCGATGTGGACTGTGTTCACGATTTATCTGATCTACTTCGCCTACACATTGCACAAATACGGCGAAACCGGACATGCCATCGGCATGCTGCTGGCAGCCGCCACCAACCAGACGATCGCTTACATGTATGATTTCTACAAAATCCCCGGCGACGAAACAAACGTCGTGCTCAACTTCTATACGATTGCGCTCTATGTGTGGTCCTACCTGACCATCCAGACGTATTATTCCTATTGCGCCTTGAAGCGCGCCATGGATGCGGACAGCAACCGTATATTGGCAGCAGCTTGACCGAAGGCCCCGCGATGATTAATCCGACCGCTGGCCGCTCCAGCGGCAATGCATTGGCCACTGCCGCCGCCATCTTTCTGGGCGCCCTTTGCGCGCTGGTGGTCAATACACTGCCGGTGTTCCTGACCGTCCTTGGCCGCACCCTGTCGCTGGATGAAGCGCAAGTCGGATACGTGGCGCTGGCGGACATGGGCGGCATCGCGCTGGGCACGATCCTGTGCGCGATGGTCCCGCGCATGCTGGAACGAATGGGCTGGCGAACTGTCGCCATGGTCGGCATCATCGTGCTGATCGCCGGCAACCTGCTGGCAAGCCAGGCTAATGGCTATCTGCCTCTGCTGGCCGCGCGGGCAATTGCCGGGACCGGCGGCGGTATCTCCATGGCGATTGTTTACGCGGTGTTGGCCAACGGCAGCAATGATGCCCGCAACCTTGCACTGTTCAACGTGGCACAGCTCGGCACCGGTGCGATTGGTGTGCAGTTCCTGGGCACCATCGCGGGCAACTGGGGTGCGAGCGGCCTGTTCCTTCTGATCGCCGCGATTTCCGTCAGCGGACTGGCACTGTGCCTCGCTCTGCCGCGCGCCGCAGAAAGCGAAGGGCAATCGGAAGATGCTCAAGAAGAACACCAGCGGATCAGTGGTCCGGGTTGGCTGGCGATCCTGTCGGCGCTGCTTTACTTCGCCGGTGCCGGCGCGATCTTTGCCTTCCTCGCCTATATGGGTATCGCCTGGGGGGGCAGCGAGGCGGGGATTGAATCCGACCTTTCGATGGTGCTCGTTGCCGGCATGGCCGGTGGCGTGGTATCGGCCATCGTAGGATCTCGCACGCATTTCGCGCTTCCGCTCTACGTCGGTTACGCCGTACTGATCGTCGCCATCGTCCTGCTGATGACCGTCAAACCCGTCGGGCAGTTTGCGCTCCTCGCCTCGCTGTTCGGCTTTGGCTGGAATATCCTGACGCCGTTCCAGTTTGCGGCTGTGACGCATGCAGACAGTTCGAGCAGCGCGGCGATGCTGGTCAATGCCTGCACGCTTGGCGGAATTGCCATTGGTCCCGCCATCGCGGGCAACTTCGTGACGGCCGACTTTGCCCTCGTCAACGCGGGCAGCCTGATCGCGAGCGCGCTGTCGCTTGTGCTTCTGGCGCTCGCGCTCAAATGGCACGCGGCTCGCCACTACTGACTGTCGGTGCCGGTGAATACGGGCAAAGCTGGTGGCTGATCCATCTTTGACGACTGGGAGCGACGGACGCTGGAGTTTGCGCTCCATGCCACTCCAACAAAAAGGGTGCCGACGCTTCTGCGTCAGCACCCTTTTCATTACCCCGTCGTTTCGACTGGCGCGCCGGTCAGAAATTCTTCTTGATAGAGCCACCGATCCAGCGCGGCTTGTCGAAGCTTTGCAAATAGCTTCCGGTTGAGGCAATCAGGTCATAGGTGAAGTTCATCCGGGCCTTGTTGCTGATATTGTTGATGAACGCTGCCAGTTCCAGCCCCTGATCTTTGAGATCAAGTCCGATGCGCGCGTTGTGAATGAACGATCCGGGGACCAAAGTGCCTGCCGTATTGTCGATCGAGGCATAGCGATCGTCGACGTAGTTCCCGTTCCAGTTGAGTGAGAGTGTACCGAAGCCGAGTTCGAACCGCTTGGTGACGCTCCCGTTCACGGTCCAATGTGGCGCCATGATGCTCTGTTCGTCGCGAACGCCGTAATAGGCCGTCGGCACGTCTTTCAGCTTCGAATCGAGATACGCCGCCGAGAACGTGAGATCGATATCGCGGGTCGGGGCAGCAGTTAGTTCGATTTCCCCACCCTTGAAATTGCCGTCGTAGTTTCCGACCACACCCTGGAGCCCGTTGAACCCAAACCCCTGGAAGCGGTGGTAGTCATAGTAGAACGCGCTTGTGTTCCACCGCAGCTTGCGATCGAACAGTTCAAGCTTTGCACCCACTTCGAAAGCGTAGACAAACTCGCTTTTGAACGGCGTGTCTGCATTGGATAGATTGCCGGAAACGTTGGTGTTGAACCCGCCGGCTTTCACTCCGCGCGATGCGCTGACGTAGAACAGCGTGTTGCGGGCGGGCTTGTAATCGAGCTGAATCTTGCCGCTCCAGAGGTTTTCGGAATTGCGCGCAAGGTTGCCCACAGTGGCGGGGCTGAAATCATAGATCAGCAAGGGCGGATTGAACACCACGCTGCCCGTGCCACCGGAATAGCCGTTACCCAGTTCGTTGAAGAATACCTTGGAATCAACCACCTTGCGCTCATGGGTATAGCGCAAGCCGGCGGTAGCCTTCAGCGTTGACGTCAATTCATATTCGGCCTGACCGAACACCGCGTAGGATTCGACCTTCTGGTTAACCAGGTTGAAGTCATCGAATGCAAAGTCGGACCCGGACAGTGCCGGGAACGAGAAGCCCACCGGCGAATTTTGCTTCGTGTGGAGGTAATAGACCCCACCGGTGGAGGTCAGCCCGCCGCTCTTGCCGTTAACTCGCAATTCCTGGGAAAATTGCTTCAGATCCTGCCCCAGCGGGAACTGGCAGAAATCGACCGGCCCGCCGTCGCAGTCTTCGTTATAGCTGTAGCTGAAGTGGGTGTAGTTGGTGATCGATGTGATGGTCGCCTGACCCAGGTCCAGTTTAAGGTTCAGGGTTGGCGAAAATCGCTCATTCTGCAGGAAGCCGACGTTGTTGAAGTCGGCCTTGTTGTATTTCTTGTAAGGGTTGCGATATCCGGCGAAATCCTTCCCGGCACCGGTGCCATAGGCATCGACATTTGCAGGGAGAAGCGCCGGGTCGCCGTTCGCATCAAGATAGGCTGGCTCGGTGCGGTAAATGCCCTCGAAATGCCGGGGGTTCTTGTCGTAGCTGACGGTGAGGCGCGCCGTGAGCGTTTCAGTGAGGTCCGCCTCAAGCTGGCCCCGAATACCGAAGAACCGCTTTTCGAACGTATCCTTGCCACCGGCGAGGCCATTTTCGAACCAGCCGTCGGCGCGCTCTCCACGACCGGACAACCGGAAGCGGACCCGGTCGGAAAGCGGACCGCTGACAGCCGCCTCGACATAGACGTCGTTGAAACTGGAATAGCCGATCTCGGCATAGGCGGTGAATTCCTTGGTCGGCTTTGCCATGATGAAGTTGGCAAGCCCACCGCTGGACGCACGTCCGAACAGCGTGCCTTGGGGGCCGCGCAGCACTTCCACCTGTTGCAGGTCATAGAACGTGAAGGCAGCGGCATTCGGTGAGCTCAGGTAGACTTCATCAATGTAGATGGAGTTAGGCGATTCCTGCACCGAGGAAAAATCGGACTGCGACACCCCGCGCACGGAAAGGTTGGCGTTAATGCCGCCACCGGCCGTGGAATCCAGCAGGACGCCCGGCACTGCACGAGCGATGTCCTTTGAATCTGTGATGTTGAACCGTTTTAGCGCGTTGCTGTCCAGCGCGGTGACGGCGACGCCCACATCTTGGAGGTTCTGGCTACGCCGCTGCGCCTGAACGACGATTTCGCCGACCCCGCTGCTTTCGCTGCTAGCATCGGCTGCCTGTGCGCTGGCCATCGTCGGAAGCGCGATCAGCATGAACGCCAGAGCACCATGCGAAGCATGCCGCATAAGACCCGTTGAGTTTGCCTGTCCAGAATTCATCATGTGCCCTTTCAACCCCCGAACCGCAGCCGACTCTTCGCGAAGAGACGCGGACGTTCGAAGGCTACATGCGCGTGACAATGGATGCAAGACTGTAGGACATTTATGAAGACTTTTTCGCAACAAGGAAGGCGTGAAGCCTCCAGTTCTGTGGTTATCGCGGCACGATAACGCCTTCCGACAGCGCAAATCCGATCAATTATGAGGATAGCCGATCAAAGGGCGCACCCAATTTTGTCGACAAAAAGGGGTTCCAAGTGTCAAAGCGGCATTGTCGTAGTTGGAACTGGCTTCGATTCTGGG
The DNA here is from genome assembly GCA_027311705.1 of Novosphingobium sp. Taxonomy (GTDB): domain Bacteria; phylum Pseudomonadota; class Alphaproteobacteria; order Sphingomonadales; family Sphingomonadaceae; genus Novosphingobium. The sequence goes on along the minus strand of DAICYJ010000205.1, from coordinate 17,046 downwards.
GATTTGGCAGACAATGGTTGCAGCACGAAACATCGCATCAAAGGGTGACAATGCGGTGCACACCCCGGCATCCGACGATGAAGCACTGCAATCTGCCCCCGACCGTGCCGTGGAATTCATCACCGAGGGCATCCTGGAAGGCCGGATCGTGCCGGGGCAACGCCTGATCGAAAACGACCTGACCCGTCCGCTGGGCTTCAGCCGTGGCCCGGTGCGCGAAGCGTTTCGCCGCCTCGACGCACAGGGCGTCCTGTCGAAGGCTCTGAACCGCGGCGCTTATGTTCGCATCCTGACCCGAACGGAAGCGATGGACCTGCTGCTTGCAGTGGAGCCGATCGGCTGCCTGATTGCGACCCTAGCTGCGCAGAAAGTGTCCGCAACTTCGTCGGAGGCAGAACGAGCGCAGTTCGAAGCGGCACTCAAGCCCTATCAAGAAGGTAACGAAGTCCTCAGCGAATCTCCTTCCCAACGCCGGAACTTCTACGATGTGCTGATGACGATTGGCGGCAACACACAGTTGCCCTCTATCCTGCCGGCAATGCGCATCCACATGTTGCGCTTGCAAATCCGGTCATACCTGGGCCTCAAGGACAGGAAGACGCATATCGCGGAATATGCGGCGATCGCCAAGGCCGTGCTCACGGGTGACGTGAAGAAAGCGGACAAGGCGATGCGCGTCCACCTTCACCGACAGTACGACATGCTGGCCGAGCTTCCGGAAAGCGCCTTTCCGGAACATCGCGACAGCTAAGCAAACCGCCCACCTACGCAGGCGACTGCGTGAGCCTTGCCCGCAATTCCGCCTTCAGGATCTTTCCCGTGCTGTTGCGCGGCAGCCCGTCCACGAAGATGAATTCTTTTGGCCGCTTGTAGCGCGCAAGATTGTCGAGGCAGATTGCGTCCAGCGTCGCTGCCGAGATGCCCATGGCCGGGTTCACCACCACGAACGCCACGGGCACTTCCCCCCAATCGGCGTCCACCCGGCCCACGACGGCAACCTCGTCCACGCCGGCAAGTCCGAGCATCACCGTTTCCAGCTCCGCCGGGTAGATGTTCGATCCGCCGCTGATGATCACGTCTTTTGAGCGGTCTTTCAGCGTCAGAAAGCCACGCCGGTCCATGCTGCCCATGTCGCCGGTCTTCAGCCAGCCATCGACGATTGTCTCATTCGTTGCATCGGGGCGGTTGAGGTAACCTCGCATCACGATGTCGCTGCGCACCGCGATCTCGCCTGCCTCACCCGGCGGCAGCGGCGTCCCCTCGCCATCGAGCACAAGCACCTCCACACAGGTCCGGGCGATCCCGACAGAGGTTAGTTCCTCGTCAGTCGCAACCGCTGAATAAAGGTGCTTCGGCATCATCGTGATCGTGCAGGGGCATTCGCCCTGACCATAGCCATTAGTGAACCGCGGACCGAAAGTTTCCAACGCATCCCGCACATCCTGCCCGGTGAAGGGAGCAGCACCGCCGATTACCGTCCGGACGTTTTCGATCCGTGAACGGGCAACGCCGCCGTGCTCCACCACCCGGCGCAGCATCGTCGGGGCGAGGAAGAACGTCAGGCTTTCGGTCCGGTCGATCATGGAAGCCAGTTCGCCGGGATCGAAACCGCCGCTCGGGGGCAGGATCTGGTGCGAGGCCTTGGCGATATGCGGCAAAGCCAGCAGCCCGGAGGCATGCGATTGCGGGGCGAGATGCAGCATCGCATCGGTTGAATCGAGCCGGTCGAAATCGCACAGATAGCTCCAGGCCATGAGCTGAAGGTTGAGGTGCGACAACATGGCACCTTTGGGCTTGCCGGTCGTTCCGCTGGTATAGAAAACCCACGCCAGATCGTCGCGGCCCGCGTCGGCACAATTGACTGGGTCCGCCAGAAGCTGTCCGTATTCCAGATCTTCGACGCATACGAACCGCATGATGCCGGGCATTTCGCCGGCCTGCGCGACGACGGCGTCCATCATGTCCGCCGTGCAGAAACAAAATTTGGCGCCGCTATCCTGCGCGATCCACGCAATCTCCTTCGGATGCAGCTTGGCATTGACAGGTACCGCGACCAACCCCGCATGCCACACGGCGAAGAGCAATTCGAAATACTGGTGGCAGTTGGTCATCGCGAGCAACACGCGATCGCCGGGCACAAGGCCGGTTCGTGCCAGCCCGCCGGCCAGTCGCGCAGCGCGCAGGGCCATCGTCGCATAATCGGCTCGAAGCTCGTCGCCGATGGAGATCGCGGGACGATCACCGAACGTGCGCGCGGCGTTCCCCAGGATCGATGCGATGTTCACGGCAGGCGCTCTCCCATATTGAATTTGGTATACATTAGTGTACTACACTTTTAAGCACACTTCAATGGCGAGTCTCTGTCGGAAAAGGAATGGAATGACAACGACGCTCCAAGGTAAAGCCGGGACGACCAACTTTGTCACCACGGACAAAGTCCGCAATCTTCGCGATTTTGGCGGAGGCGGGTTGCCGGGGGGCGGCACCATTGCGTCCGGTCGCCTGTTCCGTGCTGGCGACACGTCGGAAGCCAGCGCACACGATCTCGCCGTGATCGAACGGCTCGCCCCGGGTATCCTTGCCGACCTGCGGGGGACATCGGAGCGCAGCAACGCACCTTGCCGATGGCCCGAGGGACTGAAGGCCCGGCTGATCGAATCGCCCGGAGAATCGGCCCGCGTGGCTTTTCACGAAGAAGCCGCTGCCGAGGTAAAAGACGCGCCGACTATGCGTGAGGAGTTTGCCCGGCGGTATGAGGAAATGCCCTTTCGCCCTCACCTGCAACAGGTCTACGCCGATTACCTGAACGCGCTTTCGACAAGCTGTGGCGCATCGCTGGTGTTCTGCACCGCCGGCAAGGATCGCACGGGGTTCATCGTCGCCGTGTTGCAGACGCTGCTCGGCATGCATCCGGACGATGTGATGGCCGAATACCTGCTCACAAATTCCGCCCCCGATGCAGAGGCGCAGGTCGAGAAGCTGCGAAGCCAGATCGAACACCGTTTCGGCAAAGGCCTGTCGGAAGACGCCATCCAGGTGGTCGCTCGGGTCGATCCGATATTCCTGTCACGCGCGTTCGGCGCGGTCTGCGAGCGCTATGGCTCCATCGAGGCCTATGCCGCTCAAGCGCTTCAGTGCCCGCCTGCGATGGTTGCGGCACTGCGCGACAACCTCGTCGCGTAAGGCCCACCTCCCCGCCAATCTGGCGGGGAGCAACCCGGCACTCAGGCTCGCAGTGACAGAGACAGGTTTTCCGACTGCATCTGGATCGCGGGCAAGTTGGCGATCTTGAGCAACTTGGCCGCCTGTTCCAGTTCAGGCGACGACATGGTCGGATAGTCGCGCTTCAGGGGCCCTGCCGCGCGCATCTTTTCGAGGTCCGTTTCAGGCAGGATAGCCCGCAGCAGCATCTCGTCGTCGTCCGTCGTACCGAACTTGCGGTGCAGTTCGGCCAGCGTCGGATGCTCCGGCGGGTTTTCGCGCACCGTCTGCGCGCGCGGGCTGTACAAAATGCGGTCGAGAACGTCGCCGTCGATCGGCGCCGCGGTTTCGCCGTAATAGCCGAGCGCATATTCGATGATCTCGTCGGGAATGGTTTTGTAGCGCTCGCCGTTCACGAGGTTAAGCACCGCCTGAATGCCGACGAGCTGGCTGAACGGCGTCGCCATGCCGGGGTAGCCGAGTTCGCGGCGGACAACAGCGACTTCGGCCAGCACTTCGTCGATCTTGCCCGACATGCCGTGGCGCTCAAGCTGGGCCTTGAGCGTGCCCATCATCCCGCCCGGAATCTGGTGCTGAATCGACAAAACGTTGTATTCGCCGTGCTGGTTGACGAGAAACCCGGCGCGCTTGCCCACCCGTTCCATGTGCGTCGCCACCGGCTCGAACAGCGCCTTGTCGAGATTATGCGTGTGGCCCAGGATCTCGAGGTTGTTGACCATCAATTCCGTCGAAGGGACGGATGGGCCATTGGCCATCGGGCGACTGGCGGTGTGGATAATGCTGACGCCGAGATCGATGGCGTCGAGGTAGTTCTTGGCCGACATGCCCAGCAGGTTGTTACCGTGGAATTCCAGCCGCTTGCCGTTGCTGTTCGCCAAAATAGCGGGGATCAGCGTGGTCATACGCTCCTTGGTCAGGACACCGGCTGTATCATAGAGCAGCAGGGTATCGATGTCCGCACAGGCCGACAGCTTCTTCGCCTTGTCGGCATAATAGGCGTCGTCGTGCACCGGCGAGAGCGTGTACATCAGCGATCCGGCGATTTCGGTGCCGAACTCCTTCGCCACCTTGGCCAGCCGGGCCATCTTGTCGATGTTGTAGAGCAGGTCGTACACCCACATGCTTCGCACGCCGTGCACGCAGTTGCGGCGCATCCAGGCGTCCATCAGCGCATCCGGCGAAGTACGGAACGTGGCCATCGCGTTGGAGCGCATGCCGCTGCGGATCACCGTGCGGGGCATCTGTTCCAGCACCGCGTCCATCCCGGCCCAGGGGTTTTCCTGGCAATAGCGGACCATCACTTCGAAATAGTTGGAGCCGCCGAACTCGATGCGGCGGAATCCGGTCCGGTCCAGCGTCGAGGCAATGGGGATGGCCATTCCGGCCTGCATCCGCATGCCCCACAGGCTCTGCTGTCCATCGCGGAACGTCTCGTCGACGAATTCGATGTGCGCCATGACTATTCGGACCTCTCTGTCTGGAAGGCCGGAAGAAGCGTGTTCTCCAGCCATTTTGTGCTGACGGCGTTCGCGCGATAACCGGGATGATCGACGATCGCCTGCAACAGCGGGATGTTGGTGGCGATCCCTTCAACCTTGAACCGCTTGAGCGCATCGGAAAGGCGAGCGACGGCCTGTTCGCGGCTGGAACCGGTTACGATCAGCTTGGCGACCATGCTGTCGTAATAGGGCGGAACCATCGACCCTTCCTGCACGGCGGAATCGACGCGCACGCCGGGGCCTGTCGCAGGCACCCAGCGCGTGATCCTGCCGGGACATGGCATGAAATCGCGCTCCGGATCTTCCGCCAGAATCCGCGCCTCAATCGCATGACCGGCGAGGACGACGTCATCCTGCCGTGGCAGGGTCGCTGTCCCTAGGGCGAGGCCCAATTGCAGCTTGATCAGGTCGTGCGACGAGATCTGTTCGGAAACCGGGTGCTCCACCTGAATGCGGGCGTTCACCTCCATGAAATAGAACTTCTGGCGCGCCTCGTCGTAAAGGAACTCGACTGTTCCCGCATTACAGTAATCTATGGAGGCCAGAAGATCGACCGCGGCAGCGCGCAGACCGGCACGCAATTCGTCCGAAAGGATGGAGGCTGGGGCCTCCTCGATCATCTTCTGATAGCGGCGCTGGATCGAACAATCGCGTTCGCCGAAATGGACGGCACCGCCCTCCCCGTCGCCGAAAAGCTGCACCTCCAGATGGCGCGCGCGTTCGACATAGGCTTCGAGGTAAAGGGTATCGTCGCCGAACGCTTCGCGCGCGGTCGTCGATGCCTGATCGAACGCGCGACGCAATTCCTCGGCATCGCGCGCCACGATCATGCCGCGTCCCCCGCCGCCAGCGGAGGCCTTGGTGATCACCGGGTATCCGATGCCCTCCGCCACCTCCAGCGCATGATCAACTGATTCCAGCTTGCCGCTGCCCGGCGTCAACGGAACCCCTGCAGCTTCCGCGACCGCCTTGGCCGAAATCTTATCGCCAACGGCGCGCACGGTTTCCGCACGGGGGCCGACGAAGATCAGCCCCTCCTCCGCGCAGAGTTCGGCCAGTTCGGGCCGTTCGGACAGGAAACCATATCCGGGATGTAGCAGGGTGCAGCCCGTCGCCACGGCGGCGTGCACGACCAGGCTTATGTTGAGATAGGAATCGCGCGATGGGGCCGGCCCCAGCACCACAATCCGCCCGGCCTCGCGCGCCGCAGCACTGTCGCGATCCGCCACCGACACGCCAAGTACGGTCTCGATGTCAAGCGCGTGCGCCGCCCGGATGACGCGCAGCGCGATCTCGCCGCGGTTGGCAACGAACAGCCGTGGCTGGCGGGCGACAGGATCAGCCATTGGTGTCGATGACGAACAACGGCTGGTCGTGTTCAACCATCACGCCATCATCGACCAGTATTTGGACCAGCCGACCTTTCACCCCGGCACGAAGCGTGGTGAAAAGCTTCATCACCTCGATCAGACAAAGTTCGGTATCCGCATCCACGGAATCGCCGATCTGTGTGAACGGGTCTGCGCCGGGCTTGGGCGAACGATAAAAGGTGCCAAGCGACGACGCCTTAACAACCACGTGGCCTTCGGCGATCCCGGCGCGCGGCGCGGCGGGCGCATTTGTGACGGCGGCACCCAATGGCGGCGGCGGCAAAGTCGCCACAGTGGCAACCGCGCCTCCCGAAGAACGATTGTCCCACGTCGGCAAGGCCCCGGAATCCTTGCTCAGAAAAAGACGCGACCCGTGGAATTCAAGTTCGAGCGATCGCCAATGGCTGGCATTGAATTGCTCTACAATTGCTTGAAGGTCGTCGGAAGGCAGTGCCGGTGATTTGCCTTTGTCAGTCAACGTCCTGCCCCTCTCTTACCAATTACGGCAACCAGCCATGGCGGCAAGGCGACCGATGTTCCGCAGAACGCCGGCCGTGAGGCGCGATGGACGTGCGAACAGGTGGTCATTTCTCACCGAGGTTCAGGCCAAAGTCAAGTGATAGTCAGCAAAAACGTAGGACATTTCTGGCGTCTAAAAGCCGCTTCTGCTGCGCGTACCGGTCTGAAATCGGCCGACGCCTGCGGCGCTGCTGGCGTTTTCCGCACATCACGCACAGTGGGATTCTTTGAATTTCCGACCGTGTCGGCAATGCTCTTGCACGAGTGCTGTCGGCGGACGAATCGGCGGTACGTCTTCACGCCTAGCGATCACCATCACCGGGCGTTCGAACGAAATCACGTGATGCTGCACCGCAAGGGCCGAATTGTGGCAGGCAACGATAGGGCGCCGCCGTCGAGATCAGGATTTGGCGATCACCGATATGCGAAACATCAATCGCCGGCGCGGAAGATCACCGGGACGATGTCGGTAAAATTCGGCACATCGCCGACCACGACCGCTGCGGCGGGCCCGGACAGGGCGGCATCGATCGACGCCTGATCGGCAAAGCGAAGAATGACCATTCCGGCCAAGGGCTGCACTGCATCGGCCGGAAACAGCACTTCGGTCGCTTCGAGGCCAAACGACGTCCAAGCCTCGCGCGCGATGTCCATGTGCTTCCCGGTATAATATTCCCGATCGAAACGGGCGCTTTCGGTTGCGGGGTAGCTGACGATCAGCGTGGCCATGGCAATGCGTTTCCTTGTGCTGCGATGCTTCACAGAGTCAATTCATTCGCATCCAAGGTATATAGGTCTTTCGACCCAGCCCGCACCGATGCCACAAGCCCCGCCGCTTCCGGCACGATATGCGCCAGATACCAGTTGGCGACCGCCACCTTGCTGCGCAGGAACGCCGGATTTTCCGCGCCCGCATCGAGGCCTGCAAGGGCAATCCGGCGCTGGCGTTCCATCAGCCACCCGCACGTCATCACCGATACCAGCGTCAGGAACGGCGCGCTGGCGGCCAGACGGTCGTCGATGTCGGCGGCAAGCAGGTGCATGGCGAGTTCGTCCACGGTGTCGGTCAAAGCAAGCAACCCGGCATCGCCCGCGTCGGCCCGAACATCAGCGACAAGTTGGCGCAGGGCTTGCCCACCATCACCCGCCAGCTTGCGCCCAACAAGATCGGCCGCCTGTACGCCGTTGGTGCCTTCGTAGATCGGCGCAATCCGCGCATCGCGATAGTATTGCGCGGCGCCGGTTTCCTCGATGAAGCCCATGCCGCCGTGGACCTGGATACCGATGCTCGCAACTTCGCAGCCAACGTCGGTTCCGTGTGACTTAGCCAACGGGGTCAGCAGATCCAGCCGCTGTTGCGCGCCGTCGTGCCCCGCGTGTGCGCGATCCACGTCAGATGCGGCTAGATAAACAAGCGCGCGAATGGCCTGGGTCTGCGCCTTCATGCGCATCACCATACGGCGGACATCGGGATGTTCGATGATCGCAACTGCCCCTGCACTCGGATGCGACGCGCGGGCAGATTGTACCCGGTCACGCGCATAAGCCACCGCCTGTTGCGTGGCGCGTTCCGCGATTTCGACGCCTTGCAGCCCTACGTTGAGCCGTGCATTATTCATCATCGTGAACATCGCGCGCATGCCGCCGCATTCCGGACCTACCAGCCAGCCGATACAATCGTCGTTGTCTCCGAATGACATGACGCAGGTGGGCGAAGCGTGGATGCCCAGCTTGTGTTCGATGGATGCGCAACGAACGTCATTGCGCGTGCCATCTGGCCGCACCTTGGGCACCAGGAAAAGCGAGATACCCTTCGTTCCGGCTGGCGCACCGGGCGTGCGGGCAAGCACGAGGTGGACGATGTTGTCGGCAAGGTCGTGTTCGCCAAAGGTGATGAAGATCTTGGTGCCTTTGACCCGCCAGGTGTCATCGCCAGCTGGCGTCGCCATGCTGCGCAGAGCGCCAACGTCTGAGCCGGCTTGTGGTTCGGTCAGGTTCATCGTGCCGGTCCAGGCACCAGTCACCAGATTGGGCAGGTAGCGTTCACGCAATTCCGGCGACCCGTGCCGCTCGATCGCCTCGATCGCCCCGCTGGTCAGCATGGGGCACAATTCCAAGGCCATATTGGCACTACCAAGGCTCTCCGAAACCGCAAAGCCGAGGACATTCGGCAGTCCCTGCCCACCGAATTCAACCGATCCCGTGATCGTGCCCCAACCCCCTTCGACATAAGCCGCGTAGGCCTCGCGGAAACCTGGGGGCATGGTGACCGTGCCGTCGCGCCATAGCGGCGGCGACGTATCGCCAACGCGATTGGTCGGTGCCCAGATATCCGCCGCAAAGGCGGCCGCCCCGTCAAGGATGGCCTCGATCATTTCCGGATCGGCAGCGGCATACCGCCCGAAACTGGCCAGTTCGCCAATCCCGGCCACGTGTTCGAGCACGAAGCGCTGTTCGACAACTGGTGGCTTGTAACTCATGCCCGGCTGCCCCACCCAAATGGAAGATGTGCTGATATCGCCGTTTACAAAACGTCGATGCCATACTTCATCAGTTCGCTATCTTCGCTTACCGGGGCGAGCCAAGCGCTCACCTTCGGAAGTTCGTAGCTGTAGAAATACGCGCATGCCGCGAGCTTCCCCTTAGCCACGTTCAGCGCTTCGCCGCTGAGTCCGTTTGCGACGCGTTCGGCCGTTACCGCCAGGTCGAGCCAAAGCCAGCCCATTACGGCGTGGCCGAAAGCGAACAGGAACGAGGTCGCATCGTCCAGAACGTGACCGGCAGGCCGCTGCCGCACCGTTGCAATGGCATCGTCGATCTCTTGCCAGGCCGTGCGAAGCTTCACGGCCAAAATCGCCAGCTCTGGCAGGGCGCGGGTGGCATCAATCGTGCTGGCGATCCGCGCGCGCAGGATTTCCAGACCCCTGCCCTCGCGCAGGATCTTGCGCCCCAGCAGGTCCATACCCTGGATACCGGTGGTGCCCTCGTGGATGGGGTTCAGGCGATTGTCGCGATACAGCTGCTCGACATCAAAATCGCGGGTGTAGCCATATCCGCCGTGGACCTGGATCGCCAGATCGTTCGCCTGCAGCCCGAATTCCGACGGCCAGGTCTTGGCAATGGGTGTCAGCAACGAGAGCAGCGCCGCGTTGTCGGCATCGTCGTCCTGATCGACCAGCATGGCGCTGTACATGCACAGCGCTAGTGCGCCTTCGGCATAGCATTTCTGTGCCAGCAACATCCGGCGAACGTCCGGATGCTCGACAATCGGCGTCTGCGGACCTTCGGGCTGCTTGCGCCCCTGCCCCCGGTCCTTGGCATAGGCCAGCGCATGCCGATAACCGCGATAGGCCAGTGCCGCCGCACCAAAGCCGACGCTGATGCGCGCTTCGTTCATCATCATGAACATCTGGCGCAACCCATCGCCCACCGATCCGACCAGCCAACCGGTCGCGCCGCCGTTTTCGCCGAAGTTCAGCAGGCAGTTCGAGGTGCCTCGATACCCCATCTTGTGGTTGAGTCCCGCCACCACAACGTCGTTGCGGCCGCCATCCGGCAGGTCGCGCGGAACGATGAACAGCGAAATGCCGGACGTTCCGGGGGGTAGCTTGCCCTCCGCGTCCGGAACTTTCGCCAGCACCAGGTGCACGATGTTCTCCGAAATGTCCTGATCGCCGCCAGAGATCCACATCTTGTTGCCGGCTAGCAGATAACGCCGGCCAAGGGCGTCCTCGCCATCGGGAACCGCACGGGTCTGCACGTCGCCAAGGTTGGAACCCGCCTGTGGTTCCGAAAGGCACATCGTGCCGAACCAGCGCCCGTCGATCTGCGGACGGGCAAACGTCTCGACCTGCGCGGGAGTGCCGAACGCCGCGATCAGGCGAGCGTTCGCGCAAGTCAGCATGATATAGGCCGACGTCGCAATGTTGGCCGCTGCAAACCATGCGTAGGATGTCGCCGAAACGGTGAACGGCAGTCCGAATCCGCCCAGATCGCCGGCAAAGCTGGCCGAAAACAGGCCGAGGTCGGCATACTGCCGCAAGGCATCCCCGATCGCAGGCAACACATGAACCCCGTCCGCGTCGAGCGTCGGCTCGATGCTGTCGCTCGCCTTGTAATGCGGCAGGAAAACATCCGCCGCGAGCCGCTCCGAAAGGTCGAGAACCGCCCCGATCGTTTCACGATTGTGATCCGCAAACTGTCCGTGTTCCAGCAGGCGTTCCAGCCCAAGCCAGTCAAACAGCAGGAAGTCCACATCGGTGCGGCGAAGAAGCGGATCGGTCATCTTGGTCTACCTTGCATGAAGCCTGCGCCGCGTTCAGGCACGTTCCCAGATCGCAGCAATGCCCTGACCGCCACCAATGCACATCGTCGTCAGGCCATAGCGGCCTAAGGTGCGCTGCAGTTCATAGGCGATCTTGGTCGTGATGATGGCGCCGGTCGCGCCCACTGGATGACCCAGCGAAATGCCGCTGCCATTCGGGTTTACCTTGGCCGGATCGAAGCCCAGTTCGCGTGCCACCGCACAAGCCTGCGCTGCGAATGCTTCGTTCGATTCAATCACGTCCATGTCCGCAATCGTCAGGCCTGCCCGCTCCATCGCGATGCGCGACGCCGGCACCGGGCCGATACCCATGTAGGCCGGATCTACCCCGGCATGACCGTACGACACAAGGCGAGCGAGCGGCTTCAGGCCGAACTGCTTCACCGCATCGCCGCTGGCAAGGATGACGGCAGCCGCCGCATCGTTGATGCCGGAAGCGTTGCCGGCGGTAACCGTTCCGCCGTCGCTCTTGAACACCGGCTTCAACTTCGAAAAATCGCCGATACTGGCATCCATCCGGACATATTCGTCCGTGGCGAAATGCACCACACCCTTGCGAGACTTGATCTCGACAGGGACGATTTGCTCCACGAAATAGCCGGCCTCGATCGCGCGGGCGGCGCGCAACTGGCTTTCCAGCGCCAGCGCGTCCTGCTCTTCGCGGGTAATCGAATATTGTTCCGCCAGGTTCTCGGCAGTCACGCCCATCAGCACGTCATTGAACGGATCGGTAAGGGCACCATTCAGCCCGTCGACCAGCACGGCATTGCCCATCTTGTGGCCCCACCGCACGGCCGGGGCAAAAAATGCCGCCCGGCTCATGACGTCGACCCCGCCAGCAAGCGCTATGCCGCAATCGCCGGCCATGATCGACTGCGCGGCAGAAAGGATTGCCTGCAACCCGGAGCCGCAAAGGCGGTTCACCGTCATTGCGGGGGTCTCCTTCGGCACGCCCGCGCCCATTGCTGCAATGCGCGCAACATAGGCATCGCGCGGCTCGGTAACGACCACGCTGCCGAACACGACATTGCCGACCTGCTCGGGCGAAATCCCGGCGCGCTCGATGGCCGCGCGCGCCGGGATCGACGCCAGTTCGCCGGGCTTCTGATCCTTCAGCGTACCGCCAAAGCTGCCGATCGCAGTACGCGCCGCTGAAACGAGGAAAATATCTGCCATATGTGTTCTCCTGAGCCTGATCAGTCGTTCAGATCGGCAAAGCACTTGCCTTGTGCTGCAAGCTCGATGAGCAGGGGCGCTGGCTCCCACACCCAGCCATTGCGTCCGCCCGCAAGCGCCCGGATCTTTTCCAGCACCGTGGCGAGGCCTATCTCATCGGCCTGGAACATCGGGCCACCACGTTCGCGCGCGAAGCCGTAGCCATTCAGATAAATCATATCGACGTCGACCGGACGGTAGGCGATGCCCTCACCCACAATGCGCGCGCCCTCGTTGATCAGGGCCAGCAGGCAGCGATCGACGATTTCCGCATCCTCGATTGCCCGGCGTTCAACGCCGATCTCCTGCGAATAATCGACGATCAGGCGATCGATCGCTGGATCTGGAACAGCAGTGCGGCCGTCGGGATATTCGTAGACGCCCTTGCCCACCTTCTGGCCGAACCGCCCCAGTTCGCAGATGCGATCGGGAATGCCGGAATAAGGACGGTCCGGTTGCTCCACTGCGCGCCGCTTGCGGATCGCCCAGCCGATATCCTGCCCGGCCAGATCGAGCACGCGGAGTGGCCCCATCGCCATGCCCCAACGCTCCATCGCGCCGTCAACCTCTTGCGGCAGCGCCCCTTCTTCCAGCAGGAAATAGGCCAGGCGAAGGTATTCCTCGAACAGACGGTTGCCGATGAACCCGTCGCACACACCAGAGACAACGCCCACCTTGCCCACGCGCTTGGCAAAGGCCATCGCCGTGGCAAGCACATCAGGCGCCGTCGCAGCGCCACGGACAATTTCCAGCAGGCGCATGATATTGGCGGGCGAAAAGAAGTGCAGCCCGACAACGCGCGAGGGATCGGCGACGAAGGCGGCAATCGCATCGAGATCCAGCGTAGAGGTATTGCTGGCCAGGATCGTGTCCGAGCGCACGATCCGGTCGAGCGCGGTGAACACCTGTTCCTTGGCGGCGAGATCCTCGAACACCGCCTCGATCACGAGATCGACGTCGCCCAGCACCCCAAGCCCTTCGGCCATTGTCAGCGCAGCAATCCGGGCATCGGCCACCGCCTCCGCGATCCGCCCCTTGGCCGCATCGCGCAGGATCGCTTTGCTGGCGGCGTCCCAGGATTTTTCGCGGGCTTCGTGGCGGGTTTCGACCACGATCACCGACAGGCCAGCATTGAGGAGCGCAATGGCAATGCCGGTGCCCATCAGACCGCCACCCACGATCCCCACTTTCGCGATCGGGCGTGCTTTGACCTCGCGGCCCATACCGGGGATACGCGAAACCTTGCGTTCGCCGAAAAAGGCATGCTGCAATGCGCGCGCCGCTTCGGTCGTCCGCAGTTCGTTGAACAGCATCGCTTCTACCGCGCTGCCGGTTTCAAAGTCGGACGTAATCGCCGCAACGCAATCGATGATGCGCGCAGGAGCCTGACTTATCGAGCGAGCGGCCAGTCGCCCGCGTGCATCGACCACGGCATCGGCCAGATCGGCAGGCACCGGCAAGGCCCCGGTGCGGCGGACTGCCGGACAGTCAGGTCCGGCCGCAAGCGCCCGCGCCGCCGCAACGACGTCACCATCGGTCAGCCGATCGATCACGCCGAGTTCCAGCGCCCGAGCCGCGTTGATGGTGGGTCCGCTGGTCATCAGGGCCAGCGCTTCGCCTGCACCGGTCAGCCGTGGCAGGCGCTGGGTGCCGCCTGCACCGGGGAGAATGCCGAGGGTCACTTCGGGTAGTGCAAAACGCGCGCTAGGGTCGGCGATGCGATAGTGGCAGGCGAGCGCCGTTTCCAGTCCGCCACCAAGGCAGACGCCGGTGATCGCGGCGATCACCGGCTTGGCGCATGCCTCGATCCGGTTGAGCAATTCGGGGTGCGAAGGATCGCCCATGTCGCCGCTTGCGAATTCGGCGATGTCGGCGCCGGCGCAGAAAGCCGTGCCGGCGCCGCGCAGCACGATAGCCACCACCGCCGGATCGGATTCCGCCGCATCGATCGACGCTAGCAAGTGTCGGCGCAGGGCCGCGCCGAGGGCGTTTACGGGGGGATTGTCGAGGACAATTTCGCTGACTTTGCCCGAGTGCGGTTCCGTCACAGCCTTGCGTCCCTTGCTCTTCTATAAACTGTACGATCATTCAAATATATTTGCAGCCTGACGCTGTCAAGCCAGTGAGCGCGAAATGTTGACGGTCACAGCGATCTGGCCCAATCTGTACGCACCCAGATATTTGGAGATATGATGCGCGCCGACAGCAAGGGCGAACGGACGAGAAATGCGCTGATAGATGCGGCCATCCGGGTCGTGGCCAAGGAGGGCCTGTCCGCGCTGAGTTATCGCAGGGTTGCGGCAGCCGCCGGGGTCAGCCTCGCGCTCGTCAACTACCACTTCCCTGTGAAATCCGAGCTGGTGGCTAGCCTTTCCGCGACCGTGCTGCGGACTTACGCGCAATCGATCGAGCGGACCATCGACCGCGTCAATTCCGGCACCGCAATGACGTTCGACAGCATCGCGCGCCGGTTGCTGCGCAACGCGATCACGCGCGATCGCGAGCGGACGCTGGCGTGGGCGGAGATCGTGCTGGAAGCGGCGCGCCATCCCGAAAGCCTGGCCCTGGCCCGCGAATGGGACAGCGAGTTGCAGCGGCTGTGGACGGCACTGGCCGTAGCCACCGGCCACGACCCCTCGCCCGTGGCCGTGCGATCCGAAGTGGACCTGCTGACCGGATTGCTGTTTCTGTGCATCGCCCTGCAGGTCGATGGCACCAGCTTGGCGGACACGCTGGAGGGCAAAGTTCCCGTTTGCCCCGGTCAGGAAACACCGCAGGGTCCACAGCAGCAAAACCCCCGCAAGACAGGCCCCAAGGCGGTTGAGACCAGGGCAAGGATCGTCGAATCCGTGATCGCGATCCTGAAGGAACAAGGACCGAGCGCGATCAGTTTTCGCGCCATTGCCGAGCGCGCCGATCTGAGCCCGGCTGCCCCAAGCTATTACTTCGCGGGCATCGCCGACCTGCTGTCGCATTCGCAGAACACGCTGACGGAACGTTCCCGCACGCGTTACCGCGAGGTGATGAGGATCGCCGATCGCAGCAGCCTGACGAAGACGCAGGTGATCGACCTGACGACCACCATCTTCGTGCGGGAGGCCACCGAATCGGGGCCGGACAACCTGGTGTTCTTTGCCAATTGGCTGGAAGCTGCACGCCGGCCTGAATTGCGGCCGGTTATCCGATCGTTCGTGGACAACCAGATCGCGGCCTGGCAACGAGTGCTGCCCATGCAAAATGGAGATGCCTGTACAAGGCGTTCGGGGCTGCTGGCGATGACGCTGTTTCTTGGCAAGCTCCTCAGGATCGTTTCGACGGGATCGGTGACCGCCGACCTTGTTCAATCGCGGAACGAATTCCTGTACGCCCTTGACGCCATTGCCGCCGGCACACCAGGATCGTGCTTTAGTCACAGCGCTGACGGGTGATCGACGGCCTATGATCGACGGCCTGTGATCGACGGCCCTGATCGACGATGGCGTCTGGTTGGCAACCACCGCCCAATCAAGGCACGTCGTGGTTCGATGAAACCCCTTAGCAGTCGAACGCGTCACAAGGGGAGTAGCGGCCGCCACTCCCCTTTCCAACCATCTGCCAGTCCCCACAACCCTGCCACCGGATCACGCGGCACGAGCCCTGAAGATCAGAACCGAAGCGTCGCTTCGGCTCCATACTGGCGCGGCACACCACGCAGCATGTAGTTGAAGCCCAGCGCGCTTTCGAGCGAGAGGCCGTAGCCGATGTACTTTTCGTTAAAGAGATTTTTGCCATAGACCGCGACCGACCAACGGTCAGTGTCATACGAAACGCGGCCGTTCACCAGCCAGTAGGGCTTCTGCGAAATGTTCTGCGTGTTGTACACATCGTAGAATGTGCGCGAGTTGTAATTGCCATTCAGATTGACGTTGAGTTTGCCGCTGTCAGTCTTGAGCAGGACCACATCGCCATTCAGGTTCAACTTGTACTTGGCCGAATTGATGATCTGGTTTCCGGCGACCGAGATCCCCGCAACCACGCCCTTCTTGTATTTCGGATCGACCGCGCTGGCGGTAACGGAAAGGGTTACTCCATCGACCGGGCGGGCAACGACCTGCGCCTCTACCCCGCGGATGCGGGACCGGTCGATCGAACGCAGCGGGAACGTCTGCACACCGGCCACAACTTCGGATGCCTGGATCTGCTGGTTCTTGTATCCTGTGGTAAAGGCCGACAAGTTGATCGTTAGTTTGCGATCGAGCAGCGTGGTCTTGGCACCGATTTCGAAGGCTTCGGCCTGTTCCGGCGGTGCCACGTTGACTTCGAGTGGCGAGGTAAGCGCGCTGCCATTGACCGCGCCAGTGCGATATCCCTGCTTGAACGAGGCATAGAGCAGCACATCGCGGCTCGCCTTCCAATTGATGCCTGCTTCGAACGAAGTGTTGTTGAACGTGTTACGACGATTCTCACCTACGAAAATCGGGATCGAGAGCGGTGCCGATGTATCGCCGCTGTAGGCACTGTAATTGGTGACGACGAGTTTATCGTGGCTCTGGCGGATGCCACCGGAAATGGTCAACTCCGGCAGAATTTTGAACTCGCCGCGCAAGTAACCCGAATAACTTGTGCGGCTTTGATCGAAACTGTCGATGGTGTTCAGGCCGGTGCCATTCGGCGTCAGCCCGAAATCGCAATCGGACCCGCAGCGTGGATCGGTAAAATAGTCGAGCCGCTGCGCGAAACGAATCTTATCCGATCCGTAGAACACGCCTCCCTGCCAGTTGAAAGGACCATCGTAGCGGGTGGCAACGCGCAATTCCTGGACGAACTGGCGCCCCTTGCTCCGCAGGTCGGTGGCGTAGACGTTGACCGGCAGGCCATCGGCATCAGCCAGATCGTCCCAATGGCCCTCGTCGTAGGT
>DAICYJ010000171.1 GCA_027311705.1 Novosphingobium sp. | reverse complement strand
AGGGAGCGCGCGTCGAGCATCCTTCCGTTGTGAAGGGGCTTTGGCGCACGAATTTTATTGTGGTGGTGCGTGCTAGTCGGGCGCCTCCGGAGGCAGGATTTCCCGTGACTGAATCGAGCGGAGACAACGGCAGTGGCGATCTTGGTCGCCGCATCGCCGATGCCGAGGCGAAGCAGGCGCGTGGGATTTCCAGTGCTGAAGGCAGGGCGGAATCCAGGGGCTGGGCGGTCGGCATCGAGTTTGTCGGCGCTGTTCTCGTCAGTGGTTTCATCGGCTGGGCGTTCGATCACTGGACCGGGCTGGGGACGGCTCCGTGGGGCATGATCGTGATGCTGGTGCTGGGCTTTGCCGCCGGCACGCGTCGCGCAATGCAAACCTCGGTGCAGTTCGATACCAGCCCCGACAACGACCAGTCGGCTTGAGGGTATAGTTCATGGCGAATCCGATGGAGCAGTTCGAGGTCGTAAAGCAGGTGCCGCTGGCGCTTGCGGGCTACGATATCTCGTTCACGAACAGCTCGTTGTGGATGGTGATTGCCCTTGCGGCGATTTCGATCTTCCTGTTCGTCGGCACGTCAAAGCTCGCGCTGGTGCCCGGCCGCTGGCAGGCTTCCGTCGAATATCTCTATGATTTCGTGCGCAAGATGATGGACGAAAACGTCGGGCCGGAAGGCCGTCGGTTCGTGCCGCTGGTGTTCTCGATCTTCATCTTCGTATTGTTTTGCAACCTGCTGGGCCTGATCCCTTGGATCGGCGCGTTTACGCCGACCAGCCACGTTTCGGTCACGCTCGGCCTTGCGCTGATCGTGTTCATTACGGTCTGCATCGTTGGCTTTTCCCGCCACGGCCTGCACTTCTTCAGCCTGTTCTGGCCCAAGGGTGCCAACCCGGTGCTGGGCGTGTTCGTGTTCACGATCGAGGTTCTCAGCTTCCTCTCGCGTCCTTTCACGCTCGCCATTCGATTGTTCGCCAACATGACCGCAGGCCACGTGCTGCTCAAGGTGTTCGGCACGTTCGTGGTCACGCTCGGTTCGTTCGGCGCGCTGCCTTATGTGTTCGGCGTCGTGCCGCTGGCGGTCAACGTGGCGCTCACCGCGCTCGAAGTGCTGATCGCGGTGGTTCAGGCCTATGTCTTCGCGCTTCTCGCTTCGCTGTACCTCAACGATGCGGTCAATCTTCACTAAGTCTTTTCATCAACGATTTGTAGAACGAGGGAATTTTCCATGGACGTAGAATCTGCACGGGTCATTGGTGCCGGTCTCGCGGCGATTGGTGCGGGTCTTGCCGCCATCGGCGTGGGTTCGATCTTCGGCCAGTACCTGAATGGCGTTGTTCGTAATCCTGAAGCCGACGCCAAGATGGGCGGCCGCCTGATCTTCGGTTTCGCCGTGACGGAAGCGCTCGGCCTGATCGCGGCAGTTGTCGCGCTGGCTCTGGCGTTCAGCTGATTTGATTTGCTCGCGTGGGGCCGGGTTCGTCCGGCCCGCGCGGGTTGATCCGGTTCGGGCCGGCCCGTTGGGGGGCGGCCCGGATCAGGACATGAATTTTGGTGGAACTGGCCCGATCCGGGCCGGATTTGCTTTCAGGCCCAGATCGTAAATTGGCAGGGACCGCGATGCCTCAATTTGATTTCGCTCATGTCTTCTGGCCGCAGCTGTTCTGGCTCGGGCTGTCGTTTGCAGTGCTCTATTTCGTCATCGTCCGCGCGACGTTGCCGAAGCTGGGCACGCTGGTCGATGCCCGCGAAAACAAGATTTCCGGTGACGTCGCTGCCGCACGGGCGGCGAAGGAATCCGCCGACGCTGTAAGCGCCGCCTATCACGCGAAGCTCGAAGCGACGCGTGAAGAAGCGCGCGCAGCGATCACGGCAGCCAAGGCGGTCGCCGCCAAGGAAAGCGAAGTTACGCTGGCCCAGGCGCAGGCAGGCACCGACGGCGCGATTGCTGCTGCCGAAGCCCGCATCGCTACGGCTGTCCGCGATGCCGAGCAGGCCTTGCGCGATGTCGCCGCCGAAGGCGCCCAGGCCATCGTCGCCCGGTTGACGGGTGCAGAGGTCGCCATCGACAGCGCGCGTGCGCAAGTCGATGCGCAGATCGCCGGTTAAGGACTAGATCATGAGCATCATGCTGATCGCCGCCGCCGCTGCTGGCCATGCCGAAGCCGCCGGCGAACACCACGAAGCCACGCTGCTTGGCCTTGGGGCTGAAGGCTGGGTCTATGTCGGCATCACGATCTTCTTCCTGATCGCGATTTTCGTCGCCAAGGCACCCGCCCAGATACTTGCGATCCTCGATGCCCGCATCGCGGATACGCGCAAGTCGCTTGACGAAGCCGCCGCCATCCGCACCGAGGCCGAAGCGCTTCTGGCCGATGCCAAGCGCCAGCAGGAATCGAGCGTCAAGGACGCCGCCGCCCTGATCGAACACGCGAAGCACGAAGCGGCCGCCATTGTCGCCAAGGCCGCTGCGGATACCAAGGACATGATCGGTCGCCGCGAAAAGATGGCGGCGGACAAGATCGGTGCCGCCGAACGCGCTGCGGTCGAAATGCTGCGGGCCCGCGCCGCTTCGGCCGCCACTGCCGCTGCCGGACAGATTATCGCCCAGAACCACGGTGCCGCCGCCGACAAGGCGCTGGTGGATGGTGCGATCGCGGGCCTTGCCCACTGAGTTTTCGCGAAAGCCGAGACCGGGTCGCCCGCAAGGGCCCGTACACGAAAAGCCCTGCCGGAACCGGCGGGGCTTTTTGCTGCGTGCCCTATATTCCGTGCTTTGGGCAAAATGGCCCGATCCGGTTCCAAATCTGGCGGGTGTGGTAAACTTTTCCCTAAGTCTTTTCCCTTAGGCCCACGAATCGTAGTGCAGGGTGGCCAAGGACTAGAGTGGGGATGCGCGTGCAATTTCTTCGGTGGACGGGATGGTTGTTTGCGGCATTCGTGGCGCTCCTCGTTGCCAGCCCTGCTCAAGCCGCGAACTGCAACTATGCTACCTCGCAGGGTGCGACGGGTCCCGCGAACTGGCAAACATACTGCTGGCTGGATTTCACGGGTTACAACGACACGGCCGCGCGATCTGCGGGCGGGCAATCGTTTTCCTACAGCTTGCCCGATGGGACCCTGCTGGCGTTCAGGCTGAATATCAGCGGGGCTGCGATCACGGGCGCTGCGAGTCCGTCATGGACCGGTGCAGCGGTGGGCAACACCGCCTTTATCGGTATTGGTGGCGAGCCCATCCTGTATCAGACGGCGGCCGGAACCACGACGGCAACCATTTCGAACATCGTGCTCACGCCCCCGGCCGGAGCCTCCAGCATCTCGAATTATCTGTTCGTCGTTGCCGACGGGGAATCATCGAATGATAACGAAAGCCTGCGGTTCCAGACTAATGGCGGAAACTGGGTATTGCTCGATCAGGCGGGGCCGATCAGCGGTTCGACATATCCGGCCGCAAGCGGGGCAGGTACCCAGACCTATACCATCAGCGGCGCACCCGGCACGGTAGGCGCGCAGATAGTGGGGACGAGCACGCCCACGTCGCTGACCACCACCATCGTTGGTGGCGGGCTTCAGGGCGTGATGTTTGCCGTGCGCTTCGCCTCGATCCGCCTGACGATGCAGGTGGCCAACACGCGCGTCGATGCCACGGACCAGTTCAAGTTCGATATCGAGGCCACCAGCAGCGGCACCACGCTGGCATCCGGCACATCGAGCGGCACGGCGCTTGGTCCGTTCACGGCGGCCACGCTCACCACCTCGACGGCGTTGCCCGTCACGCTCGCCCAATCGATGGCCGCCGGTAGCGCCAACACGGTCTCTCACTACCAGACGAGGCTCAGCTGCACGAATGCGGTTTCCGGTTCGAGCACGCCCATGCCCACCAATGTTCTCACCACGGACTACAATTTCGGGAACCTGCAGTTCGGCGATATTGTGACCTGCGTGTTCACTAACACACCCTTTCCGCACTTGCGGCTGACCAAGGCGCTGGGAACGAATGGCCGGCGTTTCGCGACGGACCAGTTCACCATGAACATCGTGCAGGGCACGACGGTAGTGGCCACGACAACGACATCCGGAACGACCACTACGATCACCAATGGGTCCACGCCCATGACTCAGGTCACCGCTGGGCAGGCGCATGCCTTTCGAGAGGTCGGTGCTGGCACCACGGCGCTGACGCAGTATACCGCTACTATGGCCTGCACAAACGCGTGGGCGGCTTCGAGCACAACGCTGCCCACGGCCGTCGGCGGCACGGTAGCGCCTGCCATCGGCGACGTCATTACTTGCACCATCACCAACACCCGCCGCTCCACCAACGCTACGCTCACGCTCGTAAAGACGTCCTCCGTGCTGTCCGACCCGGTGAACGGCACCAGCAACCCGCTGGCCATTCCCGGCGCGATCGTGCGTTATTCCATCGCGGTCACGAACACTGGCCCCACCACCGTCGATTCCAACTCGGTGGTGCTGATCGACAGCCTGCCGGCGACGATTGCCGTCGGCACCGCCGCGACGCCGACCTTCACCCAAGGTTCGCCGACCAGCAATCTGACGTTCTCGACGACCAACGACATCCGCTATTCGAATGCGGCTACGGCGCCGACAGCGTTCAGCGGTTGCACGTACACGCCGGTGTCCGCCTATGATCCGGCCGTCAATTTCATCTGCATCAACCCCAAGGGTTCGATGGCGGGATCGACCGGCACGCCGCCCGGCTTCACCATTTCGCTTCAGGCGAGAGTGTTGTAATCATCGTGGTCAATCCCGCGTAGACCCGCGCACCACCAGCCGCACCGGCACGCGGCGGGGCGAGGGCGGTTCGCCGCCGATGGTAGCGATCAGGCGATCCACCAGCAGCGATCCTGCAACCTCGAAGTCGGATTCGATCGTGGTCAGCGGCGGCGTCGACCATGCGCCCGCGCGTACCCCGTCAAAGCCGACCACGCCCACGTCCTGCGGAACCTTATACCCTTGCGAGGTTAGTTCCTTCAACGCGCCCAGTGCGATCTCGTCGCTCACGCCAAAGATGGCGTCGAACTTGCGACCACTGGCGATCAGATCCGCCGCCGCGCGATGGCCCTGTTCCTCACGCGGCAGCCCGCGTTCGATGCGCTGCATGATCGGGTTCAGCCCGGCCTCGCGCATCGCTTCGGCATAACCGTCGAAGCGTTCCTTGAACTGGCGTTGGGGCGAGGTTTCGGAACCCAGGCACACGATGTCCTTGTACCCGCGCACCAGCATGTGGCGCGTGGCCAGCATCGCTCCTGCCAGGTTATCGCTGCGCACCCACGGGAAGGCGTCACTCGGCGCACCCCAACATACCCAGTGGTTGCCTTCGGGCAGGCTGCCGAAATAATCCCACGCGGCGGTATTTTCGCTGGTGCCGATCACGATCAGGCCATCGGCCTTGCGGCGTTCCTGATAATGGCCCCAGAAGTTTTCCGGGCTATCCTGAAACGCCACCAGCACTTCATATCCGCGCGCGGCGGCGGCGGCGCAGGTGCTGCCCAGCAGTGCGAAGTAGAACGGGTTCAGATCTTTGCGGTTTTCGCCCGGCCGGCAGATCATCACCAGCGCCAGCGTGCCGGTCTTGCCCCGGCGCAGCCGCGCAGCGTTTTCGTCCACCTGATAGTTCAGCTTCTGCGCGGCTTCGGTCACGCGGCGGCGCGTCGGCTCGCTGATCGAGGTATCCCCCGCCAGCGCGCGGCTGACCGTCGACTGGCTCACGCCCGCCGCTTCGGCCACATCGAACGAGGTGACGCGGGTGAGGCGCTTTTCGGTCATCTGAACTTTGCTTTCCC
Source organism: Novosphingobium sp. (assembly GCA_027311705.1). Classification (GTDB taxonomy): domain Bacteria; phylum Pseudomonadota; class Alphaproteobacteria; order Sphingomonadales; family Sphingomonadaceae; genus Novosphingobium. The sequence continues at coordinate 23,209 of DAICYJ010000171.1, read as the reverse complement.
CCACATCGCCCTTTAGCGAAAGTTGTCCTTGGCGGTGCGCAGCGCGGCGAACGTCGCCACCGCGTCCCCGCCGCCCCACCGCGCCTGCATGGCAGGATCGTCGGCGCGGAGGAAGGGGTTGGTGGCCAATTCCCGGTCAAGGGTGGTCGGCACCGTCCATTTTCCATCGGCGCGCCGCGCTTCGATCTCGGCTGCATAGGCTGCCAGCGCTGCATTTTCGGGATCGGCATGGACCGCGAACTTGGCATTGGAGGCGGTGTATTCGTGCGCGCAGTAAAGCGCCGTGGCAGGCGGCAGCGCCTTCAGCCGCGAAAGGCTGGCCCAGAACTGCTGCGGCGTGCCTTCGAACATGCGCCCGCAACCCAGCGCAAAAAGCGCGTCGCCAACAAAGGCGATGCCCGCTTCGGGCAGGTGATAGGCGACATGGCCCATCGTGTGCCCGCCCACGTCGATCACCTGCGCAGCGAAGGCTCCGATCCACACCGTATCGCCGTCCATCACGGTCCGATCCACAGCCGCGATCTTGGGTGCGTCGATCTCCGGGGCGGTGATGGTGCAATCGGTCTGCGCCTTGATCGCATCGTTCCCGCCGGCATGGTCAGGATGCCAGTGCGTGTTCCAGATCTGTGTGATGCTCCATCCCCTGGCCGCCGCCTCACGCATATACGCGTCGGCGTCTGGCGTATCGATGCACACCGTCTCGCCGCTGGCATCGTCGTGGAGCAGGTAGCCGTAATTGTCGGACAGGCAGGCAAACTGGTGGACGTGCAGCGTCATGGCATCCTCGAAACCGGGTCGTCCAACCGTAGCCGCGCTGCACCGCAAAAGCAAAAGCCCGCCCGGATTTCTCCGGACGGGCTTTTTGTTTAGCGTATTGCCCGAAGGCGAAAAGCTTACTGCTTGGCCTTGAGCGCGGCGCCCAGGATGTCGCCCAGCGAAGCGCCGGCATCCGAAGAACCGTACTGTTCCACCGCTTCCTTTTCTTCGTGAAGCTGGCGAGCCTTGACCGAGAAGTTCGGCTTCTTCGAACGGTCGAAGCCGGTGATCATCGCATCGAGCTTCTGGCCAACCTGGAAGCGATCAGGACGCTGTTCGTCACGATCGCGGCCAAGGTCCGAACGCTTGATGAAGCCGGTGGCGCCATCGTCGCCGGCCTGCACTTCGAGGCCGCCATCGCGGACTTCAAGGACGGTGACGGTGATGACTTCGCCGCGGCGCAGGCTGCTGCCGGCCGAAGGCGAAACGCCGCCGGCTGCCGGGGCACCCTTTTCAAGCTGCTTCATGCCGAGCGAGATGCGCTCCTTGTCGACATCGACGTCGAGCACGACGGCCGAAACCTGCTCGCCCTTGCGGTGCAGGGCCAGCGCGTCTTCGCCCGAAATCCCCCATGCGATGTCCGACATGTGAACCATGCCGTCCACGTCGCCATCGAGGCCGATGAACAGGCCGAATTCGGTCGCGTTCTTGACTTCGCCTTCCACGGTCGAACCGACCGGGTGCTTGTCGGCGAAAGCTTCCCATGGGTTCTGCTGTGCCTGCTTGAGGCCCAGCGAGATGCGGCGCTTGTCGCTGTCGACTTCCAGTACCAGCACGTCGACTTCCTGCGAGGTCGAAACGATCTTGCCGGGGTGGACGTTCTTCTTGGTCCACGACATTTCGGAAACGTGGACGAGGCCTTCGATGCCCGCTTCCAGTTCGACGAATGCGCCATATTCGGTGATGTTGGTGACAACACCGTGCAGCTTCGCGCCGACCGGGTACTTGGCGGCGACGCCATCCCACGGATCCGATTCCAGCTGCTTCATGCCCAGCGAGATACGCTGCGTATCCTGGTTGATGCGGATGATCTGCACCTTCACAGTGTCGCCGATGGCGATGACTTCCGAAGGATGGTTCACGCGCTTGTAGCTCATGTCCGTAACATGGAGCAGGCCGTCGATGCCGCCAAGGTCAACGAACGCACCGTAATCGGTGATGTTCTTGACCACGCCGTCGATGACCTGGCCTTCCTTGAGGTTCATGATCAGGCCCGAACGCTGTTCGGCGCGGGTTTCTTCCAGAACGGCGCGGCGCGAAACCACGATGTTGCCGCGGCGGCGATCCATCTTCAGGATCTGGAACGGCTGCGGCATGTCCATCAGCGGGGTCACGTCGCGCACGGGGCGGATATCGACCTGCGAGCCGGGCAGGAACGCCACGGCGCCGTCGAGGTCGACGGTGAAGCCGCCCTTCACGCGGCCGAAAATCACGCCTTCAACGCGCTTGCCTTCGCCGAATTCGTTTTCGAGCTTGTCCCACGCGGCTTCGCGGCGGGCGCGATCGCGCGACAGCATGGCTTCGCCGTCGGCATTTTCAACGCGGTCGACATAGACTTCGACTTCATCGCCGACCGAAAGCCCGTGGGGCTGGCCCGGCATCGCGAATTCGCGCAGCGAAACGCGGCCTTCGCTCTTCAGGCCGACGTCGATCACGGCCTTGTCGTTTTCGATGGCGGTAACGGTGCCCTTGACGACGCGGCCTTCAAAACCGCCATTAGCGGCCGAACCAAGCGTTTCGTCGAGCAGCGCGGCGAAATCGTCGCGCGTGGGGTTGGATGCCATTAAATGTGCTTCCTGTATCGATGTTTCCGGCCAGGCGGTTGTTTCCGCCGGTCTTTCACCGCCACCGCACCATGCGGATAACGGGCCAAAAGGGCCGTGCTGCCTGCCGGGCCGAATGCCATGGCAGGCGCCAACCGCAAGGGAGTTCCTCCGGCAGACCGCGCGCCCCTATGCCAAACCCGCGCCAAAAGCAAGTGAAACCGTGGTTTTTGCAAGTGTTGGATTGCGCTGGATCAACACATCGGATGCTGCACTCGCTAACATCACGCCATCACCCGAACAACGAAAGATCCTGCGATGACCGCCACCACTCTGCCGGAGCTTGCACCGATGACCCTGATGACCACTCGCGATGGAACCGAACTCACCGTCCGTGCCATTTATGCCGAGGATGAAGACGCGCTCGCCGCATTCTTCGACAAGGTCGATGCCGAAGACCGGCGCTTCCGTTTCCTTACCGCGATCAAGCATCTGGGACACGATCAGTTGCAGCCGCTGACCCATGTCGATCACTGGCGCACCGAAAGCTTCCTCGCCTTCGACGCAGCAACCGGTGAAGTCGTCGCATCCGCCATGCTCGCCTGCGATGCGCGGATGGACACCGGCGAGATCGCCGTATCCGTGCGCAGCGATTATCGTGGGCGCGGCGTGGGCTGGACCATGCTCGATCTGCTCGCCACCGAAGCCGAACGCCGGGGCCTCGCCCGCGTCATTTCCATCGAAGACCGCGACAACCACGCCGCCATCGAACTCGAACGCGAAAAGGGCTTCGAGGCGCACGGCGTGGACGGCGATCCCCACCTCGTCATGCTGGAAAAGCGGTTCGAACCGGCCTGAGTCAACTTGGCCTGAGTCGTTTCGATCAGGCGGCGCGGCGCAATCCTTCGGGTGCGGCCGCGCCGGCGCTGGTCCGGAACTGCGCCACCATATCGGCCAGCGTTGTCGCCTCTTCGGCCAGCGAGCGGGCGGCGGCGGTGCTTTCCTCTACCATCGCCACGTTCTGCTGGGTCAGGTGGTCGATTTCCTTCACGGCGGAATTCACGTGTTCCATGCTGTTCGCCTGATCTTCCGATGATCGGGAGATTTCGGCGATCAGCGTGGTGATGCCCGCCGTGCGGTCGACGATGGCGGCGAGGGCATCGCCGGTATTGCCCACCAGCGAGACGCCGGCGGCCACTTCGCGCGCGCTGGTGGCGATCAGGTTCTTGATCCCTCGCGCGGCATCGGCCGAACGCTGCGCCAATGCGCGCACTTCGGTGGCAACGACGGCAAATCCCTTGCCCGAATCGCCAGCGCGCGCGGCCTCGACCCCGGCGTTCAACGCCAGCAGGTTGGTCTGGAACGCAATGGAATCGATCAGGTCCACGATCTGGCCGATTTCCTGCGACGATCGCTGGATCGCGGTCATGGCGCGGACGGCGTCCTCGACGATGTGCTTGCCGTTTTCCACTTCGGTGTTGGCGGCGGCAATCACCTCGTGCGCCTGCCGCGTCCGCTGCGCGGTTTCGTGGACCAGCACCGAAGTCTGGCGCACAGCTGCGGTTGATTCCTCGATGCTGGCAGCTTGCACCTGGTTTCGGCGGGCGAGATCGTCGGTAGCGCCGCGGATGTCCACCGATCCGGCGCTGACGTCACGGGCCGATTCCGCCACCCGCGCGACAAGTTTGTCCAGCTTTGCTGCAGCCTGATTGTACGCGGCCCGCAGTTCGTCATATTCGGATGCGAACGGAACTTCGATGCGGTGGGCAAGATCGCCTGCCGACATCCGGCCCAGCGAAGCACCCATCGCGGTAACCACCACGGCCTGCTTTTCGGCGGACTCGCGTTGATCCTGCGCGGCGGCGCGGAAGTGCACGATGGCGCGGCTCATGTCGCCGATCTCGTCCTCGCGTTCGGTGCCCTCTGGAGAGCGCGACAGGTCACCTCCGGCCATCGCGCTCATCAGTGAAGCCGTTTCGGCCAAGGGCCGCAGCACCCGTTGACCCAACAGACGCAGCCCCACCAGCACAAGCCCCATCCCCGCCGCCACAGCGAGCGCCATGGTGACAAGCGTGATCAAGATGGTCCGGGCCGCGCTGACATCAAGCACGCCTCGTGCTTCGGCCGCCACTTTGGTCAGCTTGTGGATCTCTTCGGTATGTTTGCGATAGAGTATGCGCACTTTGCCCTGCGACATAGCCGCAGCGTCGGCATCTTCGCGCTCCAGAGCCGGGATCAGATTGTCGTCGATTTCCTGCCAGAACCGGTCGGCCTGCGCACCCGCGCCCTTGGCCAGGCTGTCCTTGAGCGCGGGATCGATGTCGGATTGCGCCCAGCGTTTGCGCGAGGCGCGATATTCCGCTTCCAGCCGCGCCAGTTCTGCCTTGTCCTGATCCAGCGCACCGCCGAGATTGGCCGCGTCCGAAACCCGCAACATGGCTTCGGTCACGAACAGCGGCGGCGGCAGGATATCGGATGTAAAGCTGGCCAGATCGTCCATCTGGCGATGCACCGGGCCACCCACACGAACCTCCGAAACGCCCAACCCGATGGCGACAGCGGCAATAGCCAGCACGGAAGCAATCATCAGGCCGGATTTGCGGCTCGCATCGCGGATCGTCATCGGTGTTCCCCACTCCATCAGTCGCCGCCGCCGCCGGCGGTGGCCGGGAAGGGGGGCTGATTGATCGACCACGGTCTAACGAGTACCGGTCAGCAAATGCCTTGTCGCATTTCCGCAAAACTACCGGCGGGCGAGGGTGACAAGATTATCGGCTCGTAAACCATTTTCAGGCCAGCCGCGCGAGCAAATCCTTGGCAAACAACGCCAGCGTATCGTCGCGCGCGCCCATCACCACCACGCGGTCGCCAGGACGTGCGAGGTCGACGATACGCATCGCGCAATCATCGCGCTTGGCGATATGTTCGGCATGGCCGCCGTGGTCGTTCACCAGCGCCACGATGCGCTCACTGCCCACCGACCGATCGACCGTTCCGCCGAAATAGACGGGATCGCACAGGATAGTCACGTCATCAGGGGCGAGGCGTGTGGCCAGAACTTCGGCCAGTTCCGCGCCCATCTGGCGCAAGGGGCCATAGCCATGCGGCTGGAAGAACGCGATCACCCGGCCGGGATGCGCCTTCAGCGTGGCGAGCGTGGCGGCGATCTTCTCCGGATTGTGCCCGAAGTCGTCGATCACCGTGATGCCCGATGGGCTGGTGCCGACAATATCGAACCGCCGCGCGAGGCCGACAAACGTGCCCAGCGCCGAAACCGCGTCCGCCACCGCAACACCTGCCGCCGCCGCCCCGGCAATGGCCGCCAGCGCGTTGGCCAGATTGTGCCGCCCCGGCACTTGCAGGGTGAGCGCGTGCGCGCCGCCATCGCGCCGGTCGATCACCGTGGCGGTCAGCGATGTCGGCCCTTCCACAATGCTGCCCGGCGCAATCGAAATCGCAGCTTCCTCGCCCGTGCCGAACGTCAGCGCGTTGGCTGCGCGCGGCAATAAGGTGGCGCTTTCCGCATCGTCCACATTGATCACCGCCACGCCTGCACGCGCCAGGAAATCCCCAAACAGTTCACGCAGTTCTTCAAGGCTCTTGTGATCGAGGCTCACGTTGTTGAGCACCGCCACCGCCGGGCGATAAAGCGCGATCGACCCGTCGCTCTCGTCCACTTCGGACACGAACGCATCGCCCGCACCCACCCGCGCGCTGGCAAACGGCGCATCGGGCGCGACGAAGTTTTTCATCACCGCGCCGTTCATGATCGTGGGGTCGCGGCCCGCCTGTGTCATGATCCAGCCGATCATGCCCGTCACCGTCGATTTGCCGCTGGTGCCGCCCAACGCGATCCCTTGCGGCGCGGCGTTGAACAGGCTGGCGAGCAGCTCCGCCCGGCTCATGCGCGGGCAGCCCAGTTCGCGCGCGCGCACCATTTCAGGCACGGTGTCCTCCACCGCGGCCGAAGCAACAAGCACCTGATCGGCTGACGAAATTCCGCTGCCATCTTGCGGGAACAGCGAAAAGCCGAGGCTTTCCAGCCAGACGAACTTTTCAGGCGTCCGCCCCTGATCGCGGCTGCGGTCAGACCCGGCGACGTTCGCGCCCATGCCGCGCAGGATCAACGCCAGCGGCAACATCCCCGATCCCCCGATGCCGCAAAAGAACCAGGGGCGAGTGGTAAGATCGGGATCGGCTAGCATTTCCGAGCGGTATGCGCGCAAGCGGCGGGTGGCAAGACCGGAGCGAAACAAGTCCGTTCGGCCAAGCCACTCCATTAACGCGCCACGCGGCCGAATCTTTCCGGCCGACGAATACGGATAGTGGCGGAAACCTGTGGTTAACCATGCCGCCTCGCATGCTGGCCCACATGCTTACTTTGCGCAAAGCGCAGGGCAGGGCTATGCCTGCGGCGATGACCCGTATCGCCATCTGCGCCCCGTCCACCCCCTTCACCCGCGACGATGCCGCGCGCGTGGAAGCGCTGGCGGCGGCTGAGTTTCCTCAGCTCGACCTCGCGTTCCACGATCAGTGCTTTCAGGTCGACGGCCACTTTGCCGGGTCGGACGAACGACGGCTTTCCGTGTTTGTCGATTGCGCAAACGATCCGGCATTCCATGCGGTCTGGTTTGTGCGTGGCGGTTACGGTGCCAACCGCATTGCGCAGGATGCAATGCACCACCTCAATGCCCACGCCGCGACAAAATCCTACCTCGGCTATTCCGATGGCGGGATCATGCTGGCCGCACTGTACCGCGCGGGCATCGGCCAGCCCGTCCACGCCCCTATGCCAACCGACATCCGCCGCGGCGGTGGGGAAGCAGCCGTCCGCCGCACGCTCGCCTGGCTGGCAGGTGATTGTGGCGGGCAGGAACCTTCGCTCGATGACCAAACCCCCACCGTCGCCTTCAACCTGATGACCCTCGCCATGCTGGTCGGTACCGCGCTGATGCCCGACCTTTCCGGCCATGTGGTGATGGTCGAGGAAGTCGCCGAGCACCTCTATGCGGTCGACCGCCTGCTGTTTCACGTCACCGCCCACCTTGCAGCCGTCGGCATTGCCGGCCTGCGCCTCGGCCGGGTCAGCGATGTACCCGAAAACGACCGCCCGTTCGGCTCAGAACCCCTCGCTATGGTGCAGCACTGGTGCGCCCGCACCGGCATTCCATACCTCGGCCCGGCCGACATCGGCCACGATATCGACAACAAGATCGTGCCCTTCGGCCTTGCCTAATGTGCAAGGCGGACATAGGCGCGGCGCCAAATTCAGGAGACCAGCATGAGAGCGTTCGTATTTCCGGGGCAGGGCAGCCAGAAGGTCGGCATGGGCGTGGAACTGGCGCAGGCCAGCACCACCGCGCGCGAAGTGTTCGAGGAAGTGGACGATGCGCTGGGGCAAAAGCTGTTCCGCATCATGTCCGAAGGCCCGGAAGACGCACTGACCCTCACCGAAAACGCCCAGCCCGCGATCATGGCCAACGCCATCGCCATGCTGCGCGTGCTCGAAAAGGAAGGCGGCATCGCGCTCGCTGACAAGGCGGACTTCGTCGCCGGCCACAGCCTTGGCGAGTATACCGCGCTTTGCGCCGCAGGAGCCTTCACCCTTGCCGACACCGCCCGCCTGCTCAAGCTGCGCGGCCTGTCGATGCTGGCCGCCGTTCCGGTGGGCATCGGCGCGATGTGCGCGCTGCTGGGGGCCGACATCGAAAAGGCCACAGCGCTGGCCGCCGCTGCTGCCGAAGGTGAAGTCTGCACCGTCGCCAACGACAACGATCCCACGCAGGTCGTTCTCTCCGGCCACAAAGCCGCGATCGACCGCGCCATCGCGCTGGTGAAGGAATTCGGCATCAAGCGCGGCGTCCTGTTGCCCGTCTCCGCCCCATTCCACTGCCCACTGATGCAACCCGCCGCCGATGCGATGGCCGAGGCTCTCGCCGCCACCCCGCCGCAGTCCTTGCGCGTCACCCTCTTCGCAAACGTCACTGCCGCGATGGTGACCGACCCCGCCGAAGTGCAGCGCCTGCTGGTCGAACAGGTCACCGGCCGCGTCCGCTGGCGCGAAAGCGTCATCGCGATGAAGGAAGCCGGCGTCGAACAGTTCGTCGAACTGGGCGGCAAGGTCGTCGGCCCCATGATCGGCCGGACGGTTGCTGACGTCTCCATCACCAGCGTGTCGTCGATGGCGGACGTCGAAGCTCTCGCCAAGGATCTGTAAACCATGGAACATCGCCTCTTCGACCTTACCGGCATGACTGCCCTCGTCACCGGCGCAGCCGGCGGCATCGGTTCCGCGATCAGCCACGCCCTTGCCAAACAGGGCGCGCGCCTCGCGCTGTCAGGCACCAACCCATCGAAACTGCGCTCCTTCCGCGAGGAGCTGAACGACACTTACGGTCACGATCACGTCGAGGTCACCTGCGATCTCAGCAACACCGAACAGGTCGAACACCTCATCCCGGCCGCGATCGACACGCTCGGCAAGCTCGACATCCTCGTCAACAATGCCGGCATCACGCGCGACAACCTCGCGATGCGGATGAAGGACGAGGAATGGGACGCCGTCATCCGCGTCAACCTCGAAGCCGCGTTCCGTCTGATGCGCGCCGCGTCCAAGCCGATGATGAAGGCCCGCTTCGGCCGCATCATCTCGGTCACCAGCGTCGTCGGTGCCACCGGCAATCCGGGGCAGGTGAACTATGCCGCCGCCAAGGCCGGCCTCGTCGGCATGTCAAAGTCGCTGGGCCAGGAACTCGCCACGCGCGGCATCACGGTCAACTGCGTCGCCCCCGGCTTCATCCGCACCGCGATGACCGACGTGTTGCCCGATGCCCAGAAGGACCAGCTCAACGCCCGCATCCCGATGGGCCGCATGGGCGAGGGCAGCGATATCGGTGCCGCCGTCGCCTATCTCGCCAGCAGGGAAGCCGGCTATATGACCGGGCAGACACTGCACGTTAATGGCGGCATGGCGATGCTCGGCTGACCATGCGCTCGCCCTCTTCCGTCTTGCCCCGGTTCCTGTTTGCCTTGCTGGCCCTCTCCGGCGCGGGCGTGGCGCATGCCCGCCCGCCCGAGGCGCTGGCCTGCGCGATCATGTCCGCACCGGCGGGGCTGGATGCGCGGGTGGCCGATGTCGTCGCCAGCCGCGAGGTGGACAAGGGTTCCTCGGCGCTCACCGATCTGCAGGCCGTGGTCGATCAATGTGCCGCCGACCAGTTCATGCCGCCCAAGGAGCGTGAGGCCTATTTCACCTACACGCTCGGTCGCATGGCCCGCGATGTGCTCGATGGCCGGCTGGCGGCCAAGGGGCTCAGTTCCGCACTGATCGACAAGGCGCTCGATATCGGCCCCGGCAATGCCAATAATCCGGCCGAAAAGGTGACAGAAGGCGACATGCGCCGCGTCGCTACCGAGCTGGCCGTGGCCGGAACCGATCCCAAGCAGGTCACGCCCGAAGGCTGGACCCTCGTCACCGCATGGATCGTCGCCACCGCCAACATGTTCGACGGGCTGCGCAACATCGACTGAGCGGGCGGATCCGTCCCCGAATGGCGCATTTCCTGCACTTTATACACAGCTTCGGCGGGCCTTCGTATCGTGACGCTTGCGGGGCTTGCGCTGTCGGTTAAGGAAGGTGGTCCGAAATCACACGTCCCGCGCGGCGATTCCGCGTGGGGCACCGCTGACACAGCCCGGACGGCTTCGCGCCGGACGCCTGGGGGGATCGAGACGAGAATGAAGGCGACGATCGAACGCGCGACCCTGCTGCGCTGCCTGTCCCACGTGCAATCGGTGGTGGAACGGCGCAACACGATCCCCATCCTGTCCAACGTGCTGATCGAGGCTGCACCCGATAACACCGTGCGCCTGATGGCGACCGATCTCGATCTGCAGATCATCGAATCGATGCCGGCGGTTTCGGTCGAAACGCCCGGCGCGATTACGGTTTCCGCACACCTGCTGTTCGATATCGCGCGCAAACTTCCCGATGGCTCGCAAGTCAGCCTCGAAACCACCGACAACCGTATGACCGTGAAGGCCGGGCGCAGCCGCTTCCAGCTGCCCACCCTGCCGCGCGACGATTTCCCGGTGATTGTCGAAGGCGATCTGCCCACCAGCTTCGAGATGAGCGCCCGCACGCTGTCCGAACTGATCGACCGCACCCGCTTCGCGATCTCTACCGAGGAAACGCGCTACTACCTCAACGGCATTTTCTTCCACGTGGCGGACGATGTGCTGAAGGCTGCGGCCACCGACGGCCATCGCCTCGCCCGCTACACCATCCCCCGTCCCGAAGGCGCGGAGGGGATGCCCGACGTGATCGTCCCGCGCAAATGCGTGGCCGAAGTGCGCAAGCTGCTGGAAGAAGTGCTCGATACCAACGTGTTGGTCGATCTTTCGGCCAGCAAGGTGCGCTTCACCCTTGGCGGCGAACACGGCGTCGTGCTCACCAGCAAGCTGATCGACGGCACGTTCCCCGATTACAGCCGCGTGATCCCCACCGGCAACGACAAGCTGCTCAAGCTCGATCCACGCGCCTTCTTCGAAGGCGTGGACCGCGTCGCCACCATCGCCACGGAAAAGACGCGCGCGGTCAAGATGGCGCTCGACACCGATCGGGTCACGCTGTCGGTCACCAGCCCGGACAACGGCACCGCCGCCGAAGAAATCGCCGCGGACTACAGCGCCACCGGGTTCGAAATCGGCTTCAACGCCAATTATCTCAAGGACATTCTCAGCCAGATCGACGGCGACACCGTGGAACTGCACCTGGCCGATGCCGGCGCCCCCACGCTGATCCGCAAGGACGACAAGGCCCCGGCGCTCTACGTGCTGATGCCCATGCGCGTCTGACGCGGCAAACTTATAGGTCATTAAAAAGTGCGTCGAACCATGGTCGGCGCACTTTTTTTATGCTTAGCCTAGCAAACACAACAGGTTAGTGTTGTCACGTACGGCCTTTTCAGTCCGAATTGCGATGCAATAGCCCAAAAGGGCGGCATAAAGGCAATCGAAGGTCCCTCGACATGAACCGCAGCGAAATCGACCGTAAGCTCGCATTTTTCGATATCACCGGGGCCGACTTCGCCCGGTTCCCCGGCATTGCCAAGGCTACGGCGCGCCATGCGCCCAAGGCGCTCGACAAGCTGTATGCCAAGATCTCGTCCAACCCCGAGATATCGCGCCTGTTCACATCGCGCGCGATGATGGACCATGCCAAGGCCAAGCAGATCGAACACTGGGCCAGCATGTATGCCGGCACGGCCGATGCTCGCTATTTTGAAAGCGCGCAGAAGATCGGCCGCATCCACGCCCGCATCGGCCTGTCGCCGCAATGGTACATCGGTGCCTATGCCACCGTGCTCAATGATGTGATCGTCGGACTGGTCCGCTCGTCGCTCGGGCCATTGGGCGGCAAGGCCGCTGGTTCCGTCGGGGCCATGATCAAGATGGCGCTACTCGATATGGAGGTGGCGTTGTCGACCTACTTCGAAGTCGAGGAAGAGGTCCGAGCGTCGGTGATCGATGCGTTGGGAGAGGCCCTGCGGAAAATGACAGACGGCGATTTCACCGTCGCGCTTACCGGCCTGCCCGAGGGATTCGCCGCGATCCAGGACGATTTCGAAACCATGCGGACCAAGGTCGCCTCTGCGCTCAGCCAGGTGGCCGAAACCTCGTCCGCAGTCGATGTCGGCGCGCAGGAAATCCGCCAGGCTTCGGACGATCTCGCCCGCCGCACTGAACAACAGGCCGCCAGCCTCGAGGAAGCCTCGGCCGCGATGACCGGACTTGCCGGCAGCGTGCAAACCACCGCCGCCGATGCCGGGCACATGCACGATTCGGTGCAGCAGGCCCACGGCGATGCGCAGGCGGGCGGTGCCGTTGTCAGCGAAGCCGTCGACGCCATGAACGACATCCACCGCTCAGCGCAGGAGATTGGTAAGATCATCTCGGTGATCGATGGCATCGCTTTCCAGACCAATCTTCTTGCCTTGAATGCTGGCGTGGAAGCGGCACGGGCTGGGGACGCTGGTCGCGGTTTCGCGGTTGTCGCCAACGAAGTGCGCGCTCTGGCCCAGCGCTCTGCGGAAGCCGCACTCGATATCAAGAAGTTGATCGGCGAAAGCTCGGTACAGGTTGAGCGCGGCGTCGATCTTGTCGGGCAGACCGGCGACACATTCGGCCGCATCGTTGGCAAGGTCGGCGAAATCGCGGAACTCGCTAGCAACATCGCCGGAGCCGCCCGCAGCCAGGCCACCAACATCGGCCAGGTACGCGAAACCGTGCGCGAACTCGATACGATGACCCAGCAGAACGCCGCAATGGTCGAGCAGGCGACCGCCGCATCGCGCAATCTGGCGGGCGAGGCCGATCGCATGGCCGCGCTGGTTGGCCGCTTCTCGCTTGCAGCCGACGCGGGCGATGAGAAAAGCTATGGCAGGGGCGTGCGCCGGGCGGCATAGCGACGTCACTTCGGGTTGCATCATCGCCCGAAGGCCGAATCTGCGTATTATACTTAGTATTAATAAGTAAGTTCTGGCGATAAATTTCATATCCTTTATGTTTCTGTAAACATATGAAAAGTAATGATGAATGTCGAGATCGATGACTGGATTTCCAGAGGCCATTTTGAGGCTGTTCTTCTTAATGCCATGGATGCTCTTGTCACGATAGACGGCAAGCAGAACATCGTATTTTTCAACAACGCTGCCGAACTCATGTTTGGCATGAAAGCTGATGAAGCTATCGGCCAGCCTCTGGTTCATCTGATTCCGGAAGTCTCACGTAGCGGACACGAAAAGCACGTTCAGCTTTTCCGCGATACGGGTGTTACCGGGCGCAGCATGGGCGCGCTGGGCGCGATCAGCGGGCGTCGCAGCAATGGCGAAACATTCCGCATCGAAGCGAGTATTTCTCAAGCGACCGTGAACGGCAAATGGCTTGCGACCGTCATCCTGCGTGACATCACCGAGCGGTTGGCCAACGAAGAAGCACGCAATCTGCTTGCGCAGGAAGTGGATCACCGGGCCAAGAACGCGCTCGCCGTGGTCCATGCCATTGTCAAACTCACCTCAGCAGAATCGACCGAAAAGTATATCGAGTCGATTACCGGCAGGCTCGACACGTTGGCCCGGGCACACAGCCTGCTCGCCAAGGGCAGTTGGATGGGTGGCGATCTGCGCCAGGTCATCGAAGAGGAGGTGCTCGGCTTCCAGGCCATGGGCCAAGTAAGCTTCGAAGGGCCGAATATCACCTTGTCGGTGAAATCAGTGCAGCCGCTCAGCATGCTTTTCCACGAACTGGCAACGAATGCGGTGAAGCACGGCGCACTTTCCGCCGTCGATGGCAGGGTTGCCATCCGCTGGGACGTCGATGATGCCGGAAATATGCTGCTCCACTGGGTCGAGACCGGTGGTGCCGCTGTCGTCGTTCCGGAACGGAAGGGCTTTGGATCAAGCCTGATCGAATCGCTGGGTGAGCAAATGCGCAGCAGCGCCATCAGCAAATGGCCCAGTTCCGGTCTGGAATTTTCCATCGCGTTGCCTTCCGATGCATTCGGTTTGCGACCCCGGCAAATTGATGATCCGAAAGGCTTGCCATCCTGCGAACGAGCGGCAGTGGCAGACCGCAGCATTCTGCTTGTCGAGGACGAAGCGATCGTGGCGCTCGTCCTGGTTGCCGGATTGAAAAGCGACGGATGGAAAATTATCGGTCCGGTCGCAACCATCGAAGCTGCGTACCAATTGCTCGCCAGCGGCGAGGCACCGGACGTTGCGCTTCTGGATCTGAACCTTGATGGAGATCCGATTTATCCGCTCGCGAAGTTGCTGCAGGCACGAGCAATCCCCTTTGCGTTCTACAGCGGATATTCGGCGCCTATCCTCGAGCCTCGCTTCAAGGATGTGCCGTTGATAGCCAAGCCAGCCAGAATTCATGTCATCAACAACGAATTGAACGGCCTTCTGGAAAAATCAAAACGCTCCCGCCAAAACTATGAGCGCTGACAGCTGCCGGAACGGCGAGGACGCGGTGTCAAAAACGCTTCAGATTATTGACGCGGCTGAGCTGGATGCCGTGCATGTCTATATGAAGGGCGCATCTTTCGCGGCCTTCCTCGATCAATGTCTGAAGCAGATAGCCACGCATGTCGCGGATTTGCAAAGTCGGAATGGCAGTTCCGAAAGGTTGAGCACGATGGCACATTCCATGATCGGCTCGGCAGGCATCATCGGTGCGCGCAAGGTGGAGGCGCTCGCTCGCCGTCTGGAGGTTGCGGCCAAAGCCGTGGCCCATGCCGGGCCCGAACTGGATGACCTCGCCGAACAGCTTATGGCCGCCTGGATCGAAGCCGCAAAAGAACTACAGTGGCAGCGCATCGTGTAAACCTGTCGCGGTCGCTGGTTTCACCGCCCTCCGGCCCGTACGCCTAATCCCGCGCGCGGATCATTTCCGCCACGTCGACGAATTTCTCGCGCGGGGCACCTTCGCGCGCACGCGCCGCCTCGGCTTCCTCGATCCTTTTCCAGTCGCGGAAGGTGACGACCTCGATCCCGCGCGCCTCCGCCAGTTCGTCGAACCCCGCGCGGCCCTTATGCCCGCCGGTGCCCAGCACGCCGCTTTCCATGTCGCCCGCCACCATGTCGATCACGCCAAAACCGTCGGGCCGGTTGGTGCCGATCGTGCCCGATGGCCCGCGCCGTGCCCAGCCGACGCAATACAACCCCGGCAGGATGCGACCCTCGTCGTTGGCAAATCGTCCGGCGCGCTCGTCGAACGGCACGCCTGAGATGGGCGAAGTGCGATAGCCGATGCAACTGACCACGATGCTGGCCGGAATTTCATAGAATTCGCCGGTCCCCACGGCGCGCCCACCGTCGATCCGCGTGCGCTCCACCTCGATCGCCTCGACCCGGCCTTCGCCCAGCAGGGCCTTGGGCGCGGCGAAAAAGTCGAACTCGACCACGATCTCAGCATCGCCGCTTTCAGGAATGGCGGCAAAGCTGCGCAGGCTGTTGACGGACTTGCGCACGCCCGGCTCCAGCAGCGCGTCCTCGCCTTGGTCGGGCAGGTCCGCCGGATCGACGCGCGGCGTGGCGCGGCTGAGGTGGCCCAGCTCGCCCAGTTCCTTGGGCGTCATCATGATCTGGTGCGGCCCGCGCCGCCCCAGAATCACGATCCGCCTGATTCGCGAGGTCTGCAGCGCGTCCAGCGCATGGCCCACGATGTCGCTGCCGGTGAACTCGTCGCGCGTCTTGGCCAGGATGCGCGCCACGTCGAGCGCGACGTTGCCCATGCCGATCACCACCGCCGTATCGCCGCCAAGGTCGGGTGCCAGCCCGGCAAATTCGGGATGTCCGTTGTACCAGCCGACGAAGGCCGCGCTGCCGAACACGTTGCGCAATCCGTCACCCGGCAGGTCCAGCGCGCGGTCGCGCGGCGCGCCGGTCGCCAGGATCACCGCGTCGTAAAGCCCGCGCAGTTCCTCGATCGAAACATCGCCGCCTTCCCCCGGCGCACCCACCGTCACATTGCCGACGAAGCGCACATTTTCTGAAAGCGCGGTCTGTTCATACCGCCGCGACACGCCCTTGATCGATTGGTGATCGGGCGCAACGCCGGTGCGGATCAGGCCATAAGGCACGGGCAAACGGTCGAAAATGTCGACCTTCACGTCATCTCCCCAGCGCTTCTGGGCGGCTTCTGCCGTATAATACCCTGCGGGGCCGGACCCGATAATCGCGATATGCCGCATGCGCTCTCCCGCGCCAGTTGTCGTTGGCGCGATGCTATCGGCAGCGCGGGAAAAGGAAAGCGTTACCGGGCCGCGCGCTCGTTTTTTCCACCGTCCAGAAAACCGCGCAGCCTTTCGACAAAGGCTTCGGGGCGCGAAAACATGAACAGGTGCCCCCCGCCATGGAACATCTCCAGCCGGCTGTGCGGGATGGCGTTGTGCAGGAACTGTGCATTGGCCGGCGGCACCAGCTGGTCGTCCTCGTCGGCCATGATCATCACCGGCAGCGACAGCATCGACAGATACGGCGCGCTGCTGAAGCCGGCAAAGGCGGCCATCTGGCAGGCCCATCCCACCGGCGAAGGCGCGGTGGCGGCGTTCAGCGAAACCATGCTGGTGCCGCCCCCGTTATACAGCATGGCCAGATTGCGTCGCATCGTCTTCTGGACGGTCCATTCCAGCGGGTCGAGCAGGTGGCTCATCAACGGGGCGTTGCCCTGCGCCATGCTGCTGCCCGACGAGGTGGCTGCCAGCACCAGCTTGCCGGTGCGCGCCTTGTGCTGGAATGCGAACTGCTGCGCCACCGCACCGCCCCAGCTGATGCCCAGCACGTCCACGCTGTCGATCTTCAGCCGGTCGAGCAGCGCCGCCAGCGTCAGCGCGATGTGCGGAATGGTATAGGGAAAGATCGGGTCCGGCGATTTGCCGATGCCCGGCATGTCGAAGCTGATCACCCGGCGATCATCCAGCAATCCCGCAATCGGATCGAGCATCTCGATGTTCATGCCGATGCCGTTCAGCATCACCAGCGGGCGCTGCTCTGCGGCTGTCCCGGCGGCATCGGTGTGCCATTGGCCCACGCGAAGCCTGCGTCCGGCCACGCCGACCATTGAGTAAACTGCCGAATTGCTCACTGTCTGTTCCGATTTCTCTGTCGCGGCGCTGCCTAGCACCTTCGCAACCGCAGCAAAAGCATCGGTTGCAATTCGATGGCAGAACGGTCCGGATTGTCCACTAACCGCCCAAGCTTAACTGTTTTTCAAAGTAACCCGGCGCAAAGCTGCGGCATGACCGAAAAAGCAGGGGAACAAGCGGTACAGGCGGCGTCGACGCCACGCGGCACGCGTGATTATGCACGCACGCATCGCGGTCGCGAACCCGTGGCCGGCCCGGTCCCGGCCCAGGCGGGCTCGGCCTTCCTGTTCGGCGGAGAGCCCAATCGCGGGCTGATTGCGCGCGAGTGGCCGCAAATGTCGGTTCCCATGGTGCTCGGCGTCGCCACGGTTGGAATCGCCAATGTCGCGATATCGGTGTGGATGGCACCTGCGCTGGCGCTCGTGGCGGCTCTGCTCGCCTATCTCTCGCGCTTTGCAGTGCAGGCGGAACGCAATGTCTCCCTGTCGACGGGCCAGCGGATGAGCCTGATGGCCGTGGCCATCGGCTTGCCGATGTTCGTCTATGGCGCCGCCATCGCGCTCTGGGCCGAAACCGGTGCCGTTCCCTGGCTTCAGTGTCTTGCCATCCTCGTCACCGTGTCGCTTCTGGCCACCGTGATCGAATCCGGCCGATTGGCGGGCGTGCTCGCCGCGCAAGTCGCGATGTGGTCCGGCGTCACTTGCGTCGCCAGCGGCATCGGCGGCATTCTCACGCTCGTCATCGGCACGGTTATTGCCGCTGCCGCCTACATGCGCCAGCGCGAGATCGACGTGAAGGCGCGAGAGGCCGCCGAAGATGAAGCCCGCGTGCAAACCCGCGCGCAGGAAATCCTCGCCGATTACGAGGAAACCGGGCAGGGCTGGTTCTGGGAAACCGACCGCCGCGCCACGATCACCTACCTGTCGCGCCCCGTCGCCGAAGCGCTGGGCCGCACGGTCGAGGAACTGCTCGGCCGCCCCTTTGCCGAACTCTTCAACCTGGCCGAACAATCGGGCGAGGGCGAGCGCACGCTGGCCTTCCACCTCTCCGCCCGCTCCAGCTTCAGCGAACTCGCCGTGCGCGCCGCCACGGCAGAGGAGGAGCGCTGGTGGTCGATCACCGGCCGGCCCACATACGATACCTTCAACAACTTCCAGGGCTTTCGCGGTTCGGGCGCGGACCTGACGGAAAAGCGCCGCTCGCAGGAACACGCCAGCCGCCTGGCGCACTTCGATTCGCTTACCGGCCTGTCGAACCGTTTCCGCATGTCGCAAACGCTGGAAAAGATCCTCACCGCGCCGCAGGTCCACCACCGCGCCTGCGCCGTGTTCCTGCTCGATCTCGACCGGTTCAAGCAGGTCAACGATACGCTGGGCCACCCGGCGGGCGACGCTTTGCTGAAACAGGTGTCGCAGCGGCTGGAACGCGTCGTCGGCGCGATGGGCCGTGTCGGCCGGCTGGGCGGCGACGAATTTCAGGTCATCCTCCCCGCGAAGATCGAGCGCGAGCCGCTCGGCCAACTTGCCGAACGCATCATCGAGGGGCTGTCGCAGCCTTATTCGATCGACGGCAGCCGCGTGATGATCGGTGTGTCCATCGGCATCGCGCTCTCACCCGATGATGGCGTGACCAGCGAGGCACTGATCCGCAACGCCGATCTCGCGCTCTATGCCGCCAAGGACGGCGGGCGGGGCCGTTATCACTTCTATGCGCCCGATCTCCACAGCGATGCCGAGGAACGCCGCCAGCTGGAAGAAGACCTGCGCGATGCGGTCACCAACGGCGGGCTTGAGCTTTATTACCAGCCGGTCGTCCACACCGCGACCGAGAAGATCACCGGGTTTGAAGCCTTGCTGCGCTGGAACCATCCGGTGCAGGGCTTCATCTCGCCCGCAAAGTTCATCCCGATCGCCGAAGATACCGGCCTGATCGCGCCCATCGGCGAATGGGCCTTGCGCACCGCGTGCCAGCATCTGTCACAATGGCCCGAAAACGTAAGGGTCGCCGTCAACGTCTCCCCGCTCCAGTTCGCCAGCCCGTCGCTGCCGCTGATGGTCACCAATGCACTCGCTCACGCGCAGATCGAGCCCCACCGGCTCGAACTCGAAATCACCGAAAGTGTCTTCCTGAACGATGACGACGGCACCGAGGCGATGTTCCGCGCGCTGAAGGGCATCGGCGTCCGCCTCGCGCTCGATGATTTCGGCACCGGCTACTCCTCGCTCGGCTATCTGAAGCGTGCGCCGTTCGACAAGATCAAGATCGACCAGTCCTTCGTCCGAGGCGCCACCCAGCCGGGCAGCCGCAACGGCGCGATCATCGCCTCGATCGTCAGCCTGGCCGAAGCGCTGGGCATGGAAACTACCGCCGAAGGCGTCGAAACGCTCGACGAACTCGATCTCGTGCGCATGCTCGGTTGCAGCCACGTCCAGGGCTACATCTACGAACGTCCGCTGTCCGCCATGAACGCTGCCGCCCGCCTGTCGACCGGCCTCATGGCCATCGCGCAAGGCCCGCGTTCGGCACGCGGCCCGCGCCAGTCGATGCTGCGCAAAGTCGTGCTCGATCACGGCGGCCACCGCTATGACGGCACCATCCGCAATATCAGCCAGACCGGCGCGCTGATCGAAGGCCTGTGGAACGTCCCCTCCGGCACGATTTTCAACGTCGCCCTGTCCGATGGTCACATCGAAACTGCGACCTGCCGCTGGAGCAACGAAGACCGCATGGGCATCGAATTCGCCACCCCGCTGCGCCTCGACGACGAGGGCCGCATCGCCGCTGTCGCCGTGCGCGGTAATACCACCGTGTTCACCATCGACAACGGCGGTCAGCGCAAGGTGGGGTGACCCAATCCTCCCCGGCACGGCGAGGCGGACCGCCCGAAGGGTGGTATAGGGGTGCCCTCGGAAAAAGCAGGTTTCTCGCAGAGCCGCGAAGATTTCGCAGAGACGCAGAGAGATAAGAAATTTCACGCAAAGGCGCAAAGACGCCAAGGCCTCCCGCCGCGCCGCAAGGCCCCAAACGCCAGCAGAAAAACCGGCTCCGCCACAAGCACAACCCCCTTTGCGCGGATCAAACCCTTCTTCCCCCCTCCCGCTTGCGGGAGGGGTCGGGGGTGGGCATGGCGCGCCAGCGCCACCACCACCAAACCTTGACAAAACGAACCTATTAGGTTACACGCCCCACAGATCGGGAGCAAGGCACTGGCCGGCCTCGCCTCGCTCTCACGGCGAAAGCCACGCGACCGGTCGCGGGAGCTGCGGTTATAGGAAGGGGCGTTAGAGAAAACCCCCAAGCCCTGGACCCAGGCATCCAGCGTTCTGCAACGGAAGATGGATATGGCGTGCCATCAGGCACCGTCTTTGGGCCGTTCGCGAGCCGCCGCCCAAAGCCTCGCCGTCTTCTATGAAACTACCAGGCTGTGCTGGGTCAGGGGTGCTGCCCCATCCGGCCACTCGCCCAGATGCAGCACAACGCCTCCCCCGCAGCGCCAGCAGGCGTCGCAACCGGTCGCGCGATCTATCGACTGCAAACGGCGTTATCGTCCGGGCTCGCCGCCGGATGGGCTTTCGTATCAGCCTGCCGGGTGACAGCGCGCCGCGTCGCTGCTAACGGCGCGCAATGACCGACATGTCCCTCATCCGCAATTTTTCCATTATCGCGCACATCGACCATGGCAAATCGACGCTGGCCGACCGCCTCATCCAGTACACCGGCGGCCTCACCGCGCGCGAGATGAGCGAGCAAGTGCTCGATAACATGGACATCGAGTGCGAGCGCGGGATCACCATCAAGGCGCAGACCGTCCGCCTCGAATACCCCGCCAAGGACGGCAAGACCTATCAGCTCAACCTGATGGACACTCCCGGCCACGTCGATTTCGCCTACGAAGTTTCGCGCAGCCTCGCCGCCTGCGAAGGCGCGCTGCTCGTGGTCGATGCGGCGCAGGGGGTTGAGGCGCAGACGCTGGCGAATGTCTACCAGTCGATCGAGCATGACCACGAGATCGTGCCCGTCATCAACAAGATCGATCTTCCCGCCGCCGAACCCGAAAAGGTGCGCGCGGAAATCGAGGAAGTGATCGGCATCGACGCTAGCCGCGCCGTCCTCACCAGCGCCAAAAGCGGCATCGGCATCGAGGAGGTGCTCGACGCCGTGGTCGAACGCATCCCCCCGCCGGGCGGCGACCGCGATCGCCCGCTGAAGGCCATGCTGGTCGACAGCTGGTACGACCCCTACCTCGGCGTGGTCATCCTCGTCCGCGTGATCGACGGCGTGATCAAGAAGGGCCTGTCGGTCAAGTTCATGGCCGGCGGCACCGAACACCTGATCGACCGCGTCGGCTGCATGCGGCCCAAGATCGAGCAGCTGGCCGAACTCGGCCCCGGCGAGATCGGCTTCATCACCGCGCAGATCAAGGAGGTTGCGCAGGCCCGCGTCGGCGACACCATCACTACGGTGAAGGGCGGCGCGACCGAAGCGCTGCCCGGCTTCAAGGAAGTGCAGCCGGTAGTGTTCTGCGGCCTGTTCCCGGTGGACGCGGCAGACTTCGAAAAGCTGCGCGAATCCATCGGCAAGCTTCGGCTCAACGACGCCTCGTTCTCGTTCGAAATGGAAAGCAGCGCGGCGCTCGGCTTCGGCTTCCGCTGCGGTTTCCTTGGCTTGCTGCATCTGGAAATCATCCAGGAACGCCTGACCCGCGAATACGACCTCGACCTCATCACCACCGCGCCATCGGTCGTCTATCGCCTGACCATGAACGACGGCACCACGCAGTATCTGCACAATCCGGCCGACATGCCCGATCAGGTGAAGATCCGCGAGATGGAAGAACCGTGGATCAAGGCGACGATCTACACGCCGGACGAATACCTCGGCAGCATCCTGAAGCTTTGCCAGGACCGGCGCGGCATCCAGATCGGCCTGACGTACGTCGGCGGCCGCGCGCAAGTGACATATGAACTGCCGCTCAACGAAGTGGTGTTCGATTTCTACGACCGCCTGAAATCGATCAGCCGCGGCTATGCCAGCTTCGATTACGAACAGATCGGGCTGCGCGAAGGCGACCTCGTGATGATGAACATCCTCGTCAACAACGAACCGGTCGACGCGCTGAGCATGATCGTCCACCGCAACCAGGCCGATCCGCGCGGCCGCCATCTGGTGGAACGGCTGAAGGAACTGATCCCCCGCCACATGTTCAAGATCCCGATCCAGGCCGCCATCGGCGCCAAGGTGATCGCCCGCGAAACGATCAGCGCGATGCGCAAGGACGTGACCGCCAAGTGCTATGGCGGCGACATCAGCCGCAAGAAGAAGCTGCTCGACAAGCAGAAGGAAGGCAAGAAGCGGATGCGCGAGTACGGCAACGTCAGCATCCCGCAGGAAGCCTTCATCGCGGCGTTGAGGATGGGCGAGGAGTAACGAGCACCCGAATGTAAGCGAGGATTTGCGCAAGCAAACCGGAGCTTGGATTCGATCAGGTGCCGTCCGGCCGGGGGCCGGCGAGCATCAAGCGAGCAAGAGCCCCTCGACGACGCGGCTTTGCCGCGGCGGTTCTTATTGTTTGCGAGTGCCACCGCCCGCCCGCTTCGAGAATTCGGTGCTCCGTTACAGTAATCCTGAAGCCTGCCCCCTATCTTGGGTGTCAGTCATTGCAGTCTATGTAAAATAATCCTTATTTTACAAAACAGAATATATGGTTTGTCGCCCTGTGATAAATTTCGTCAATTGGTGTAAGCTTTGGTGGGATGGATATTATCACTTCCCACGCAAAAATTACCTATTCAATGTAAGTTCGGTTACGTAAGTGGAAGCAGATCCCGGTCACCTAATCGGAGAATGCTTCATGTTACCATCGATCACTGCGGAAGTCCTTGCTGCTGCCGAAGGGGATAACGTCCTCCTCAACGTGCGGCTGTCGGCAGCTTCGCTCGATACGGTGACGATGCAATTCCGGGCATTGACCGGCGGTGGC
>DAICYJ010000160.1 GCA_027311705.1 Novosphingobium sp. | reverse complement strand
CCAGTTGTTCCGCGGCCGCCGAACTGTGCGATGATGTGGCCCGGACCCGTCCGGGCTACCTTGCAATCTTATCCGGGGACAGCCACTTGATGGCCACGTTTCCCCGGAAGGATTGTCATGCGCGAACGGCTTCAGCATTATATTGGCGGATCGTGGGTCGATAGCGTCGGCGGCATCCGCCATGCTGTGATAAACCCGGCTACCGAAGAACCGTGCACCACCATCGTGCTGGGCACGGGTGCCGACGTGGATCGCGCGGTCGCCGCCGCGAAGCGCGCCTTCGTCACCTTCAGTCAGACCACCGTTTCCGAGCGCAAGGTGCTGCTGGAACGCATCGTGGCCGAATACAAAAAGCGAATGGCCGATTTCGGCGAGGTTATTAGCGAGGAAATGGGCGCGCCGATCAGCTTTGCCAGCACGTCGCAGGCGGGCTCCGGCCTCAACTATCTCAACGGCACGATCGAGGCGCTGGACGGTTTCGCTTGGGAAGAGGCGGTGCCCGGTTCCGCCGCGCGGGTAGTGCACGAACCCATTGGCGTGGTTGCCGCAATCACGCCGTGGAACTGGCCGTTGAACCAGATTTGCGCCAAGATCGCCCCCTGCATCGCCGCCGGCAACACCGTGGTGCTGAAGCCTTCCGAAGAATGCCCTTCCAACGCGGCTATCTTTGCCGAAGTGATGGATGCGGCGGGCGTGCCTGCGGGCGTCTTCAATCTCGTGCAAGGCGATGGGCTTGGGGTTGGCGTCGCGCTGACGGTCCATCCCGATGTCGACATGGTCAGCTTCACAGGGTCTACCCGCGCTGGCATCCAGATCGCCAAGAACGCGGCCGATACGGTGAAGCGCGTGCATCAGGAACTGGGCGGCAAATCGCCCAATCTGGTGCTAGCGGACGCCGATTTCGTCACCAGCCTGCCGCCGACGCTGGACGGCGTGATCTGCAACACCGGGCAAAGCTGCATCGCCCCCACCCGCCTGCTGGTGCCCACGGGGCGCAAGGCCGAAGCCGAAGAATTCGTTCGTGCGTTTTTCGCCGATGTGAAGGTGGGCAGCCCGGCGGAGCAAGGGGATCATATCGGACCCGTGGTCAACAAGGCGCAGTGGACCAAGATCCAGGGCCTGATCGAAACTTCGATTGCCGAAGGTGCGACCTTGCTCGAAGGCGGCCCTGGCCTGCCCGACAGCGTCAATCGCGGCTATTACGTACGGCCCACGGTGTTTGCAGACGTGACGCCGGACATGACGATCTTCCGCGAGGAAACCTTCGGCCCGATCGCTACCATCACCACGTATGACGGGATCGAGGAAGGCATCGAACTCGCCAACCGCACCGCTTACGGCCTGTCCGCCGTGATTTCCGGCCCGCCCGAATCCGCGCGCCCCATCGTGGGCAAGTTGCGCGCCGGCCTGGTCGCGGTGAACGGCTGGGGCGGCGTGAAGGGCGGCGCGTTCGGTGGATACAAGCAATCGGGTAATGGCCGCGAAGGCGGCGCCTTCGGCCTGCGCGACTTCATGGAAGCAAAGACGGTGGTGGGGGTTTAAGGGGGGAAAGCCCACCCCGCTGCGACTAAACTCGCCTATGGCTCATTTAGTCTCGCTCCCTCCCGTAAACGGGAGTGGGTCAAAGCGTCTTCTTCCCCCTTCCCGTTTACGGGAGCGGTCCGGGGTGGGCTGACGCGCCAACACTTCCCTCAGTAATCCTTGCTGGCCTTCAGGTTGATGCTCTCGTCGCCGATCGTTGAGATCGTGCCGAGCAGCGCCAGCCAGCGGGTGATACGGAATTCGATCGAGGTGGCGCTGTAGCCGCGCCCGTCGGTCACCAGTTCCACGAAGAACCTCCGCCCCAGGTACTTGCCCACGGCGATGCTGGTACTGCGCCCCGTTGCGGCATCGGCGCCGACGATGCGCAGGCGGTCGAGCCCGATGGCGCTGCGCAGCTTGTTGATCGGATCGAGGCCACCGCCGCCGCGCAGGCTGGCGAGCGCCGAAGCCAGTTGCACCGCTTCGGGCGCGGAAATCTGGGTGATCGAGCTGCCGAACAGCAGCCGGCTGAGCAGTTCTTCCTCCGGCAGAGCGGGCGTGGAGCTGAAATTGATGATCGGTTTCTGCCCCGATCCGGAAATCGAGATCGTTGCGCTCACCCCGTTGGCGTCACCCGCAGCCACGATATCGAGCTGCGGATCGATCGGCACCTCGCCGGCAAAGCGGATGCGCCCGCGCGTGAGGTCAAAGCGCTTTCCGGCGAATTCATAGCCGCCGCGCACAAGGTCCACCTGCCCGAAAATCTGCGGATTGCTGGTATCGCCGCGCATCCGCAGGTTCGCGCCCCATTCGCTGTCGAGCCCCAACCCGCGCACGTCGATGCGGTTCGCGCCATTGGCGTCGATCAGGAATTTCCACGGCGCGGCACGGCGACGCGGCGGCGCGATATCGGCGCGCGCGTTGACCTCGGTGGTGGCGATCGTCGGCAGTTGCTGCACCGCGCTGGCGCGGCCGAGCGCCCAGCGCGCCTGATCGATGCTCACTCGCCCGGCAATCGTGCCGCCGATGCCGTCGCTCAGCATCCGCAGCGGCCCGGTTACCGTCGCGCCCATGTCGTCGCGGTTGACCAGTTGCGCGTTGGTCGCCGCAACGCGGAGATCCAGCGCCACGCCTTGGGTGGAAAGGTTGGACAGATCGATCACCCCGCTGCCTGTCACCTTGCCACCATTGGGCGTGGTGCCGCTGAAGCGCGACAGCGACAGCCGCGAATCGCCGAATGTGCCGACGGCGGAGACGTTGCGGATGTCCGAGCCGGTCAGCGTGCTTTGAATGCGCAATGCGTTGGTGGCGACTGCGCCGCTGAGCACTGGATTGTCGATGGTGCCGGTGATGTCCGCTGCCGCGCCCAGCGGCCCGGTCAGGTCGAACACTTCCACGGCAGCCAATCGCCACAGCGCTTCGGCGGGGCCGCTATAGCGCACTTGCGCGCGCAGCCTTCCGGCGCGCAGGCGATCCAGCGTGGTGCCGCCGCGCGGCAGATCGGCGATCAGCGCCTGCACCCTCCCGCGCACGGCGGTGCCTTCCTTGGCCACGGCGCGCATTTGCAGGCGCGCTTCATCGAGCGAACCGACCAGCGCCAGATCGAGCGGTCGCGAGGTGAGCACCAGCCCCGATCGCGTCAGCCCGCGCACCTGCAAGGCTGCATGGCCCGAAGGCGCGCCGTTGTGATCGTTGCGGAAATCGACGACGCCCGAAACGAGGCCACCCATGCCAAGGTCTGCGATCACGATGTCGAGCACCGACAGCGGCATGCGCGATACCTGCACGTTCAGCTCGGTCGGCCCGCCCAGCACGTGGCCGCTGGCGATGATCGCGCCGCGCCCGAAATTCAGCTGTGTCGGCTGCAGGCGCCAGCCCTCGCCCTCGCGGTCCGCCACAAGGCGGCGCGGCATGGAGATCGAACGCCCGGCATAGTCGCCCGAAACATAGGCGATGATCTTGTCCGGCTCGAATGCGGCGGTGCCTTGCAGCGCGAAGCGCGTGCCGCGTCTGCCGTCGAGCGAGGCAGTGACGCTGCCTGATCCATTGACCAGCGTGGCATCCGCCGCCAGCCGCCCGATGAACAGCTTGCCCGTGCCGATGCCTTCGGCGCGCACTGTGGCATTCACCGTGGAATTGCCATCGGCGAACAGCCCGTCCACCTCCACCCGCGCATTGCCGATGGAGATCGGGCTGGTGCCACCGAACTTCGCGTTGCGCGCCGTGACCAGGGCGTTCACGCCCTGTCCGCCATCGCGCGGGGCGAGGTGGACCGTGCCATCCAGCCCGCCGCCAGCCAGCACCAGATCGCCGGTGACGCCAGCCTTGCCCAGCTCCACGCTGCCGGTCACGTCGGTCTGGTAGACGTTGAATTTCTGGATCGCGATGCGCGTCGGCCCGCCCTTGGGCGAAAAGAGCCCCAGCGTACCGGCAAACGGTCCCAGCCGCGAATCGCCCGCCGTTTCAATGCCGAAGCCATCGGGAATGGGCGACAGCGCCACGCGCACGTTCTTCAGCCCCGCCGCAGGCAGCGGGCTGGCGAACACCAGCACCGCGCGCGGGCCATCCTTCGCCACGGCCGCGTCCACCGTGAACGGCCCGTAATCGACATGGCGGCCCGATCCGACCACCGTCGTGCGGCCATCGGCAGAAACTTGCCCGTTCACCGCAAGGGCGAGCTTGCGCGACGACAGCCGCGCGTTGCGGAAGAGCAGCGGGATCGTCTGGCCCACGGTAACGCCGCCGTTGAAGCGGATGTTGCCACCGGTCAGGTTCGCCAGCGTGGCATTGTCGATGCGGCTCATCCGCCCGGCGGCATTGGCCTGCAACGACCACGGCAACCCGCTGCCCACCTTGAACAGGATCTTGGCATCGGCATCTACAAGGCCAAGGTCGGGCAGCGCGAACCCGCTCGCCTTCACCGGCCCCGCCAGCGCATAGCCGCCCCGCTTCAGATCGCCGCGCAGCACCAGCCGCGCGGTCAGGCCCTTCAGGTCCACCGCGATCCGTTCGGACGACAGGCTGTTGCCCGCCAGCACGAATTCGCCGGTGATCCGGCCGCCGTTGAAGCGCGGGTCGATCTGGGCATTGCCCGTCACCACGCGCTGCGCTGTCAGCGCCACGGGCAAGCGCAGGGTCTTGCCATCCCAGTGCGCGGTGCCCGCCGTACGCAGGCCTTGCGCGTTGATATTGCCCGATTTGAGCGATGCAACCTTCAGGTCGTGCTCGATCGAAAGGTCGGTGAACTGTCCGTCGAGCAGGGCGTCGAGCCGCACACCGGCCAGTTTCGGCTCGCCCAGCAAGCGTTCCGGGCGGGTCGCCATCACCTTGATCCCAAGGTCGTTGGCGCGGTTGTTGCCAAGATCCAGCGCGCCCTTCGCGGCGACGCGGAAGGCCGCGCCGGTCGCGAACAACTGCCCATCCGCCACGCTGCTTTCGAAGGTGCCGTCATAAACGAGCGACAGCTTGTCGCCGACCGCCGCTTTCGCGGTTCCGGCGAGCAGGCCGACGGGAAACGCCTGTCCGGCCAGCCGGTATTGCCCGCTTCGGTTGTCGAGCGTGAAGGCCGCCAGCTTTTCGCCGTCCTGCCGGGCATAGGCCCAGCCGTGCCAGTCGGTGAACTTGCCGCTGCCGGCGATGCGCGCGCGCACGTCCTTCTTCACGCCGGTCATCGCGGCGAGCAGGCCGTCTTTCGGCGCGTTGTAGAGCAGGTTCAGTTCGAACTTGTTGCGATCAGGCTCGCTGTCGAGGTGCAGCACCAGCTTGTCGCGCCCACCCAGCTTGCCGTTGAGATCGACCAGTGCCTTGCCGCCGCTAATGTCCGCCCGCGCGGCCACATCCACCCGGCGCTTTTCGCCGACGATGCCTTTGGCGATGGTGAGGTTGTCGACCACCAGTTTGTCGATGCGGATGTCGAAATTGGGCAGGGTCGGCGCGTTGGGATCGCCGGGATTGAGGCGCGGCGCGCGCAGCAGAGTGCCGCGATGCAACGCCAGCAGGCGGACATCCAGCCCGCGCTTGACCCATGAGAACGGTCGCCAGTCCAGCTCGGCCTCGGGCACGGTCATGAACCGGCCCTGCGGATCGCTGAGCACGATATCGCGCAGCTTCGAGGTGCCGAACAGCGAGCCCTCAATCCGACCGATGCGGATCCGCAGGCCAGATCCCGGCGTCAGCGCCGCGATCCGGTCGACCACGAAGCGATGGCCCAACGACGAATCGAGCACCACCAAGCCACCCAGCACCAGCCCGACGACCAGCGCCAGCAGCAACGCAATCCGTTGGCCCCAACGCAGCGCCCGCCACTTGCGGCGCACGACGACAACGGGCGGCTCTTGCGGCGGCACCGGCGGCGATTCTGGCATCGCTGGAGGCGTCTCGTCCGCCATCAGAACGCTTGCCCCAGCGCGACATAGACGCCGATGCGGCTGTCTCCCTTCGACGGATTGAGCGGGGTGCCGACATCGACGCGGATCGGCCCGAAGTTCGTTTCATAGCGCACGCCCACGCCGACGCCGATCTTGGCCCCGCGCAACGTCGGCAGCGTGCCTTCGCCCACCGCGCCCACGTCTACGAAGGGCACCACGCTGACGGCACCGCCGACCAGCCCGGTTTTGACCCGCGCTTCGAGCGAGAATTCGGCCAGCGAGCGTCCGCCGCTGGGATCGCCGGCCACGTCCTTTGGCCCCACGGCCTGATAGGTAAAGCCGCGCACCGATGCGCCGCCGCCCGCGTAGAACCGCCGCGAAGGCGCGATATTGACGAGTTCGGTGCCCTGAATCGTACCCAACCGCGTGCGCGCTGCCACCACGAACCTGTCGCCCACGGGCAAGTAACCGCTGGCATCGAACTGCGCGCGCACATAGGTCGATTTCACGCCGCTCTGCACCGATATCTCGGGCGAGGCGCGCAGGGCGATGCGGAAGCCCTTCTTGGGATCGAGCAGGTTGTCGCTGCCATCATAAGCTCCGCGCAGCGGTAGCGCGCCGACGAAATACGTGGTCCGCCCGGTCGTCGCGGCGGTTGCGGCCGGCAATTCGCTCGATGCCACCACTTCCAGCCCGATCGAATAGGCCCATGGCTTCTGGAAGATCAGCGTCGTCTGCTTTTCCAGCATGGCGATGAACGAGGCGGTGCGGGCGTCATAGGCGTCTGTATTGCGCGTCTGCGCATAGAGATCGAACGACAGCACCTGATCGCGCGTCATGAAATTGTTGCGGCGATAGGTCGCGCCCAACAGCTGCTCGCGCGTGCCGATCACGCCGCGGAAGCGCACGAGGCCTTCGGGCGGGAAGAAGTTGCGATGCTCCCAACTGGCTTCGGCACGGAAGCCCTCACCGCTGGAATAGCCGATCAGGCCAGCAATCGTGCGCTGGGGTGCCTTGGTCAGCGACACGTCGAGGTCGACCGTGCCGGGCGTTCCCGTAGTGGGCGGGCTCACTTCGCGCGCTTTTACCGTCACCGACGAGACAAGGCTGGTGGCCAGGATCGCCTGCCGCAGATCGTCCGCTAGCGAGCGCTTGTAGGGATCGCCCGGATCGAAACGTGCGATCCGTTCCAGATGGCGCGACGACAGGTAATCGGGCAGCGAACTGGTGACGTGGCCGAATGTATATTTGCCGCCCGTGGTCACCGGCAGGGTCAGGTCGCCGGTGCGCGGGGCATGGTCGATGGCCAGCGCCGGTTCGCCCACTTCGGCAAAGGCGTAACCCGTTTCGCCAAGTTTGAGATCGAGTTTCGTTCGTTCCGCCACGATCGTGTCACTGTTCACCGGATCGCCGGTCTGCATCGCAAAGGCGGCGCGCAGGTCCGGGCCATCGGGTGCGCGGGTCACGTCGCCGAGATCGATCTTCGCCAGCGTGTATTGCGGGCCTGGCACCACATCGAACCGGACAACCACCTTCTCCACATCGACCGGAGCGCCTTGCGACGACCCCTCCGCAGGTCGGTCCATGCCAGACAGGGTTTGCGACACTTGCGAATCGTAATAGCCGTGGAGGCGCATGATCTGCTGCAACAGGTCGATATCCTGCCGCGCGCGTCGGGTCAGCTGCGCCAGATTGTCGTCCTTGTCGTCCAGCGTGCGCAGGCTGGAAAGCCCCTTGAACCGTTCGACCACGGCGTCCTTTTCGGGGAATACCACGTCGGGCGGGAATGCCAGTTCCACCTGATCGCTGACCTTGGCGATCGCGGCATCGGTGATGGCAACTGTATCGCTGTCGGTATCGGGCAAGGCCGCATTCAGCGTTTCGCCTGCCGCCTTGGCCTGTTCTTCGGCGAGCCCGATGTCCGCATCGGGAGTCAGCGGCTCGATTTTGGGCAGTTCGGCTTCATCCGGCCACGGAATGGTGATTTCGGGAAGGTCGGTCAGCGGCGGCAGCGCTTCGGGCGAAATCAGCGTCGTGGGATCGGGCGCAGGCTTCTTCGCGGCTTCCGTATCGAGCGCCCAGCTTTCCGGATTGTCGAGAGCCGCGTCCGGGATCAGGTCTTCCAGCGCCTGATCGGCATCGCGCGACTGGGCAAACGCCGAAACCGGCGCGAGCACCAAGGACGCAATGGCAATGACCCGCAAGAGTGCGTCAGGCGCGGCGGTAGAGCGATGGCGCGCCCGACAGACTGTCTCCGACAAGGCCGTCCTTGCCGGCGGAATCCGGTTCAGCGCGGTCTTCGCGAGGCATGGCGACGGCGCGACCGATGGCTCCCGCCTGCTCTTCGGGTTCGAAGCGGGTCCAGCCATCGCGGCCCAGCTTTTCCAACGGGCGATAGCGCACCTTGTATTGCATGCGCGACGATCCTTCGACCCAATAGCCGAGGTACACGAACGGCAACCCGGTCTGCCGGGCCTGCTGGATGTGATCGAGGATAATGTAGTTGCCAAGCCCGGACCGCGTCTCGTGATGAGGATCGTAGAAACTGTAGATCATCGAAAGACCATCGCCCTGGTGGTCGGTCAGGCACGCCCCAACCAATTTCCCCGGACTGCCATCGGCATTGGGCTCCCTGTATTCCATAACATAACTTTTTACCGGGGTGTGCTCCACCATGTCGGCGAAGTCCATTTCGTCCATGGTGGCCATGCCCCCGCCCGGATGACGAACGGACAGGTAACGCTGCAACAGCTCGAACTGTTCCGGGGTGGACCAAGGTTTGCACGCGGAAACGATCAAATCGTCGTTCTGGCGCAATGCTTTCTTCTGCGAAGACGAGGGCTGGAACTCATCTGCTACCACGCGAACCGAGACGCAGGCCGTGCAATCGATGCAGCTGGGGCGATATGCGACGGTCTGGCTGCGGCGGAAACCGATGCGGCCCAGCGCGTCGTTGAGTTCGTCGGACTGCGGCCCCTTCAGCTCGGTAAACAC
This sequence comes from Novosphingobium sp., assembly GCA_027311705.1. GTDB lineage: Bacteria > Pseudomonadota > Alphaproteobacteria > Sphingomonadales > Sphingomonadaceae > Novosphingobium. Next base: position 17,113 of record DAICYJ010000160.1, on the reverse strand, counting down.
CTTGCGCTCGCTCTTGCCCGGCAGATACGGGCACGGCATCGGGCTGGTCACGAAGAAGCGGGGAAAACGGACGGGCGCGGTCACAGCCTGGCGATGCTCCTTCGCGCCGCACCGGACCACCCGGTGGCGCAAGACCGACAATGCCCCACACCGCGCATTGGTGAAAGAGGCTTAACCACGATTGGCAGGGTCTTGGTGATAATTTGCGCCCTCCGCCGCAGGTGCAGGGGCCGGCGTGCCGAAATCGGACGGCGGCATTCGCAGGTGTTAATGGACGGCTCCAAGGGCAGCCCCGCCCCTTTACGCAGTGCGCTGCGCCGCGACGAGGGCGCGAGCCAGTCGTTCCGACCATTCATTGACACCCTCGTCCGTTGCCAGCAGGTCCTGCCGGATTTCCAGCTCGATATAAGAAAGATGCCGGGCAATGGCATGGCGCGGGATCGTGTAGTCGGTGCTGTCCATCGCATAAGGCTGGTTGGCGGCCACCTCGGCTCCCAGTTCCTGCTCCAGCAGAGCCAGCGTGCGCAGTGCAAATGCGTCGTCGCCGCCATCAAACAGAACCCCCGCCCGCCATGGCCTCCGCTCCCCCTGCCACACCGGCGTGAACGAGTGGAGCGCCACGACGATGCGCGGCCGCCCTTCACCCTCGGACCGGTCGAGTTCGGCGGCAATGGCTGCGTGATACGGTGTGTGAATCTCGGCGATCCGTTGCGCCCGCTGCGCCGCCGAAAGCGCGGCGTTACCGTCAATCACGGTGCCATCGCTGATTTCGGCGATCGATTCCGGATGCTCCGGATCGCGGTTGCAGTCGATCACCAGCCGGGAATAGGCCTGATTGAGGAACGGCGCGTCGAGCACGGCTGCAAGCCGCTCGCCCAGTGCACCGACCCCCAGATCGCAGGCAATGTGGCGTTGCCAGTCGGCAGGGGCGACGCCAAGGTCTCCCAGCGCGACCGGGCACCGTGTCCCGGCATGGTCGCCCAGCAGCAGGAACGATGATCGGCCTGCGCGGTTTGAACTCCCAACCGGATCAGGGTCGCCCGGTGTCAACAGCAAACCGCCAGACGGACCAGGATCGCATGTCATTGATCAACCTCTCTCATGTGACCCGCTATCGTTATCGCCAGAAGGTCGCGTTCGGCGAGCATCGGCTGATGGTTCGGCCGCGTGAAAGCTATGACCAGCACCTGCTGGAATCCGAACTGAAGATCTTTCCGGAACCCGCCAATGTGCGCTGGCTGCAGGACGTATTCGGCAATTCGGTGGCAATCGCAACCTTTGCAAGGCGTGCCGACGAACTGGTGATCGAAAGCCGGGCGAAGCTGCTCCACACGCCCGCGCCGCCTTCGTCGATCGCCATCGAATCCTATGCCCAGCACTATCCGTTCACTTATGCGGCGGAGGACATGCCGGATCTGCTGCGGTCGATCGAGCGGCAGAACCTCGATCCGACGCGCAAGGTGGACCGTTGGGCACGCGGCTTTCTTTCCCCCCACGGCCGAACCGATACGCTGGCCATGCTGGTCGAGATGACCCGATCGATCAAGGCTGACTTCACCTACAAGTCGCGAAGCGAAAAGGGCACTCAGACACCGCTGGAAACGCTCGACCGCAAGGACGGCACCTGCCGCGACTTTGCCATGCTGATGATCGAGGCGGTTCGCGCCCTCGGCCTCGCGGCGCGGTTCTGTTCAGGATACCTCTACAACACATCGCCCCGCCGCATGTACCTGGGCGGGGGAAACACCCATGCCTGGGTGCGCGTGTATCTTCCCGGATCGGGCTGGATAGAGTTCGACCCCACAAACGGCATCATCGGCAACACCGGGCTGATCCGCGTGGCCGTGGCGCGCGACATTTATCAGGCCGTACCAATATCGGGAACCTGGGAAGGGTTTCCGGGTAGCTACATCGACATGCAGGTCGCCGTTCACGTGGAGCCTGTTGCCGACCATTCCGAAGAGTCGCCGGCCGATGCCGGTGCTGGCCCCAACCAACCTCGCCAGGTTGTCGCCTGAAAGACGCAATCATGCTGATACAAGCCGGTTATACCATCTCGATCAATGCTTCTGTCGATACGGCAGTGGTGGCGCAGTTGAGCATTCGTCCCGATCGCTTTCCTGATCTTGTGACGCCGCACCGGATTCTGGCGTCGCCGGACGTGCCTCTGTACGATTATCACGACAGCTTCGGCAATCACTGCACCCGGTTCACCATTCCGCCCGGCGGGCTGACGATTTCATGCGATTTCACCATCGAGGACGATGGCAAGCCGGACGAGCAGACCCCCGATGCGATCCAGCACGCGGTCGAGGACTTGCCCAACGACGTGCTCGTCTACCTGCTGGGCAGTCGTTATTGCGAAACCGACCTGCTGATGAATTCCGCATGGTCGCAGTTCGGCCACATCACCGGCGGCTGGCAGCGGGTGCAGGCCATCGTCGATTTCACCCATCGCCAGATCGAATTCGGTTATCACCATGCCAATGCCCGGCGCGGAGCCTGGGGCGCCTATCAGGAAGGCGTCGGCGTCTGCCGCGATTTCGCGCATCTCGCCGTCGCGCTGTGCCGGTGCATGAACATACCCGCGCGCTATTGCACCGGATACCTGGGCGATATCGGCATTCCGCCGGTCGACGCACCGATGGATTTCTCGGCCTGGTTCGAAGTGTGGCTGGGCGGTGCGTGGCGAACCTTCGACGCGCGGCACAACACGCCCCGCATCGGTCGCATCCTGATGGCGGTGGGTCGCGACGCGACGGATACCGCGATCACGACCACTTATGGCCCCACCATCCTGCAGCAGTTCGAAGTCCGCTGCGAGGAAGCGCAACCCATGGAGCAAAACGAACGCAAGGCCGCCGAGTAGGGCTAGATCATCGCCCGCCACGCCACGTAGCCCGCAGTCGCCAGCACCATTACCGCAAAGGAGGTGCGCGCGGTGGCCGCCCGGTCGGCCAGCAAGCGACTGACCGGGATGGCGATGATCGAACCCATCGCCCCGCCGCCCACCAGCGCGCCGAAAACGGCCCAATCGACCAGCCCGGAAGCGGCATAGCTCGCGCTGGTTGCCGCGCCGAACAGCACGACCGAGACCAGCGACGAAGCTGCCGCATTGGCCAGCGTCATCCCGGTCGCCGCCATCAATCCCGGCACGATCAGAAATCCGCCACCGATGCCGAAGAAGCCGGCGGCAAGGCCCGTTACCGCCCCTGCGGGCGCCAGCTTAAGCGTTAGCAGCCGGTTCAGCCGCACTTGCGCATTACCGTCGGCCTTGCGCGGGATCAGCATCGATCCGCCGACCAGCGCCATCGCGAGGGCGAACCAGAGCAACAGCTGGCTGCCATCGATCTGCTTGGCGATATGCGCGCCGATCAGCGATCCCGTCAGCCCCGCACCGCCGAACACAAGCGCACAGGGCCACTTAACCCGCCCGGCACGCGCCTGCACCAGCAGGCCGACCGCCGCGTTCACCGCCACGGCGGCGGCAGACGTGCCAATGGCGACATGCGGATCGCGCACGCCCACCACATAAAGCAGCAATGGCGTCGCCAGCACCGATCCGCCGCCGCCGAACACCGACAGCAGCAGGCCGATCACGGCCCCGCCGATCACCGCTGCGGGATAGGAGATGCTGGCAACATCCATCGCTCAGGCGCTCGCCGGCCGGTTCCACGGCAGCAGGGCCAGAACCCGCGCCATGCCGCAAAATCCGCTCACGCCGGCAAAGGTGAGTCCCGCACCGACGAATGCCGCCAGCCCGAAGAAAAACGGCGAGACCAGCCAGCCGAGCAGCACGGCTAGAAGCACCAGCGATCCGGCGACGATCTGCACCTGCCGCATCATTTCCAGCGGAGCCTTGCGATTGGCCTCTACCGGAAGCCCTGCGCGCGCCCAGCCGTCCAGCCCGCCATCGAGGACATAGGCCTGCCCGCCCACCCGCGCGGACAGCCGGTCGGCATTGGCCGCCGTCCGCATGCCGGACTTGCAGGTGAACACCACGTCCGCGCCCGCCATCTCCAAAGGAGCGGCGGCTTCGAAGCGCGATAGCGGGCATGAAAGCGCACCAGGGATGTGCCTGCGTGCGAATTCATCGTCGTCGCGAATGTCGATCAGCAAAGCATGGCCTTGCCGCACCCGCTCTTCGACGGCTTCAGGCGTCAGCGCGATCAGAGACTTGGGCATGGGCTTCCTCCACATCTTCAGGGCAGAAAATCGCCGCGAGCGTGACCATCACTTGCTCGGCAGCCGGGTTGGCAATGCGATAATGGATCGACTGGCCATCGCGCCGGGTGGCGACCAGCCCGTCGCTGCGCAGCACCGCCAGATGTTGCGACAACGCCGATTGCGACAACCCGATCAACGGCAGCAACTCGCCGACCGAGCGCTCTCCGCCCGCAAGCTGGCACAGGATCATCAGCCGCCGCTCGTTGGCCAGCGCTCGCAAAAGCTGCGCGGCAGACGCGGCAGCGGCCTCGAACCGGGCGATGTCGAATTTGGCGAGATCCATCATGGCCTCAATATATGCGTTGATTCTAATTTAGCAAGCTCTTATGTATGTGACCACAGGAGCACTTTGCCATGAACCCCCGCGTCCAGACGTTCTTCGATCCCGCCACCTTCACCGCCACCTATCTGGTCGTGGATGAAACAACCGGCACGGCCGCCGTGATCGATCCGGTGCTCGATTTCGAACCGAGCAGCGGGAAGCTCTCCACCGCGTCTGCCGACAAGGTGCTGGGCGCGATCGCCGATCAGGGGCTGACGCTCGCCTATGTGCTGGAAACCCACGCCCACGCCGATCACTTGTCCGCCGGCGACCATATCCGCCGGCTGACGGGCGCAAAGCTGGTCATCGGCGCGCACATCACCGCCGTGCAGCGCACCTTCGCGCCGATCTTCGATGCCGATGATGTCGTGCCCGATGGCAGTCAGTTCGATCTGCTGGTCGATGAAGGCCAATCGCTGCCGCTGGGCGACCTGACCATCCGCGTGCTGCACACGCCGGGCCACACGCCCGCCTGCGTCACCTATCTGATCGGGGACGCCGCCTTTGCTGGCGATACTCTGTTCATGCCAGATTATGGCACTGCCCGCGCAGATTTTCCGGGCGGCGATGCCCGCGCGCTCTATCGCTCGATCCAGAAGATGCTGGCCCTGCCGCCCGAAACGCGGGTGTTCGTGGGCCATGATTACCTGCCGGCCGGACGCACCGACTATCGATGGGAAACCACCATTGCCGAACAGGCCGCACACAACATCCACGCCCACGCGGGGATTGGTGAGGACACATTCGTCGCCATGCGCGAAGCCCGCGACAAGACGCTCGCCCCGCCCCGGCTCATCCTGCCGTCACTGCAAGTGAACATCCGCGCTGGAGCGCTGCCGCCAGCGTCACCTTCGGGAAAGACGTTCCTGAAACTGCCGGTCACATTTGGGTGAAATGGCAGCAGGCGAGCGGCTTACCCCAGCTCGACCCGCTCCACCTCGTAGCCCTTGGCACGCAGGGCGCTCACCAGCAGATCGATCTGCTCGCGGTCGCGCGCTTCGCACTCGATCTCGGCGGTCAGGCCCTTGGCCGGCAGCGAGGTAAAGATGCGCTGGTGCCACACTTCGAGGATGTTCACCTGCGCGCGGTTGAACTCCTCGACCACCTTGAACAGCGCGCCGGGCCCGTCCTGCAGCTTCAGCCGCAGCCGCGCGAGGCGTCCCGAACGGGCAAGATCGCGCAGCAGCACGTTGGCGAGAAGGCGCGTGTCGATATTGCCGCCGCACAGCACAAGGCCGATCTTGCGCCCGGCGAAGCGCTTGCGATGGGTCAGCAGCGCGGCCAAGCCGGCGGCACCCGCACCTTCGACCACGGTCTTTTCGATCTGCAGCAGCAGCGCCACCGCCGTTTCCAGCGCCGGTTCATCCACCAGCACGATGTCGTCGACGATTTCCGCCAGCACGGCTGACGTGAATGTGCCGGGCACCTTCACGGCAATGCCTTCGGCCAAGGTATCGCCGCCGCACGGTAGATCGAGATGTTTGAGCTTGGCGTACATCGATGGGAACAGCGTTGCCTGCACACCCACCAGCCCGATCGCCGGCTTGATCGCCCGCGCGGCCACGCCCATGCCCGAAAGCAGCCCGCCACCGCCGATCGGGATCACCAGCGTCTCGATTTCCGGGGCGTCCTCCAGCATTTCGAGCGCCACCGTGCCCTGCCCCGCCGCCACATGCGGATCGTCGAACGGATGGACGAAGGTCAGCCCCAGTTCGATTTCCAGCTTGCGCGCATGGTCATAGGCTTCGTCGAACGTTTCGCCTTCGAGCACCACCGTGCCGCCGACGCTTTCGGTCTGCATCACTTTCACCGTCGGCGTCGTCTTGGGCATCACGATGGTGACGGGCACGCCCAGCCGGGTGCCGTGGTACGAAAGCCCCTGCGCGTGATTGCCGGCCGAAGCAGCGATCACGCCGCGCGCGCGCTGTTCGTCGTTCAGCAGCAGCAGCGCGTTCAGCGCGCCGCGCTCCTTGTAGGCGGCGGTAAACTGCAGGTTCTCGAACTTCAGCCAGATGTCCGCGCCGGTGATCTTGCTCAGCGTCTTGCTGTAAAGCGTGGGCGTGCGCACGACGTGGCCCTTGATTCGCTCCGCCGCCGCGCGAACGTCGGCGAGAGTCAGCAGCGGCCCGGTTACGGGATGCCGCGATGCGGAATGAAGGTCGAGGTTTTCCATCCCCGGCCCCTAATCCAAAGCGGCGCGCAAGGGAACCGTGAACGAAACCGGGGGATCAGGCCGCAAATGCAGGCGGCGGAACACGGCGGGGCAGGCGCAGTGCGGCCAGCACGGCCATCACCATCAGCACCGCCAGCGTATCGGCCACCCAGTCGCGAATATCGCAATCGCGGTGCAGCGCGGGGATCGACTGCGCCACTTCGATCAGCGCGCCCATGAATGAAAGCCGTTCGATGATGCGCCAGCGCGGCATCGCCGGAAAGGCGAAGGCGGCGAGCAGCGCCAGCACTGCAAATGCCAGAATATGCTCGAACTTGTCGCCGAAATTGTCGATCGCAAGCCGTGGCGGGATCGGCAAAAGGGCCATCGTCACCGCAATCAGCGCGCAAAGCCAGAACCCGATGCGGGCGAGAGTAGTCATCAGGTTGCGGTGCAGCATAGCGCGCTCGCTACCCTGCCCCCTTGTCGCGGGCAAGCGCAATCAGCCTCGCTCAAAGGCGGTTCGGCACTGGCGCACGGGCGCAAAGCGGCTAAACAACACGGTATGAGCGAACCTCTTCACATCGCCGTGATCGGGCTGGGCACGATGGGCGGCCCGATGGCGCGCCACCTCGGCCATGCCGGCCACGCCCTCACCCTCTACAACCGCAGCCCCGCCCGCGCAGAGCGGTGGATCGCCTCGAATCCCGACATTCCCGCCCGCTTTGCCGCCAATCCGGCCGAAGCGGCGGAAGGTGCGGACGTGGTCATCACTTGCGTCGGCAACGACGACGATCTGGCCGACGTGGTGCTCAGCCCACTTGGTGCATTTTCCACCCTGCGGCGCGGCGCGATTTTCATCGATCACACCACCGTTTCGGCGCGGATTGCCCGCCAGATCGCGGTCGAAGGCCGCGACAAGGAACTGCTCTGCGTCGATGCCCCCGTCACCGGCAGCCAGTCCGGCGCGGAGGCAGGCACGCTTTCGGTGATGTGCGGCGGCAGCCTGCGCGCGGTGGAGGCGGCGCGCCCGATCATTTCCGCCTATGCCAAGCGGGTGGTCCATGTCGGCAAGTCCGGCGCGGGGCAGACCGCCAAGATGGCCAACCAGATGTGCATCGCCGGTGCCGTCGCCGGCCTTGCCGAAGCGGTGCGCTTTGCCCAGGCCGCGCGCCTCGATCTCGACAAGGTGTATGAGGCGATTTCGGGCGGCGCGGCGCAATCGTGGCAGATGGACAACCGCTGGCACACCATGGCCAAGGATGAATTCGACTTCGGCCTCGCGATCGACTGGATGCGCAAGGATCTGGGCCTCGCCATCGACGAGGCGCGGAACCTTGGGGCGGGCGTGCCGGTTACCGCGCTGATGGATCAGTTTTACGCAGATGTGCAGGCGATGGGTGGCGGGCGGCAGGATACCAGCGCCATCATCCGCCGCCTGCCGCGCAAGGGCAGTGCATGAGGTCAAAACCCACCCCCAACCCCTCCCGCAAGCGGGAGGGGGGAAGAAGGAGTGACGTTTGGCTCCCCTCCCGCTTGCGGGAGGGGTTGGGGGTGGGCTTCTTTGTTGCAAGCCTTTTAGCCTTACCCGCCCACGCCGACACCCTCGTCGACAACATCAAGGGCCAACGCATCGCCGAGGACGGCACGATCCAGCCGGTCGGCGCGATGGTGTTCGATGATGCCGGCACGATCCGCGCGGTCTACGCCCCAGGCCAGAAGCCGAACAAGAAGGGCGTGAAGTTCCACATCGATGGCAAGGGCCGCGTGCTGCTGCCCGGCATGATCGATGCGCACGTCCACGTGATGCAGACCGGTTTTGCCGCACTTTCGCTCGATCTGTCCGCCACCACCTCGCTCGCCGATGCCCTGTCACGCATCGCCGCCTTCGCCGCCGCGCATCCGGACAGGCCGTGGATCACCGGGCGCGGGTGGAACCAGGAACGCTGGCAACTCGGCCGCTTTCCCACCGCCGCAGAACTCGATGCCGCCGTGCCCGGCCGCCCGGTCTGGCTCGAACGTGTCGATGGCCACGCCGGCTGGGCCAACAGCGCCGCGCTGAAGGCCGCCGATGTTACCGCCGCAATGAAAGATCCCGATGGCGGCCGCATTGAACGCAAGGCCGATGGCGCCCCGGCGGGCGTGCTGGTGGACAAGGCGATGGCCCTCGTCGCCCGCGCCGTGCCCGCGCCCACCCCGCGTGATCGCGATGCCGCGCTGCAAACCGCGCAGCGCCTGTTCTTCCAGCGTGGCCTCACCGCCGTGGCCGACATGGGCACGAGCATGGCCGATTGGCAGGCCTTCCGCCGCGCCGGGGATGCCAACCAGCTTTACGTGCGCATCATGTCCTACGCAGCCGGGATCGAGAACATGATCCTGATCGGCGGCCCCGGCCCCACGCCGTGGCTTTATGCCGATCGCCTGCGCATGAACGGCGTGAAGCTCTATATGGACGGCGCGCTGGGTTCGCGCGGCGCATGGCTGAAAGCGCCCTATGCCGACGCTCCAAGCACGCGCGGCCTCCCGCAACTCAGCCAGACGCAGCTCGGCAACCTGATGAGCCGCGCCGCGATGGACAACTTCCAGGTCGCGGTCCACGCCATCGGGGATGAGGCCAACGCCAACGTGCTGGGCGCGATGGACGATCTGACCGCGACTTATAAAGGCGACCGCCGCTGGCGAATCGAACACGCGCAGATCGTCGATCCCAAGGACTGGCCCACCGTGGCCCGGATCGCGCAGAATGGCGGCCTCATCGCCTCCATGCAGCCGGTGCACCAGACCTCGGACCGTCTGATGGCCGAAGCGCGGCTGGGGTCAGCCCGCCTCGCCGGGGCCTATGCGTGGCGCTCGCTGGCTGCGCAGGGCGCAAAACTCGCCTTCGGATCGGATGCCCCGGTCGAGCAACCCGACCCGTGGGCCGGGCTTGCTACCGCGATCAGCCGCGAGGATGAAGCCGGCCAGCCCGCCGGTGGCTGGCAACCGCAGGAAAAGCTGGACCGCGCGGCCGCGCTCGCCGCCTACACCTCAGGTGCTGCGTTCGCCGGCTTCGCCGATACAAAATTCGGCCGTCTAGCCCCCGGCCAGCGCGCCGATTTCATCTTCGTCGATACCGACCCCGCCACCGCCACGCCTGCGCAGATCCGCAAGACCCGCGTGCTCGAAACCTGGGTCGGCGGCGGCAAGGTGTGGGACGCGGCCAACCCGGATGCAAAGGCACCGGAACCCGCAGCCCCGGACAAGCGTTAGCCACCCCGACGCGGAAGGTGGAGGGGCAGTAACCCCGAAACTGCGTTGCGAAGGGGGCAGTCGGCGTACATCCAATTCCCATTCGCCGTCCGTTTGGGCGCAATACAGTTCCGAACGGCGGGGGTGAAAGCCCCCGCCTTCACTTTGACTGCGGGCATGCCCGCCCCGCTGTTCACCGATGGATCGAACCTGTGCCAAGCGGGCACACCACGCCGGCCATCCGTGAATTTCGCCCCGAATCCGGTCACTTTTCCATCCGAACCGGATCCGCCGCACGCCTCTTGGCTTGCGTCAGGCACCCATCTCGCCGTCATGGGATCGGACAACAAAGCTAAGGACCGGACCCGATGCAACGCCGCTTCAAGATCCAGGCCGATACAGTGGCCCAAGGCACAGCCATCGATGCCGGAGCCGACTTCCGCCTGCCGCGCGGCATCCGCGACCTCACCATCGCCGACAGCGCAGCCGCACAGGGCAAGCATGCCACCATCATCGGCAACGCCCTCGACAACACGATCACTGGCTCAACCGCCGACGAACGCGTTGCCGGGCGCGCCGGAAACGACACCATCGACGGTCGCGGCGGCAACGACGTGCTGTCGGGAGGCACCGGCAACGATACGCTGGTCGGTGGTGACGGGCGCGACGTGCTGCTGGGTGGCCTCGGCAACGACACTCTGGCAGGCGGCGCGGGCAACGATGTACTGCTGGGCGGTGACGGCAATGACGTGCTGGCCGGTGGTGCGGGCGTGAACCGGCTGAACGGCGGCGCGGGCGATGACGATTTCAGCTCCGACGGCCGCGCGATCGTCACCGGCGGTGCCGGCAGCGATCACTTCCACAATGTCGCCGAGGGCGGCTGGCGCTTCGTCTACACAGCCGCCAGCGATTCCACCCACGATGCGCGCGACGTGTTCGACAACTTCAGGGGCACCCGCGCCGACGCCCCCCGCCATGTCGACGTGATCGATTTGCGCGCCGTCGATGCAGACAGCACGGCCACCGGCCACCAGCACTTTGCCTTGGTCAACGCCCCCACCGGCCACGCCGGCGAACTCTGGGTGGAACGCGGCGGCGTCAGCGGCGATCTCGCCAACTATGCCTACGCCACAATCCGCGGCGACGTGAACGGCGATGGCGTGGCCGATCTGGAAATCCACGTCACCATGTCGCCCCTCGATACCTTCGGCGACCAGAACCTGACGCTCTGACGCTGCTGGCGCGAAGCCGACCGGCTCTCCCTCCTATCCTCAGGAAGGAGATCGGCCGGCGGATACGGCCATCCTGCCCCGCGCACGGTGCACGCAGTGCACCGGCTGAACGGGAGGAGAGCGCCTGTGTCCATCGAAGCCAACAAGCAAGCCGTCCGAGATTATTTCGCGGCCATCAATCGCGGTGACGAGCCGGCCATCCTGGCCATGACCACCGACGATTTTCTGTTCCAGACGATGGCGCGCGCGCCCGAATGGCTGCTGCCGAAATGGGGGCGCGAAGATTTCGCCACCGTGCCCAGCGCGATGTCGCGGGTGCTGAAAGCGCCGATCCAGCTGCAGATCGTGAAGATGATCGCCGAAGGCGACAGCGTTGCGGTTGAAGCCGAGACCGATTCCGAAATGCTGAACGGCAAGCGCTACAACAACCGCTATCACTTCGTGTTCGAATTGCGCGGCGGCAAGTTCCGCGAAGTGCGCGAATACAGTTGCAGCCATCTGGCGCAGACCTGTTTCGGCGCGATCGACCCGGCCGAGCCGGAAAAGACCGTGATGGTCGAATAGGGCGCGGGCGGCCCGACCCTGTCGCTCGATATGAAACGCATGCGGGCAACCATGGCATGAATAAGCATGGCCGGATTGGCCGGGATGTTTGGCGCAGTTCAATGCGCGGGCAACGGGGGAAGAAGAGATGAGACAGGGAGCATTGCGGCTGAGCGTATTTGCGGGTCCGCTATGGGGAACATTGTTCTTCATCGCGCTGTGGCCGCTGATGCACATCTTCCCGCCCTACAGCCCGATGATGAGTGCAGCCGATGTGGCCGCGCACGTCCGCCAGTACCAGACCGGCTATCTCGTCGGCGGCATCCTGCTGATGACCGCGTCGGCCATCGTCTGGCCGTTCATCGCCATCATCCTGATGTACCTCAAAAAAATCGAGCGCGGCTTCCCCTTGTGGACGACCGTGACCGCGCTGGTCTTCACTTATGGCCAGGTCACGGTGTTCCTGTGCGGCCTTGCCTTCACGATGTCTGCCTTCCGCCCCGATGCCTCGGACGAGCTGATCCGCGCGTGGAGCGATCTGGGCATGTTCCTGCTCGTCATTCCCGCCATCCCCGGCACCACGCAATATCTGGCGACCGGCGCGATCATCCTGCAGGATGATCGGCCCCGCCCGATCCTGCCGCGCTGGTATGGCTACATGAACATCTGGGTCGGCATCCTCAGCGCGCCCGGCGCTGTCGTCGGCCTGTTCAAGGTCGGCCCCTTCGCCTGGAACGGCGTCGCCGCGTTCTGGATTCCCGCCGTCGTCTTCGGCATCTGGATCACCGCAACGCAGTTCGTGCTGCTGGCCGCGATCAAGCGCAACGCGCTGATGGACGATCAGCCGTGAATGCAGGCCTTAATGACGCCGTGAATGCAGCGAAGGAACAGCACCGGCTTCTTCGGGGACACGTCCCCGGAGAAGCCGGCCTGTGGGTGCTGATCTTCGGCGACCTCATCGTTTTCGCCGTCCTGTTCGTGACTTATGTCGTGGCGCGGGCGGGCGATCTGCCGGCGATGCAATTGGCACAGGCAAAGCTTGATCGCGGCCTTGGCCTTGCCAACACCCTGCTGCTGCTGACAAGTTCGTGGTGCATCGCCCACGCCCTGCTCGCCGCCCGCCGCGGCACGCCGCATGTACGCCGGCTGATCGGCGCGGCGATCGCCTTGGGCCTGGCATTTGTCGGCGTGAAGGTGGTCGAATGGAGCAGCCACATCGGCGCCGGCGATACGCTCAACAGCGCCAGCTTCTTCATGTATTACTACATGTATACCGGCATCCACCTGCTGCACGTGGTTATCGGGCTCGGCGTGCTCACCTGGCTGATGCTGCGGTGCGAGCCGGATGGTAGCTGGAAAGGCTCGCTGCCCACACTCGAAGGCAGCGCCGTGTTCTGGCACCTCGTCGACCTTCTTTGGGTGATGATCTTCGCCATCATCTACCTGCTGCGATAAGGGAGGCACACCTGATGGTAATTTCCAAGCGCCTGACCCTGTTCTGGGTGATCCTCATGGCGGTCAGCGTGCTGTCATTCGAATCCTCGCTGTTCGGATCGCGATTTGCCGCCGCCATCGTGATCGTAATCGGCCTTGTGAAAGCGCTGATCGTCGGCCGCGAATTCATGGAGCTCCGCGAGGCCCCGCTGGTGCTGCGCGGCCTGTTCCATGCCTGGGTGGTGATATTGGGCGCGGTGCTGCTGGCGGTGGTCACGCTGCTGAAGGCGTAATCGCACGCGGTTGCTAACGTGTGGCCACCAACACCGGCGCATAATCCAGCAAGATCGAGGCCCCTTGCAGCCCCGCGACCTTGCCCTTCAGGTCTTTCACCACCCCGCCACGCAAGTTCGCGGGCACGGCGAATTGTTGTGGATGGCTGGGATTCCACAGGATCAGGCCCTGTGCGCCGCCCGCCAGATCGAGCCCGATGCGCCAGTTGCCGTGCACGTCCACTTTGGCCGAGGTCATGCTCGCCCCGGCCAGCCAGCCGCGCACCACGCCGAACGCCTTGGCCGCCGGCGTCAGCGTTCGCGCGTCGCCGGCTTCCACGGTACCGACGGCATAGGGCGTTCCCGGCCCCCAGCCGTACCAGCCGAAATTACCGGCCCCGAAGGCAAGATCGACCAGGTATTTGCGCGCCATATATGTCGCGGCAATATCGGGCGGGGTATCAGCATTGCCGCTACCGCCTTCGGTATCCCACAGCGGCATCGCCGTCAGCTTCCATCGCGAAATCACCAGCCGCACATTCGCCAACTGGCGCGCAGCCTCCTCCGGCGGCGTGGCATAGGCATGATACCCGATGATATCGGCGTATTTCGCAGCGCCCGTGGCCAGATACTGGTCCAAGTATCCCGGCGAATAGGGCGGTGCCAGGATCAGCCTGGCCGCCGGGTCGATCGCCCGGATCGTCTCGCTTGCCGTCCGCGTCAGCTTGGCCAGTTCCGCCACAGAGCCCGAATAGAAGGTCGGGTCGTTGGGCTCGTTCCACACTTCGTAGTACTTGATCCGGCCCTTGTACCGCTGCGCCACAACCGTGATGTAATCGATCCAGTCGGCCAGATCGCGCGGCGGTGCCGATGCGCCGGCCCCGTAAAAGGTTATCCGCTGCGGATCGGACGATGCCCATGTGGGTGACTGGCCCAGCGTGAGGATCACGTCCTGCCCCGGCGCGGCAGCGTTCACCCAGCGGTCCAGCTGATCGAACATCCATTGCCCCGGCTGCGGTTCGAGCAGTGCCCAGCTTGTCCCGCTATCCCACAGCCGCAGGGTGCCGAACCGGGCTGGCGGGAACTTCACGCCCGCCGGTGCCGGCTTGCCGTCCACCGTGGTCAGATGCACATCGGCCACCGCATAGGTGCCCGGCGTGTCGGCAGCAAAAGTCAGGTTGATCAGGCCCTTGCCGCCGGCCCCGCCCCTTAGCGAATACGTCCGCCAGCCCGGTCCCAGATCGACAATCCGCCTCGCCGCAATGGTGTTGTAAGGTGCCTCGCTGTTCTGGATGAACATTTCCACCGGCAGGCCCGGCGTCCCGCGCAAGCTGGCGGTCAGCACATAATCCTGCCCCGGCAGCACCGCGATCCGCTGCATCAGTTGCTGCCGTCCGCTGCGCACCGCCTTGATCTCCACCGCCTGCGCGGCGCCGCCGGCGGGCACCCGCGTGCTATCGGGATGATAGTCGATATCGACATCGGCCCACGCCGAATTGTCTTCCCAACCGTGCGCGATCGTCCCGCGGATGGGATCGGGGCTTGTGCCAACGGTCATCGCGGGCGACTGGAACCGGCCATTCCTCAATCGGCTGTACTGAAAATTGGAAACATGGACGCCAAAGAAGTTCGCCGGCACCGGCCCCATCTTGCGCGTCGGCGTCACTTTGCCGAACCGGTACGAAAGCTTCACATCGTCGATGCAGACCTTGCCCGGCGCATTCATGCCGATGACGATGGCGGCGTCGCTGTCGTCCTTTTGCACGAAACCCTGCGCCGATACGAACTGCCACGCGCCCGTCACCCGCAGTGATGCATTGGCGATCTGCTGGTATTCGGGGCCGCTCCCCTGCACCGTGATGTCCACCACCGAACCCGGCGTACCGCGCAGCCAGGCCCCCAGCGTGTAAATGGAATCTCCATGCAGCGGCACGCCCTGCAATAATTGCAGGTTGCCACCGCGCACCGCGCTCACCGCAATCGACTGGCACGATGCGCCGCCATGCGGGTTGCCCGTCTCGCGCGAATACACCGTGGTCGTATCGCCGTAACCGCTGTTGTGGACCCAACCCTTCGCGGTGCCACCAACTACCGGGCCGTCGCCGGGCAGTGTGCCATAAACACCTTCGAAGCCGGAATTGACCAACGGCACCCGCGTCGATTCCGCCCGCACATGTCCCGGCCAGATCGCGATGGCCAGCACTGCCACTGCCAACAATCCCTTGCGCAACATTGCCCGAAATTCCCCGCTGCGCGCGGCCTTGAACAGGAACACGTTGGTCTCCTGCGTGCCGATAAAGCGATTGTTCGCGTTGGCGCGGCCGGTAAAGGTGGTCATGCGGCATCTCCATCCCGACCGAACACCGCCCGTATGGTCAGGCAGTGGACGACCTGATCCACCCGCGCGGCCACATGGCTCTACGATGCGCACCCGCGAGATATGAATTGAATCAAACACGCTGGCAATTCAGGAAAAGTGGTATTCAATTCACGAAATATTCCGAAGACGACTTTTCATTGCACAAACATCGCACAACGGATTCAGTCCGATAGAGCGGATCAACTCTATGAAATAGCGTTACTTTTATTGAACGACAAAGGAACGCTCACGATTTTGCTTACTTCGTGTTGGACGACCGGACGGTGTCGGCAAAGCGGCCCCAATAGGATGGCAACGTGTCATAGGGATTGGGCAGCACGTCGTCGGTGATGAAGATATAGCCGACGTTGCGCTTCTTCGATTGCGCCACCGCACGCTTCAGGTTGAAGCCCTCCGGGCCCGAATGCAGGATATTGGCGAACCGCGCCGCAGGATACTTTTTGGCATATGTCGCAAACGGTGTGCCGACATAGGCACCCTCGTAATTCTGCGCATAGCTTTCGAAAGCCACCAGCACATCCGCGCCGCCCTGCTTGCCGCGCCGCAAATAGGTTTCGGCAACATATTCGGTGCCCGGATTGCCTACGACCAGCAAATTGGGGTCGATCTGCTTGATGCCGTTATAGACCGATCGATAGAATTTCACGCCATCGGCCTCGGAACCGCTGGTTCCGAACTGATCCAGAAATATCCCGTCGAGGGCATACAGCGTTTTGTATTGCTGCGCACAATCGACGATATCCTGCACGCTATAGCGCTTGCGCGGCGGCTTGGGCTGGCAACTGAAACCCTTGGCGGGCAGCAGCTTGCCGGCCAGCGCGGTATCGACATAGCCGATGACCTTGCCCCCGGCATCGCGCAGGGCCTTGATGGCGGCGGCATAGGCCGCGTAATCGGGATTGGTGCTGGTCCCGGGCCCGAAATAGGGGCTGAAGATCGCGGTCACCTGCACCCCGGATTTCTGGACCGAGACCATGTCGGCCCAGTAATTGTTCGCACCCGGCGTAAAATAGGCGGGCACCATGATCTGCGATACCACGATCGGAGCAGGTGCCACCACCTGTGAGGCGATGGTGGGATGGGGGCTGGGACTGGCCGACATTGCTGCAGCGGGCGGAGCACCAACGGCCACTTCCGTGCTCATCGCCGACGAAGTGCCACTTTCCGTCCCATCGCAGCCGGCCAACAAAAACGCCACGATCAAAAGCGGATATTTCATATGAGCGCCCCCCCCCACAGCCAACTACTAGCTTACGAGCAGGCTTGTGAGAACGATAAGCGCAAGATGTAGCAATTACGGTGACAATAATCTCAGCGAAAATC
>DAICYJ010000155.1 GCA_027311705.1 Novosphingobium sp. | reverse complement strand
GATCCGGGCCCTTCGTGTTGGTGGGGCTGTGAAGCCCGCTTATTTGCGGTTGATGAAGTTGTCGCTGATCGAACAGGCGGCTGGGCCAAGGATCACGACGAACAGCGTCGGCAGGATGAACAGAATCAGCGGGATCGTCATGATCGCTGGCAGGCGCGCGGCCTTTTCTTCGGCGCGCATCATGCGCTCGTTGCGGAATTCGGCCGACAGCACGCGCAGCGCCGAAGCGAGCGGCGTACCATAGCGTTCGGTCTGGATCATGGTGGTGACCACGCCCTTTACCGATTCGAGATTCACACGGTAAGCGAGATTTTCGAAGGCGTTGCGCCGGTCGGTCAGGAACGAAAGCTCGATGGCGGTGAGCGCGAATTCATCGCCCAGTTCGGGATAGGCGCGGCCCAGTTCGCGCGCCACGCGGTTGAATGCGGCGTCGACCGTGAGGCCGGCTTCGGCGCAGATCACCAGCAGGTCGAGCGCATCGGGCAAGCCCTTGCGGATTTCCTTGGTGCGCTTGCCGACCAGGTTGGAAACCCAGATGTCGGGCCCCTTGTAGCCCAGAATGACCATCGAGGCGAACCCGGCGAACTTCTTGAACGAGCCCCATTCGGGAAAATAGTTGATGCCGTAGATGATCAGCGCGGCGAGCAGGCCGAACACGATCGGCCCGATCATGCGCCCCAGAATAACCGCGACGGCCCATTCCTTCTTGCGGATGCCGGCTTGCGCCAGCTTCTGCTGGATCACCTTGAGCTGGCTGTCCTGCAGCACCTTCAGTGATTCGAGGAAGGTGCGGATGCTGTCGGTGGTCTGGTTGCGGCGGACGATGCTGGCGCGCTTTTTGGCGCCGGCAACGACAATGCCGGCCTTCAGCTGTTCGCGCCGTTCGTTCAGCGCCTTGACGCGCTTGGCCATCGGATCGCGAACCGTGATCGCCGCATAGATGGCGAGCATGACGAAGGCGGCGGCGATACCGGCCAGGATCGATCCGGCTGCGATCACGTCGACGCCGAGGAGCGTGGGTCCGGGAGGGGCTTTGAGCATGGTGTTCTGTCCCTCGCCTAGATTTCGAAGTTGACCATCTTGGCCATGATGAACGCGCCGATACCCAGCCAGCACAGCCCGCCGAGCCCTGCGATGATCAGGCGCTCGTCGATGAAGAACTTGCCGAGATACGTGGGGTTGATCGACCAGATGAGGGCGAAGACGATGAACGGCAGGGCGCCGACGATATAGGCGGAAGCCTTGGATTCAGAACTCATGGCCGCGATCTTCAGCTTCATCTGCGCGCGCTTGCGCAGCACTTCAGCGAGGTTGGAAAGCGTTTCGGCCAGGTTACCGCCGGTTTCGCGCTGGATCGCCAGCGTGATGCAGAAAAAGCTGAACTCGGCCATGCCGAGGCGATCCGCCGTTACCTGCAGGGCCTCTTCCATCGTGCGGCCGACCTTGATGCGATCGTTGACGAGCTTGAATTCCTCGCCCACCGGGCCGGGCAATTCCTGGGCCACGACGCCGAGTGTTTCCGTAATCGGAAGGCCCGAGCGCAAGCCGCGGACCAGCAGTTCGAGCGCGTCCGGGAAACGGGTGACGAACTTGCCCACGCGCTTGTTGATCGCGCGGCTGACGACCATGTGCGGCAGCCCCAGGCCAACCAGTGCGCCCACGCCGAGGCCCAGCAGCGGTGCCCCGGTCTTGAGGTAAATGAGCAGCATGATGGCAAAGGCGAGCCCGCCCGAAACGTAGAAGTACTGGCTTATGGTCCAGCCCTTGCCGGTCTTGGTCAGGCGCAGTTCCAGCGCTTCGATGCGCGAGCCTGATCCGGCGACGCGATAGCCCTTGGGTTTGCGCGCGGCGACCGCCTTGCGATATTGCGCCTCCACCTTGTCGATGGCGCTTTCGGAATGGCGAAAGCGCACGGCCTGCAGCCGGCGCGTGCTTTCCTTTGCGGGCGAGGGGCCTGACAGCGCGGCATAGCCAAGAACGAGCACGGCCATGATGCCGACTGCCATGATCAGGAACTGCAATGCTTGCATCGGGCTATCCTGCCTTTTTCAATCGAGTGCCGGGCGACGCGACGACGACATTTGCGTGAAAGTTGCCGTCGCCGTGTTCGTCAGGCGGGTGCGCCGGCCTTGGCCTTGTTCGGCATCATTTTCTTCAGGTCGAACTTGCCGAGCAACGAAGGCTTGCGCGCCGCCGGAGCGGCGGTTTCGCTGGCCTTTTCGGTCGAGGTCGCCACGATCGCGGTGCCCAGGTCGCGCATTACCACGCCGGCCTTGGTGGCGCGGTTGGCGGCGACGAAAGTCTGGCCCAGCTTGGCGGCGTTGGCGGCCGCCTTCACGTCATAGGGGATCGTGTAGTTGATCTTGCGTTCGATCGAGGCTTCGAAATCGGACTTGCTGATTTCGCCGACGCCCGAATGCACCTTGTTCGCCACGATCAGCGGCTGCGCATGGCTGGCGTTGGTTTTCAGCCACGAGATCAGGCGGATCGCATCGCGCGCCCCGGCCAGCGTCAGTTCGGTGGCGACGACCACTACGTTGACGTCCGTCAGCAGGTGCGGGAAATTGATCAGCATGTTGCGCGGCAGATCGATGACCGTCATTTCGAAAGCGTGGCGGAATTCTTCCTCCAGCTGAACGAAGGCGCTGCCATCGGTCATCAGCGGGCTGCTGATCGGCGCTTCGGCCGAAAGGATCGCCAGATTGTCGTTGGCGCGGATCATGGCGCGTTCGATGAACAGCCCGTCGATGCGGCTGGGGTTGTCGATTGCGTCGGTCAGCCCCCGTCCCGGTTCGAGATCGAGCGTGAGCGCGCCGGTGCCGAAATGCACGTCGAGGTCGAGCAGCGCCGTCGGCAGGCGATGATCGCTGCTGAACAGCCATGCCAGCGATGTGGCGATGGTCGATGCGCCCACGCCGCCCCGTGTGCCGACCACAGCGGTCGAGATGTGGCGCTTCACGGTTGATGCGTCGTGGTTCTTGGGCGCGGTGAAGATGGTCTGCGCCTGCACCAGCGTATCACGCACCTGGCCGGGCGACAGCGGCTTCAGCAGATAGTCCTGAATGCCCGATGCGACGAGATCGCGATACAGCCGCACGTCGTTGACCTGGCCGACCGCGATCACCACGGTGCCCGGCTCGCACACTTCGGCCAGCGCGTTGATGTCGTTCAGCGGGTCGCCGCTTTCCGAAAGGTCGACCATCAGGATCGCCGGGCTGGCGGTGATGGACAGCGACTGGATCGCGTTGCGAAGGCCGCCCTTGTTGCACTTTTCCGGCTGCCAGCCCATGTCGACGACGACCGGGCGCAGGATATCGAGCGCGGCATCGTCGCACATGAAGGCGGCGAACATGTCGCGATTTCCGTTTTTCCAAGGCGCGTTCATGGCTCAGTTACCCCCGGACTTGCTGGAAACTTCCTTCAGGCCGCCCTTGCCGGTCGGTTCCTTGGCGCGATAGGCGTCGATGGCCTTGTTGTTGCTCATCACGACCGTTTGGCCTGTGCCGCGCGCGCCGTGGACAAGGTCTTCCTTGTTGGCGACCATCGCGGCCAGGTTGCCGTTTATGGCGCAGCCGTAGTTCTTCGACGTTGCGTTGGAGGGATTGGCATCGGACTTGGCGGACCAGTCCGGGCATCCGGGCACTGTAGCGACCATGCGGGTTACCACGACGCGGACGCTGCCGGGCAGGACTTCGCCGGTGGTGACGGGCGCGATGCCGCTGACCATCATGCTGAAGCGATTGGCCACGACTTCGACCGCGTTGTGCGTCGAAGGCGATTCCAGCGGATCGTCGACCGCGATCTTGTCGCCATAACGCAGATCGAGCACTTCGAACCAATCGGACAGGCGGCGCTGTTCGGAGATCGAAAGACCGCCGCCGGGCAGCGTCGACGCATCGAAGGTGAAGCTGTTGCGCTGCACGATCGGCTGATGGACGCTGTCGAGCGCACGGTTGGTCGGGATTCCACCGCAGGCGGAAAGGGCAAGGCCGAGCGAGAGGGCCAGCGCGGAGGCGGCGATACGCTTCAGGGGGAGGTTGGCGGGCATCGTGTGTCCCTTTCTCACTTGAGGCTGAAGCCGGGCGTGGCTGCGCTGGCCTGGCGATCTTTCGACGAATTGCGAGCCTGCTTTGGCTCCGGCGCCGCGGCGGGCGTGGGGTAGGCCGGCAGATCGAGCGCGCCAATTTTTGGCTGTGCCTGCACGGTGCCGGGCTTTTCAACCGGCTTGGGCCTGCCGCCACCGCTAACGCCGTCGTTTTCCTGGTTGCCAAGCACTTGCTGGAGCGCGTCGGCAGCCTTGAATCCGTCGGTCGGCAGCTTGATCTCGCTCGCGTTCACCGGGTTGACCAGATAAGGCGTGACGATGATCACCAGCTCGGTTTCGCCCTTGCGGAAGGCGGTGGAGCGGAACAGCGAACCGAGGATCGGCACGTCGCCCGCACCGGGCAACTTGGAGATCGTGTTCTGGTTGCCGTTGCGCATCAGGCCAGCGATCATGAAGCTCTGGCCGGAACCAAGCTCTACGGTCGTTTCGGCGCGGCGGATGGTCAGAGCCGGGATCGAATAGCCTCCGAGGTTGACCGCGCCGTCCGAAGAAAGCTCCGACACTTCGGGGCGGACCCGCAGCGAGATGCGGCCATCGGCAAGCACGGTTGGCGTATATGAAAGGCTGACGCCGTACTTCTTGAATTCTACGGCAGTCGTGCCCAGGCCTTGGCTGATCGGGATCGGATATTCGCCCCCGGCCAAAAAGTCTGCCGTTTCGCCCGAAAGCGCAGTTAGGTTGGGTTCGGACAGCGTGGTGACAAGGCCAATAGTCTCGCCGAGATCAAGCGCGCCGAGGATGTCCATCCCGAACAGCTTGCCTTGGCCTGCTAAGGTAGTCAGACCGGACAAGGGCGTTACGCTCGAAGCCGGTGCATCGATGAACTTGCCCGGATTGTTGAGGTCAGGAATTTTGATGGTAACCTGGCTGCCGGTGCCAAGTGCTTGATAATTACCGCCAGCGCGCATGAAGGGCGCAAATCCCGGTCGACCCTGCCCGATACCGAACATGAAGCCGCTGCTGCCATCAATGGTGGTCAGGTTGGTGCCGATGTTGCGCAGCAAAGTGCGGCTGACTTCGGCGAACTTCACGTGCAGGCTCACCTGCAGCGGGGTTGCCATCTTCAGCCGGCTGATCACGTTGGTTTTTTCACCCACGAAAGCCTTTACCAGGCGTTCGGCTTCGGCCGCGTCCTCGGGTGCCGCAACGGTGCCGGTCAACAGCACCGTGTTGTTCATCGTCGACGTGGCGACCCGCGCTTCGGGCATGGCGAGGTGAAGCATCTGGTCGATACTGTCGATGTTGGTGCCGACGCGCACGTTGGCCGACCAGATCACCGCGCCCGCCTTGTTGCTGGCGTAGACGGTGGTTTCGCCGCCGGCCTTGCCGAACACGAACATCTGGTTGGTCGATTTGATCTGCACGTCGGCGACCGATTCGTTGGCGACGAACACGTCGGCCATGCTGCCGGGCAGGGTCACCAGCTCGCCGCGTCCGATCGAAAGGGCGATGCTGCGGGCGGGGCTGGTCACGCTCTGCGCCTTGGCACCGTCAAGCGCCGGGAGCAGGGCCAGCGGAGCCGCGAGGACGACCGCCGAGAGCAATGAGGAAGCGATACGGGCTTTCATGGTCTTGCCTTTCGCAAGCGGGCCAGTGGCGAGCTTGATATCGTGCGGCGTCATCTTGTCGGGCGTCATCTCAGTGCGCTCCCACGGTGACGGTCACGTCCTGCGTGTCCTTGCCGCGGGTCACCCGGACCGTTGCCGGACCCTGGTATACCGTGCCGCCCTTGCCGGCGCTGCGACGCATGCCAGGGGGGATCGAGGATGTGATGGCGGTGGAGATGAACTGGCCGACTGCCTTGGCTGCGGAATTCATGTCGGTGACGGGCATCGAACGGCGCTGGAAGCGTGATACGTCGCCGCCGGTCACGAAGCTGGTGCTGCTGTCGTTCGGCTTGCCGGTGGCGGCGCGAAGCAGCAGTTCTTCCTGCTCCTTGGTCGCGCCGGCGGGCACTTTGACTGCACCCGAAGCGATGGCCTGTTCAAGCTCGCTGGAATTGTCGGCGATGGAGCGCAGCGACAGGCTGATGGTGCCGATGGTCTGTGCCACGGCAACCTTCTCGGCAAGCTTGGGGGTCACTTCAAGGGTAACGGTGCTGAACGTGCGGACGCGGGTCTTGCCTTCGATCGTTTCCTGATCGGTGGTCTGGTCGGTGGCGAGGACGCGCAGGTTCTTCAGGATGGTTTCGGATGCCTTCAGAGCCTGGCCGTCGCCGCCCTTGACCGACTGGGTCAGTACAAGGTCGATGTGATCGCCCGGGAAGACGAAGCCGGCAACGCCGGTGCGGGCGCTGACCGGAATGGTCACGGCGCGCATCCCGGCACCGAGGGCAGCGGCGAGGAAGCCGCGATCGCCGGGCGCGACGAGCGAACCTTGCGTCACCGGTTCGCCGGCCGTGATCGGGTTGCGGACCACGGTGCCCAGCAACTTCGACATGTCCGCCTCACCTTCAACGAAGTAGGCGTCCTGGACCATGTCCTTCGGCCAGTTCTGGAAGGCGAGCGCATCGGCCGTAATGATCGTGCCAACGGGAAGGGCGCGTTGCGAGACCAGCACCTTGGGGCCCATGGGCACCTTGGACGCTGCCTCTGCCTGGGGCGTCGATGCCCCGGCAAACAGGCTCCGGGCTGCAAAGGCCGTACCGATCGCGATGATCAGTGCCCCCACCAGCAGCAACAGCTTCTTCTTGTCCATGGCTAAACTTCCCGCCCCTTACAGATACGCCCGCATCCATCGGGCAAAATGGTTAAGATTGAGCTATCCGATGGTTGCCGCGTGCAACGCGGCCCAATTGGTGGTGCCGATCACCCACAGTCCGGCGCCCGCGATCGCGACGCCATAGGGGATCTTCAGCCGGTCCTTGCGCCGCCGCATGATGTGCCACATGCTCAGCACGATGGTCAGCACGCCGCCCGCGATCGCCATGATCAGCAGCAGTTTGCCGAACATCAGCGGCGGCAGCCACAGCGCCAGCGCGGTCAGCAGCTTCACGTCGCCGCCGCCCATCATCTTCAGCGCGAACAGGCCGGCCAAAAGGAAGAATGTCACCGCCGCAACGCCCAGATGGAGCGCCACGTCGGGCCACAGGGAAAACCCGGCAGCCCACCAGAACAGGGGCGCGCCCAGCGCAACGGTTGCGTTCAGCCAGTTGTCGATCTGGCGGCGACGGATATCGGTGAAGGCGGCAACCAGCAGTGCGATTGCCAAGGCTCCGACCAGTCCGTAGATGATGGTGTTTCCCTGCATGGGAGCTTCCATACCGGACAATCACTTACCAAACGGTAACCAAGAACTGGCCCGGTTTTCGGTGCAATAGAGGAAGGGCAGGCATGGCAACCGGGTTCGACAGACGTGCCATTCCGGCAAATGCGCACGAATCCCGGTGGGCCGCGCCCGATGGTTTCGCCTTGCGCCGGATCGACTGGGAGGTGCCTGAAAACACCCCGTTGCGAGGCTCGATTCTGTACCTTCCGGGGCGCGGTGACTTCTACGAGAAGTATCTGGAAACACTCAATTATTGGCATTCAAGGGGGTGGCGTGTAACCGCTGCCGACTGGCGCTGGCAGGCCGGCTCCGGCCGCTACGGTTCCAATGCTCTTACGGGTGACGTCAGCGACTTTTCGGCATGGGTGGACGACCTTGCGGCGCTGTGGACGGATTGGCGAAAAGACACACCGGGCCCGCACGTGCTGGCCGCGCATTCGATGGGCGGCCACATCGTTTTGCGCGCCATTGCGGAGAATCGCGTTAACCCTGACGCGGTGATTCTCAGCGCACCGATGCTGGGCTTCCTCACCCCCTTGCCGCTTTCCGCCCAGCCCGCGTTCGGACGGCTGATGTGCCGTCTCGGCGATCCCGGCCGCATGGCATGGCGGGTGAGCGAAAAGCCGGGCACGCCGCTCAGCAAGCGCGCCTCGCTACTCACCCACGATGTCGATCGCTATGCCGATGAACTGTGGTGGCGGCAGCATCGCCCGGAACTGGACATGGGGCCGGCCAGTTGGCGCTGGGTGTGGAAGGCTGCCCAATCCGTGGCGCGGATCAACACGCCGGGTCTGCTTGAAGCGGTGAAGGTACCGGTCCTGCTGGTCGCCGCGCGCCACGATGGCCTTGTCAGCTATGCCGCCACCGCCCGCGCTGCCCAGCGCCTGCCGCACGCCGAACTCAAATCGTGGGGACGCGAGGCACGACACGAACTGCTGCGTGAGGAAGACACGGTGCGAGATCAGGTACTGGCCGCCATCGACGACTATCTTGACCGGACCGTTCCCGCACCGCAGTGCTGATCCTGCAATGACCGAACAGTTCGACATCGCCATCATCGGCGCCGGCATGGCGGGCGCCAGCCTCGCCGCCGAATGCGCGCCCCACGCCCGCGTGCTGCTGGTGGAGGGTGAGGATACGCCCGGCTATCACACCACCGGCCGTTCTGCCGCGTTCTGGGAAGAGGCCTATGGCGGGCCGGGCGTGTTCCCGCTCACCGCCGCATCGGGCCGTTTCCTTCGCGATGGGGGCTACCTCGCCCCGCGCGGCGCGCTCAATATCGGGTGCGCGGATGACCGCGCGAAGGTAGAGAGCTTCGTCGAGAGCTTCGTGGCGCTGGGCGTGGACATGCGCCTGATCGGCCGCGGCGAACTTGCGGCGATGATCCCCGGCCTGCGCGGCGATTGGTGCGTCGGCTCGCACGCGCCCGATTGCGCAGATATCGACGTCGGCGCGCTCCATGCCCACTACCTCGCCACCAGCAAGCGTGCCGGCACGGTC
The DNA here is from genome assembly GCA_027311705.1 of Novosphingobium sp. Lineage (GTDB taxonomy): Bacteria > Pseudomonadota > Alphaproteobacteria > Sphingomonadales > Sphingomonadaceae > Novosphingobium. The sequence goes on along the minus strand of DAICYJ010000155.1, from coordinate 3,956 downwards.
CTGCGCGTCCGCGCAAGGATCGAGCAGATCGAGCGCGAAGGCGCGGGTTGGCGCTTGGCCTGGAACGGAGGCGAAGGCCGCGCGCCGTTGGTCGTGAACGCCGCTGGGGCGTGGGCAGATAGCGTGGCGGTTATGGCCGGCGCGGCCCCGCTCCGCATCACGCCGCTGCGACGGACGATGGTCCAGTTGCGCACCGATCCCCTGCCGCCTGCCGATCTGCCGCTCACTTTCGGGATCAACGAGGACTTCTACTTCAAGCCCCAGAGCGGCCGCCTGCTTCTGTCCCCGCACGATGAAGCGCCCGATGTCGCCCACGATGTCGCGCCCGAAGAGCTAGATGTGGCCATCGCGATCGACAAGCTGGAACAGGCGGTCGACTGGAAGATTGCGGCAGTGGAGCGGCGCTGGGCGGGTCTGCGCAGCTTTGCGCCCGATCGCCTGCCGGTCTATGGCTTCGATCCAGCCTGCGCCGGGTTTTTCTGGTTTGCCGGGCAGGGTGGCTTCGGCATCCAAACCGCGCCCGCTGCCGCCCGGCTCGCTGCGCAGCTACTGCTGGGCCATCAGCGCGATGCGATGACCGCCGCGCTCGACGCTACGTGGTATTCCCCGGCACGATTCATGCAGTCCGGATAGGATGCGATTGTGCCTCGCCCGGCGCGGGCGGCATGGTATGGTTAACGGGGATCATTAACGCTTGGAGGAACCTGCGATGGCGCACCGTTTCGAAATCCGCAAGAACAAGGCCGGCGAGTTCGTCGCCTATTTCTGCCACAACGCCGAAACCATCTTCTGGACCGAAGGCTACAAGTCCAAGGCCAGCGCGCAGAACGCGATCGATTCCATTCTGAAGAACGGGCCTGAGGCCGAAGTGGTGGATACGACGGCAGCTTGATTTCGCATGGGCTTGCGCGCACCCGTCAACTTTAAGCCGCCACTGCCGCGTCGCTCGCCAGCTTGTCCACCCGTTCGTTCTCCGGGTGGCCATCGTGCCCCTTTACCCACACCCATTCCACGGTGTGCGGGCGCACGGCGGCGACCAGTTCGTGCCATAGGTCCACGTTCTTCACCGGCTTGTTGTCGGCGGTTTTCCAGCCCTTCTTCTGCCAGCCGAACACCCATTTGGTGATGCCGTCGAGAACATAGCGGCTGTCGGTGTGAAGAGTCACCTTGCACGGCTCCTTCAGCGCCTCCAGCCCCTTGATCGCGGCCATCAGTTCCATGCGATTGTTGGTGGTATGCTTTTCCGATCCGGAAAGCTCACGCTCGGTTTCGCCCAGTCGCAGCAGCGTGCCCCAGCCGCCCTTGCCGGGATTGCCCTTGCACGCGCCGTCGGTGAAAATCTCAACGTGTTTCATGCAAAAACTTCCGGGTTGGCGGCATAGAATTCCAGGCGCCGGGCAAAGGCCATCGGGTCTTTCTTAGTCACCAGCGCATCAGCGGGTGTGTTCAGCCAGTCATAGGCGCGGGTCATCGCAAAGCGCATCGACGCGCCTTGCGCCAGCAGTGGCAAGGCGGCGCGTTCGGCGGCTGAAAACGGGCGCACGGCCTCATACCCTTCGATAAGTGCAACGGAAAGGTCCGGCCGGAACGCCCCGTTGCGCACATCAAAGCACCATGCCGCATGGGTCACGGCCATGTCATAGGCGGTGGTATCGTTGCAGGCGAAGTAGAAGTCGATCAGCCCGGTAACCGTATCACCGAGCATCAGCACGTTGTCGGGAAACAGATCGGCGTGGATCACCGAGCGCGGCAGGTCGGTCGGCCATGCGGCGGCGAGGCGCGGCAATTCGCGCGCCACCAGAACGGCGAGCGCCGGATCGATGCTCGCCAACCCGTCGGGACCGCATTGCGCCGCCAGCCGCTGCCATTCAGCCACGCCCATGCCGTTGTCACGAGCATCGGCAAAGTCGGCGGCGGCCAGATGCAGCCTGGCAAGTTCGCCGCCCACCGCACGCGCTTGCCCAGCGGTGGGATCGCTCACCGAAACGCCGGGCAGGAATTCGATCATGGCCAGCGCCTTGTCGCCGCGCATGGTATAAAGATTGCCGTGCCGGTCGTGGATGGTGCGCGGCACCGGGCACCCTTTCGCCGCCAGATGATCCAGCAGCGTGAGAAAGTAGGGCAAATCGCCTAACTCGATGCGAAATTCGTACATCGTCAGGATAAACCGCGCGCCATTGCCGTCCGCGCCGGTCGTTTCCAGCAGCCAGTTGCTGTTCGAAACGCCCTCGGCAATCCCCTTGGCCGAAACGAGGGAGCCGACGTCGAATCCCTCGATCAGCGCAGCCATCTCCTCCGCGCCGAGGTGCGTGTAAACCGCCATGGTCAGTCCCTCAGCCGACCAGCTGGCGCGGCAGCTTGAACATCATGTTTTCCACGGTGGTGGTCACGGTTTCCTCGGTCACCGCGCGCCAGGTGCCGATTCGCTCGACCACTTCGCGCACCAGCACTTCGGGGGCGGAGGCACCGGCCGTCAGTCCCAGCGTTTCCACGCCGTCCAGCCAGCCGGCTTCGATCTCGCCGGCGCGCTGGATCAGCCGCGCCGGTGTGCCGTCGCGCTCGGCCACTTCGACCAGCCGCAGCGAATTCGAACTGTTGGGCGCGCCGATCACCAGCAACAGCTGGCATCGCGCCGCGATCGCCTTGACTGCAGCCTGCCGGTTCGATGTGGCATAGCAGATGTCCTCGGCGCGGGGCCCCGCCACTTGTGGAAAACGGGCGCGCAGCGCGGCGATGATCTCGGCCGTATCGTCGACCGAAAGCGTCGTCTGGGTCAGGAACGCCAGCGGCGTGCCCTCCGGGAATTCAAGCCGTGCCACATCGTCCAGCGTTTCCACCAGAGTGATCGTGCCTTCGGGCACCTGGCCCATCGTGCCGATCACTTCTGGATGGCCCTTGTGCCCGATGAACAGGATGTGCTGCCCGGCTTCCACCTTGCGCTCGGCCTGGCGGTGCACTTTGCTTACCAGCGGACAGGTGGCGTCGAGCCATTCCAGCCCGCGCGCGGTGGCTTCGGCCGGCACCACCTTGGGCACGCCATGCGCCGAAAACACGACGGGCGCATCGTCGGGCACTTCGTCCAGTTCTTCCACGAACACCGCGCCCTTGGCCTTCAATCCATCGACCACGAACTTGTTGTGCACGATCTCGTGCCGCACATAGACCGGCGCGCCATAACGTTCGATCGATCGCTCAACGATCTCGATCGCCCGGTCCACCCCGGCGCAGAACCCGCGCGGCGCGGCGATCAGCAGCGTGATCGGCGGAAGGCCTCCGTCGGTGGGGTTCGGGTCGGCTTCGGGTGCTGGAAAGCTGGCGTTCATGCACCGGCCCTTAGCAGCGCTGGGCGCCTTCGTGAACCTCGCATCGGCAGAGCGCTGCGGTGGTTCGCTGGCGAGCATTGCCGAACTGCCCGCTCGTGGGTAGAGGTGGCGCCAACTCCCGCGCTGGCTTGGCGCACACAGAATTTTTTGAGGATTTCGCGCCCATGATCGCCACGCTTCGCCGCTCTGCCTCACCCGCGCGTTCCGCGATCGGCATTTCGTTGCTGGCACTGGCGCTGGCCGGCTGCGCCAAGAACAAGGGCGAACTGGTCATCGACGATGGCGTCGGCGTCACCGCGTTGCGCAGCCCGTGCCCCACGGTCGCCATCCCCGAAATGACCGGCGACATCACGCTGTTCAGCGCGCCCGGCCGCACCGATTCGTCCGCGATCGACGTCACCGCCGCGATCACCAACCTGCGCAGCACCTGCAATGACGGGGCCGGGCAGGACAAGCTCTTTACCGAGGCGACGTTCGACGTTCTCGCCCGCCGCACCGACACGCGCGGCGCGCGCCATGTCGATCTGCCCTACTTTTCCACCGTGATGCGCGGCGGGAATGCGGTCGTCGCCAAGCGGCTGGGCACGATTTCGCTCGACTTCGCCGATGGTCAGGACCGGGCACAGGGACAGG
>DAICYJ010000144.1 GCA_027311705.1 Novosphingobium sp. | reverse complement strand
CACCGGCAAGCTTTCGGTCAATCTCGATGCCAAGACGGTCGAAGTCGAGAGCGCCCGCGTGCATCTGACCGGCAAGGAATACGCTATGCTGGAACTGCTCAGCTTGCGCAAGGGCTCCACACTGACCAAGGAAATGTTCCTCAACCACCTTTATGGCGGCATGGACGAACCCGAGCTCAAGATCATCGACGTGTTCATCTGCAAGCTGCGCAAGAAGCTGGCCCACGCTTGCGAAGGCGAAAACTACATCGAAACCGTCTGGGGCCGCGGCTATGTGCTGCGCGATCCGGACGACATGGCCGCCATCGAAGCCGCCTGATTTTTCAACAAGACGTTCCCGAAGCGGCCCGCCGAAAGGTGGGCCGTTTTGCTGTGCGGCAGCAGAACCGACAAGCGCCAGCACTGTTGGAAAACCCGCACATGGAACCACCGTGCGCCACCCGCGCTTTGTCGGTGATGCGCAAGGAGCGAGCGATGACCAAGACCTTCAAAGCCGGCGACGCGGTACGCTGGGACAGCCACGGCGGCGAGGCGCACGGCAAAGTCGTGCGCAAGCTGGAAAAGCCGATGACGATCAAGGGCCACAAGGTTGCCGCGTCGAAGGACAACCCGGAATTTCTGGTCGAGACGGAAGAGGGCAAGCGCGCGGCACATAAGCCGGGCGCGTTGCGCCGGACGTAAGAGGGATCAACGGCGCAAGTCTGAAGATTTCGGAGACAGCCTAGCGCCCACTTTCTGCCGCCCAGCACCGCGTTAGCGTGGCTTGAAAGCTGTCGATCGTGACCACCCGATGAGGGATTGGAGCCCGCCCGTTTTGATCAAACCGAACCGTCAGGTGCGGGAACTTTATGTCCTGAACGTCTCCGACAATCCGTGTATCTGCTGTCGAAAAGCCTGCTTCAACCTGAGCATTCCCGGTGATTGAGAGCGACGGTCGAGCGAATAAATGACCATTCGGAAACTTTGGGGGATACCGGTTCCGATCTGATCAAGTGTATGAAGCTCTCTGGCTTCAAGATCCCGAGCAACGGAATAGGCAGAGGTCACCCAGATTGCATCGGTGGTCTTGGTGAGCGTGACCAAAGTACCGTAATCCTCAACCACATGCGGGCGGCCTGACGCCCATTTGCGGAGATCGTCGAATATTGCCAGGTTCGTGGTTCCCCGACTTGATATCAACACGGGAAAATCGGCATCGTGGCTAATAGCTGTCAGCAGTGGGTGACCAGCGCGGACAATCAGCGTGACCGGGAAGTGCCCCAGTGTCTCGGCGCGCACGGGCGGCGCGTCGGGCACTTGCCCTTCTGCACTCACGAAAAACTCGATGTCGCCCCCTATCAGAAGCGGCCAAAGTGCTTCGACATTGCGAACCACGACCTCGTGGGTGAGTGCTGGAGCCGCATGAAGCCTTTCAGACAGTGCGGCTGGCAGCAATGTCCACGCCGGTAATGGTGCCATGCCGAAGCTTACCCGTCCCTCCTCGCCTCGTGCAGTTTGACGCAGTTGGCGTTCAAAATCATCCGCCTGGGTGAGCAAGGCCTCCGCTCGCTCAAGCACCGATTTACCCTGTGGGGTAAGACTTACGCCCGCGCGATCCCGATCGAACAGGCGCATCCCGGCCTCTTGCTCGAGTGCCTGGATGCTGCGGGTGAGTGCCGATTGGGACAGACCCAAATCCCCGGCTGCGCGTGAAAAGCTCAAGCGGCGGGAAAGGGCGACAAGGTGGCGTAAGTTGCGCAAATCCATGCTTATGCGTCCACATCATCAAAACTTCCATCAATATGCATTGGACGCGGAAGCCTCACATTGCAACTACAGGCGCAGGCGACGAGGAAGAAGCAATGGAACATCTCGGGATCTGGGTGTTGGCGGTGACCGGTGTGATCCTGCTGGCGGAAGTGATCGCTGGCCGACACCGTAAAATCTACAGCCGCAGCGATTGGCTTGTGAACGGCATCTGCATGCTTGGTGCCGCGCTGGTGCGACCGGCGGGCACGGCAGTTGTGGCGATGGCCATCACCTATCTGTTTCCCGGCGGCCAGGGAGCATTGCGCGATGTGCCCTTCCTGCCCGCGCTGATCGCCATTGTTCTGCTGGGCGAATTTGCCAATTACTGGGTACATCGCGGCAGTCACCAACTGAAGGACACGCGCTGGTTCGACTGGTTTTGGCGCATGCATCGAACGCATCACACTGCAAAATATGTGAACGTCCTGCTCAACTTCCGTATCAGCCCGTTTTGGATACTCGTCGGCGGATTGGGTTGGGTGTTTTCGCTGGCGATCTATCTGGGTCAGGCTCGGGCGGCGGGCCTGGCCATCGTCATGTTCACCTTCTGGGGCATCTTTACCCACAGCGATTTTCGCTGGGACGATGCAATCAGGCGGCACCCTGTCGTCGGCCCGGTGTTCCGCGGGCTGGAACATGTTTTCATATCTCCGGGCATCCATCACAGCCACCACGGCTACGGCCGCGATGGGGGCAATTTCCGCAACTTCGGCGTCTTTCTGTCCATTTATGACTGGATGTTCGGAACATTGCACATCCCCGAGGGCCGACCGTTCCGCTATGGCATTCCCGGCAGCACCCCACATTGGGCTGACGATGCTTTCTCGCCCATCAACATCGGAACGCTGGTCGGCAGAAATCCGCCGAGCGAGGTGAAGAGTAAATCATCGTCCTAGGCGCAAACGACCTGGAGGTTATTTCTGGGCACAGGCGGCAGTGCAAGTTCAGCGCGTGGCAATAATGCCCGCCGCCTTGACCCCGCGCGGCCGCCCTGCCATCGGGCGCGACATCATGACCGCGCAAAAACCCGGCGATCCGCTGACGATCAACCGCCTCTATGGCCGCGCCAAGGGCAAGCCCTTGCGCGCCGGACAGCAGGATCTGATCGATACCCTGTTGCCGCAGATCGCAGTGCCGGCCGATGGCCCCGTTACTGCGCAGGCGCTGTTCGGGCGCGATTGTCCGATGCATTTCGAGATCGGCTTTGGCGGGGGGGAGCACATGGCCTTTCGCGCCGATATGCTGCCCGATCACGGCTTTATCGGCGCCGAACCGTTCCTCAACGGTGTGGCGCAGGCGCTGGTCCACGTCGATGGCGGCCGCAGGTCTGACGGGATCGCGCCCAATGCGCCGATCCGCAACGTTCGTATCCACCACGGCGATGCGCTGGAGGTGCTGGAGCGCATTGCCGATGGCACGCTGTCGTTCGTTTATCTGCTGCACCCCGATCCCTGGCCCAAATCGCGCCACATCAAGCGGCGGATGATGAACGACGGGCCGGTTTCACTGATTGCGCGCAAGCTGAAGCCGGGCGGCGAGTTCCGTTTCGGCACCGACCACGCGATCTATCTGCGCCACGCCCTGATGGTGATGCGCCGCCACCGCGATGATTTCGAATGGCTGGCCAAGTCGCCCGCCGATTTCCAGAACCGCCCCAGCGGCTGGCCCGAAACCCGCTATGAAGCCAAGGCCCGCAATGTTTATGGCCACGAGGTGTGGTATATGAAATTCAGGCGCAGATAGCACAGTCCCAGTTCGACCCCGGCGATTGGAAATGGCGCCCAGAAAACGTTGATCATCGTGTGAAACAGGACGGCAACGAGAAGATGGCGGGGACGTATCCGGGGGCTGTCAGCGAAAGCGCAAGGCCGATCACCGCCATAACAGTAGTGGGGCGGTCAGAAGCGCCACCAGCCACCAGCGAACGCCGCCCCGCCACCGGAGCACGCCGGAGAGCAGATCGCGAAGGCCCGCTTTTCCGTAGATCAGGATGGTCGTGAGGATACCGGCAAGGCTGGGGCCAGCGAGGGCGGCGAATTAGATAAACTGCGTCAGCACCACCGGGTTTGCTTCGAAGTTGAAGAGGCCGCTGGGGCATGCCGCCGCCAGGATGCCGCCCCAGGAGATAGCGACCACGAGGGCGTAGTAGACCAGCACCGGGTGAGTCTTAGCTGGGGCATTGGTCGCCCGCGCTCTCGCGTGAACATGAAGGTCACGCGTTTATGACCGACGTCGGCGATCGTCGCGGCGACCAGGGCAGCGTCGGACCATAGCCGAACCGCATCACAATATCCGGGCGCCTGCCCGGAAGGTCAACAAGCGCCGCCAGATCGGGGCGGAGGCGGGCGACCTCAACCGGCTGGTTGATGAAGGCGTGCTTCAATCCCAACGCGGTTGCCTGCAGCGCGAAGCGCTGACACGCCTGCCCGACGGCCACCCAATGCGCCGGGTCTTCGCTAGCGCCGACGAATACCGCGATTCCCGCCGACGAGCGGATTTGCTTGGCATAGGCGTCGTTTTCCGATTGCGCCGTGGACAACCAGTCGAACGCACGCGGCCCCAGCCAGTCGGGCAGCGCGGGGTTGCCGCTCGCCACGCTGTAGAGGCCGTCGCCGGTTCGCAGCGCCTGGCGGGGATTGAACCGCAACCATGATTTCAACTCACGGACAAAGGCGGCGTCGGCCATTTGCGCGCTGTTGCCGGCCATGACCATATCGCGCAGCCGATCCATCCGGGGGCGGTCCGTCAGCAGCGCCAGATCGACGCCGGGCACGGCGGCTGATTTGACCAGCAGGTCGAGATCGGTCGCGCTGACCGCGCGGCCGTCATAGAGGGCGCGGGTCGATTGCCGCTTTGGGATCGCGTCGAACAGCGCCGAGCCGGCCGCTGGCCCAATGCCGAATTCGAACGTCACCGCGCCACCATCGGCCGGATCGAAGCGCACGCCACCGGGTCGGCCGCGGGCGGCCGATGCCAGCGCCAGGTTTTCCGCCGCGCAGCCCAGGCTGACGAAGATGTGATGATCGTCAGGATCGACCACGGGCGTCCGCCGCGACAGATCGGGCAGGATATCGATCTGCTTCTCGCCCACGCGAAACTTCCAAGGCTGCGTGTTGTGGCCATTGGGCGCGAGCGTTGCATAGCGGATGAGATCGCGCGGCTGCGCCGGGTCGGGGAGCGGCGCGCGAAGCGGGGCGATGCTGGCAGCATAGTCCTGGGACGAGCCCATGCCCGACAGCGTCAGCCAGGTGGCACCGCCGCCGAGCGCTGCCGTCGCCCCCGCGCCGATGAGCATGTTCCTGCGGTTCATAGGTTGTTCCTGGCTGAGTCGGAGGAATTGGCCGCTTGAGGTCTGGCTTGCCCGTCGCCGAAGATTTCCCACGCCGCCATGAACAGCGCGGCGATGACCGGCCCGATCACGAACCCGTTGAACCCCATCAGCGCGAACCCGCCCAAAGTCGCGATCAGCACGACATAATCTGGCATCCGCGCGTCGCGCCCGACCATGATGGGGCGGACGATGTTGTCGACGCTGCTGATGATGAAGAAGCCGCAGAGGAACAGCGCGCCGCCGCGCCACAGATCGCCCGTGCCCAGCAGATAGACGGTGACGGGCACCCAAATGAACGCCGTGCCGATCGCCGGGAACAGCGAGAAAATGCCCATCGCTACGCCCCACAGCAGCGCGCCGCCAATCCCCAGGCTCCAGAAGACGACACCACCGATCAGCCCCTGCAGGATGGCAACGACCAGACTGCCCTTGATAGTCGCGCGCACGACCGCGACGAATCGCGAAACCAGCAACCGGCGATGATCGACTGCCAGCGGCAGGCGGCGTTCGATGATGGCGGTCAATTCGCGGCCGTCGCGCAGCAGGAAGAACGTCAGGTAGAGCATCACGCCGAGCGACAGAAAGAAGGCAAAGGCACTTTGCCCAACATTGAACGCCTGGCCCGCCAGCGACTGGAAGCTGCTCGCGACCCCGCGACCGATCCGCTCGCGCACTGCAGTGAAATCGCTGAGGCCGAGGTCGGCGAGCCAATCGCGCGCGATCTGCGGCAGGTGGCGTTCAGCTTCGACGAAACCGCGACCGATGTCGATCTGCCCGGACTGAAACTGTCCATAGGTCGCCGAGGCCTGGCTCAACAGCGCTGCGCCAAGCAGCATCGCGGGGATCACCGCGACGGCGACGATGACGAGTAGTGTGGCTGTCGCCGCGAGATTTCTGCGCTTCGGCGCCATCGCAAGCAGCCGTCGGTTGAGCGGCGTGAACAGAATCGCAGCGATCACCCCCCACAGGATCGAGCCGATAAACGGCCCGATCAGCCAGGCAAAGGCGATCGACGAGGCGGCAAGGAACAACAACAGAAAGGCACGCTCGATAGCGGGGCGCTTTGCTGCCGGCCCCGTCATGCCCATGCCGCCTTGTTGGAGGATAAGGCTTTGCCGCGGCGCGACATGACGCGTCCCAACACTGCCTTGCTCGCTTCCAGCCCGACCAGCAACGCCACGCCAAGCCCTGCAGCAAGCGCCATGTCGCGCCATTCGATCGACCCGAACTTCAGCAAGGCTTGCGCAGACGGCAGGAACAGAATCAGCCCGGTAATCGCTATGACCGCGATGACGACATAGCGGAGCGCGGCATTGTGGCGCACCAGCGCCTCGCCGAGCGACGCGCTGAACGACCGGTTGACGAGGATCAGCGCAAGGATTTCGGCGATCAGTGCAAAGAAGATGAGCGCGCGAAGCTCCGCCTCGGGCATCCCGCTCCACGTTTCGACGAAGAACAATGTCGCCAGCATCGCAAAGGCGACGGTGCCCTGGAACACGCTCCACGCCACCATGGCGAACGAGAACAGTGGTTCGCGCGGATCACGCGGCGGTCGTTCCATGATGTCGGCCTCGTCGCGTTCCGCTTCGAAGACCAGCGCGCACACCGGATCGATTACCATTTCGAGGAGCGCGATATGAATCGGCCCGAACAGCAGCGGCAGGCCGAAGAACAGCGGCAGCAGCGCAAGGCCAGCGATCGGCACATGCACCGCGAAGATAAACGCCATTGCCTTGCGGATATTGTCGTAGATCCGCCGTCCGAGCCGGACCGAATGGACGATCGCGCCGAAATCATCCTCGAGCAGGACGATGGCGGCGGCTTCGCGCGCGACATCGGTGCCGCGCTTGCCCATCGCGACGCCGATATGCGCGGCCTTCAGCGATGGGGCATCGTTCACGCCGTCGCCGGTCATCGCGACGATCTCATCATCGGCCTTGAAAGCCTCGACGATGCGCAGTTTCTGCTCCGGCATGATCCGGGCGAAGACGGTGACGCGCTTGAGTCGCTCTGCAAGCTGGGCGTCGTCTAGCGCGGCGAGATCGGTGCCGGTCAGCACTTCGCCGTCGGCAATGCCCGCCTGCGTCGCGATCGATCGCGCGGTGGCCGCATAGTCCCCCGTGATCATGACGACTCGAATACCGGCGCTGCGAAACTCCGAGATGGCGTCGATGACGCTGGGGCGCAAAGGATCGGCCAGGCCCACGAGGCCGGTCAACGCATAGTGATAATCCCGTTGCGATGCAGACCAGCGGCGATCCGGCGGCGTCGCGGTCGCAACCGCCAGCACGCGGATGCCGCGCAATGCCATCGCCTCGACTGCATTCGCCATGTCAGCGCGCGCGTCGGGGGTCAGGCGGCAAAGCTCGGCAATCGCTTCGGGTGCGCCCTTGGCAGTGATCGCCAGGTTGTCATTGGTCTCCCACACATTCGACATCGCGAGCAGGTCGGGGCGCAACGCGTAGCTATGTGCGAGCGTGCCATTCGGTGCTGACGTGTCGTTGGCGGCATTGTGCGCATCGTGGAGCGCTATTTCCATCGGATCGGCAGGCTGGACCGCACTGGCAAGGGCAGCGGTTTCCAGTAGCGCATGAAAAGCACCGGCGACCGGGCCACTCCCGCCAACCTGCGCCGTCTCGCCCGACGGCAACCAGAGTTCGGCGACCGACATGCGGTTCTCCGTCAGTGTCCCGGTCTTGTCCGTGCACAGCACGGTTGCCGAGCCCAGCGTTTCGATCGCCGCGGCGCGGCGGGTAAGCACGCCGACCTTGCCGATCCGCCAGGCGCCCATTGCGAGGAACACCGTCAGGACGACCGGGAATTCTTCGGGCAACATCGACATGCCGATGGCGATCCCGGCGAGCACCGCCTCGATCCAGCCGCCGCGCAGCAGCCCGTAAAGCAGCACCACGAGCAGCGCGACTGCGCTGCCGCCGATCGCGCACCAAGTGACGATCCGCGTCGTTTCGCGGCGCAAGCGGGGCGCTTCGGTGTCGAGTGTCGCGAGCGACTGGCCGATCAGACCGATCTCGCTGCGCGGGCCGGTTGCCAGTACGCGCGCGATGCCGCTGCCGCGCGCAACCAGAGAGCCCGAATAGACGAAGGGTTGGCCCTCGCCGCCGGGACGGTGGGCGCTATTGCCAGCGTCCGCCACGTTCACGATCTTTCCTACCGGTAAGGACTCGCCCGTCAGCAGAGACTCGTCAGCCTGGAGATCGCTTGCCTCGACCAGCACGGCGTCGGCGGCGACCCTGTCGCCCTGTTCGAGAACGATCAGATCGTCACAGACCACGTCCCGGCCGGCAACACTTACGCGGGTGCCGTCCCGGATCACCAGTGCCCGCGGGGCCGAGAGATCACGCAGCGCCCCCAGCACCTTCTCGGTGCGCGTTTCCTGGATGACGGTCAGGCCAACCGAAAAGGTCGCGAAGCCGAGCAGGATGAGGGCTTCGGTAAGGTCGCCGAGCAGCAAATAGGCAAAGCCGCCCGCCAGCAGGAGCGCAAGCATCGGCTCGCGCAGAACCTCCAGAGCGATCCGCACCACCGATCGCCGGTCGGCCTGAGGGAGTTCGTTCGGCCCATCACGTGCGAGTCGCGCGGTCGCTTCTTCGGTCGACAAGCCCTTCGCAGGAGCGGGCGTCACACCTTATGATCTGAAAATGAGTGGGTTTCCCGGATAATGGTCCAGGTCCCTTCGGCATCGAGCACCAAGTGCGCGCAAACATCATTGGGACCATGTCGCCGGATCAAGTCGGTTCCCGTCATTTTGACGTAATTCGGTGCCGAGGGTATGACCGCACTAGGCTGCGACGGCTGATGGAGCCGACGGGTCGGAAACTGCTCAAGGCATGAGTATCGACATGGCAATCCGTCGATCACGCTAACGTTCCACCCGACCACAATTGAATTTCTTACCGTTTAGTCGGGAAATGCTCTTGCAGCAACTCCACGAAGGTGGGAGTGCTACGCCGGCCCGGGTCGCGAAGTCAGGCGGGAGGTCCTTTGCTTCGACAGGCTGGTACGCCAAATGCTAAGCTATCGCCTCTCTGAAGACACGAATGTCCCCGCACCGCTCATTCGCAAAAGCTCGATTTCCAGCCATAACCGGTGATTACATTGCGTAAACTGCGCCGCAATTCCTGTTCCCTTGTGTTTTAAAAACAGCAATTTACATCGTATACGTCCATACGGTCTGATACTTCCGTTTCTGGCGGACTCAGCAGTCTCCGTTCACGCGCTGGCCAACTTGCGCATGATGTTGCCGTAATAGACGGCGACCTGATCAGCCTCGACCGGGCGCGAATAGTGGTAGCCTTGGAGGTGGGTGCAGCCCGCCGCGCGCACCGGCTCAACCAGTTCGGCCTCGCTGATCCCTTCGGCCACCACTTCGGCGCCGATGCGCAGCGCCATCGTGACGGCCGCATCGAACACCGCGCGCGATGTGGGATCGGTGGCAAGATTGCCGATCAGCGCCCGGTCGAGCTTGAGCCGGTCGAACTGGAACGTGCGCAGCAGGCTGAGGGAGGAATAGCCGGTGCCGAAATCATCCAGCGCGATGCGGCAGCCCGACTGGCGCAGCAGTTCGAGCGTGAGCACAGCGCGCGGGTTGCGCTCGATCGAGACCGATTCGGTGACTTCGAGGTAGAGCCGGTGGGGATCGATCGCATTGCGGCGGCAGCAATCGAGGAACTGGCCGACGAAGCCTTCCTGCTGCAGTTGCAACGGCGACAGGTTGATGCTCATCTGCAGGCCCGGCCAGCCGCGCAATTCCGAAAGCGCGCGTTCGTAGATCCAGCGGCCCAGCGGCACCATCAACCCGCTGCGTTCGGCGGCGGGGATGAAGCGCGAAGGCGGCACTTCGCCGTGGCGCGGGTGGGTCCAGCGCACCAATGCCTCGACCTCGTCGGGCTCTCCGCCCACGGCGTGGATCGGCTGATAGACCATGCGCAGCTCGCCCCGGTCGAACGCCTCGCACAAGTCGCGTTCGAGGGCGCGTTCGATTTCGTGTTCGGCAAGGTGTTCGGCGGTGAAGCCGGTGGCGCAGTTGCGGCCGCCATGTTTCGAGGCATAGAGCGCGAGATCGGCGCGCAGCAGCAATTCGGTTTCGGTCGATGGTTCCGCCATACGGGCATCGTCGGAGCGCGCCGCGGTGACGTGGCCGAGCGACAACGTAACCGCGATCTGGCAGTGGCCGAGATCGAACGGTTCGCGCATCGCGGCGACCAGATCGCTGGCGAGGCGAGCAGCGGATTCTCCATCGGCAAGTGGCCGGCAGACGGCGAATTCATCGCCCCCCAGCCGCGCCACAAACGCTTGCGGCCCGAGCAGCATGCCCATGCGCGCGCCGATCAGGCCGACCAGCTGATCGCCCGCCGGGTGGCCATAATCGTCGTTCACGTATTTGAAGCGATCCACATCGGCGAGGATAACGACGAAGCGATCGCAGGCCGTATCCACGCCCTTGCCCGCCTGCATCGCGACCAGCCGCTGCACGAAGGCGCGGCGATTGGGCATGCCGGTGGCCGGATCGGCATAGGCCAGCCCGCGCACGGCGTGGGCGTGCTGGCGGAAGGTTTCCAGCGCCTGCGACAGCTCGTTGAGTTCGTGCAGGCGCGATTGCTCGATCTCCACGTCCAGTTCGCCGTTGGCCAGCTGGCGCAGCGCGTCGTGCATGCGGCGCAAGGCGGGCAAGATGTTGCGCAACAGGTCGAAGCAGATCGCGGCCGCCAGCGCGATGGTCAGCACGCCCGCCAGCCCGATCATGACGTTCCAGCTATCGACGGCCGCGTTCAGGCTGTCAAAGGCGCGGTCGCGCTGCCCGGTCACCGCCTGGTCGATCGACTGAACGCCGCCTTCGAGTTTGGCGTTGAAGCGTTCCAGCCGGCCGCGCGCGGCTGGAGCCAAGGGCTGGCCCGGCTGTGGATTAAGCAGTTCCGCCACCATCCCGTCGAGCCGGGCGAACACCGGCAAACCGCTGACCGCGCGATAGGACTGGTCGTCCACCGCGCGAATTTCGTTGATCCCGTTGGCGATGGCGATGGCCGCGTCGGTCAACTGGTCACGCTTGAGCAAGGCGTCGGCCTCGCTCGCCGGGGCAACGAGCGCGATCCCTGAAAGGCGGAAGCGCGTGACCGCATCGCCCAGCCTGCGGACCTGATCAAACTGCGCCATCGATTCGCGATAACTGCCGGTTTGCGCGCGCAATTCGAGCACCCGCTGCTGCGAAACGACCTGCAGGCCGATCATCCCGACAAGGATCAGCACAAGTGCGCCGGTGATCCGCCGTTCGAAACTGTGAACCACATAGTCATACGCATTTTTCGCATGAACGACCATCGGCCCAAGCGGGTTGAATGGGGCACCGGAGGCCGGTGCAAGCGACTGGGATCGGTTGGTTTTCATCGGGGGCAAGCCTTAGGCGGCGATGGTTAACCGGATGTCGCCGGTCATTTCACAAACCCGTCACATGCAAAATTAAGTCCGATTCGGCGTGTTGTTCGGTGTTCTGGCCTCGATTTCTGTTCGCTGGCGGGCGGTTTCTGCCCTTCCGGCAGACGCCGCTTTCTGCCAAAGCGTCGGGCAAATCCGCTAGAAAGTGCCGCATGTCCGAACTGCTGAAGATCACCCTGCCCGATGGTTCCGTTCGTGAAGTCACGCGCGGCACCACACCGGCAGACATTGCCGCCGCCATCGGCCCCGGCCTGGCCAAGGCAGCCATCGGCGCGCGCGTAGATGGCGAGTTGTTCGACATTACCCGCCCCTTCGAAGGCGACGCGCAGCTCGCGCTAGTCACGGCGAAGGACGAGGCAGACGCGCTGGAACTGGTGCGCCACGATTTCGCGCACGTTCTGGCCGAAGCAGTGCAAGCGCTGTTCCCCGGCACGCAGATCACATTCGGCCCTTCGACCGACGACGGGTTCTACTACGACTTCGCGCCGAAAGACCGTCCGTTCACGGAGGAAGACCTGCCCGCGATCGAAGCGCAGATGCGCAAGATCATCGCAGCGGACAAGCCGCTGAAGCGCGAGGCGTGGAGCCGCGAAGACCTGATCAAGCGGTGGACCGAGCAGGGCGAAACCTTCAAGGCCGAATGGGCCGCCGAACTGCCGGGAGACGAGGAACTGACGGTCTATTGGTCCGGCGGCGACTGGCTCGACATGTGCCGGGGTCCGCATCTGGCCAGCACCGGCAAGCTCGATCCCAATGCGTTCAAGCTGACGCGAGTTTCGGGCGCATACTGGCGCGGCGATCAGGCCAATGCGATGCTCAGCCGCGTCTATGGCACCGGCTGGCTCAACAAGAAGCAGCTCGACGCGCACATGCTGCGGCTGGAAGAAGCGGCCAAGCGCGACCACCGCAAGTTGGGCGCGGAAATGGACCTGTTCCACTTGCAGGCCGAAGCCCACGGGTCGGTGTTCTGGCACCCCAAGGGCTTTCGCATCTATCGCGAGCTGGAAGCCTATATGCGCCGCGCCATCGACGGTGCCGGCTATCGCGAGGTGAAGACCCCGCAGGTGATGGACGCGCGCCAGTGGGAGCAATCGGGCCACTGGGGCAAATACCGCGAAAACATGTTCGTCATCCCCGACGAAGTGCCGAACACCGAGGACGAAGGCCCGGTGATTTCGGGCGACGCCGACTGGATGGCGCTCAAACCCATGAACTGCCCGGCGCACGTGCTGATCTTTCGGCAGGGGCTGAAGTCGTATCGCGACCTCCCCTTGCGCCTCTATGAAAACGGCTGCTGCCACCGCAACGAGCCGCACGGCGCGCTGCATGGGCTGATGCGGGTGCGCCAGTTCACGCAGGACGACGCGCACATCTTCTGCCGCGAAGACCAGATCATCGACGAAGTGCGCGCCTTCTGTGCGCTGGCCGACCGGGTCTACAAGGACTTCGGCTTTACGTATTCGATCAAACTGGCGCTGCGCCCCGAAAAGCGCTTCGGCACCGAAGAGATGTGGGACATGGCCGAGACCGAGCTGCGCGCCGCCGTGGTTGAGGCAGGGCTGGCCACGCCGGAATATGGCTGGGAAGAACTGCCCGGCGAAGGCGCCTTCTATGCGCCCAAGCTGGAATGGCACCTGACCGATGCTATCGGCCGCACCTGGCAGGTGGGCACGATCCAGTCCGACCGCGTGCTGCCTGAACGGCTGGATGCGGGCTATGTGGCCGAGGACGGTGAGAAGCACCGTCCGGTGATGTTGCACCGCGCCATCTTCGGTTCCTACGAACGCTTTATCGGCATCCTGATCGAGCACTTCGCCGGCAAGCTGCCGACCTGGCTGGCGCCGGTGCAGGCCGTGGTTGCCACCATCGTATCGGATGCGGACGACTATGCCACCGAAGCCACCGCGCAACTGCGCACGGCCGGCATCCGCGTGGAAAGCGATCTTCGCAACGAGAAGATCAACTACAAGGTGCGCGAGCATTCGCTGCAAAAGGTGCCGTTCCTGCTGGTCGTCGGCAAGCGCGAGGCCGAAGAAGGCACCGTGGCCATTCGGGTGCTGGGCGAACAACAACAGCGCTTCATGCCGCTGGCCGATGCCATCGCGCTTTTGAAGAGCGAGGCGACGCCGCCGGACTTGCGCGCGTAACGCGGAATTAAGTGCTGCTACGGTAGGGTCCGACCACGACCACAGTGGACCGGACCCTTCCTTTATGTCGATGCATTTCCGCGCACTTGCCGAACAGGCTGCCGCCGACGGGTTTATCTCAGCCGATGAAGTGATCGGGCTGCGCCGGCAGGCCTGGCCCGACGGGGTGATCGACGCCGACGAGGCCGAAGCGATCCTCGTCATCAACGATCTGGTCAAGAACGCGACGTCCGAATGGACCGACTTCGTGATCGAGGCCGTGGGCGAATTCGTGATCAACGGCAGCGCGCCGAAAGGCTATGTTTCCGACGAAACCGCCGAATGGTTGATCAGCCGGCTGGACCACGATGGCCGCCTCGATTCGATGACCGAACTGGAACTCGTCGTCCGCATTCTGGAAAAGGCACAGGGCGCGCCCGACCGGCTCAGGGCTTACGCACTGGTGCAGATCGAGCGCGCTGTGGTGTTCGGCACCGGGCCAACGCGCGATGGCGGTTCGCTCGATGCCGGGTGCATTTCCGCCAGCGAATGCAAGCTGCTGCGCCGAGCGGTCTTTGCCGGCGGCGGCGACGGGCCGGCGCGGGTGAGCAAGGCCGAGGCCGAAATGCTGTTCCGCATCAAGGACGCCACGCTCGGCGCGGTCAACGCATCGGATTGGGAGCGCTTGTTCGTGCAGGGCGTGGGCAATTACCTGCAAGGCTGGCGCGGCGCGAACGGCCTGACCCGCGAACGTGCGGGCGAACTCGAAGTGTTCATGAACGACCGCACCAGCCACATCGGCAGGTTCTTTGGCCGCATGGCAAAAGTCGATGGCGACGGGTTCTTCTCAGCGGCACGCGAAGTGGCATTCGGTGAAAAGCCGGGCCGCGATATCGCTGCTGAAGCAGGCGTCGATGCGGCGGTGACCGGCCCCGAGAAGCTTTGGCTCAACGCGAAAATCGACGACGATGGCAAGGCCGATCCGCTGGAACAGGCGCTGCTGCAGTTTCTTCAGGAAGGCTGAGCTTCCTTAAACCGTAAAGCTTTCGCCGCAGCCACACGCACCCTTCGCGTTCGGGTTCTGGAACACGAAGCCGGCGGTGAAATCGTCCTCCTGCCAATCCATCGTGCTGCCGATCAGGTACAGCACCGATCCGCTGTCGATGAAGAAAACGCCGCCGGGCGTGTCGATCCGTTCGTCGATCGGGTTCGCCTCGGTCACATAGTCCACCGAATAGGCGAGGCCCGAACAGCCCCGGCGCGGGGTGGAGAGCTTCACGCCCACGGCATCGGCGGGCGCATCGGCCATCAGCGCGGCAATGCGCGCCTCCGCGCTGGGCGTGAGGATCACCGCGGCGGGGCGCTGGCGGGCGGGCTTGGTTGCGGTCTGGGTGGTCATGGTGTCACCTATATGGGGAGGCTTCAGAGCATTCCCAGTTCGAGCTTGGCTTCGTCGCTCATCTTGGCAGGGTCCCACGGCGGATCCCATACGAGATTCACTTCAGCATCGCGCACGCCGGGCACCGCGGCGACGCGCAGTTCGACTTCGGCAGGCATCGATTCGGCGACCGGACAATGCGGCGTGGTCAGCGTCATGGTCACCACCACGTGCGCGTCCTCACCCACTTCGACGCCGTAGATCAAGCCGAGGTCGTAGATGTTGACGGGAATTTCCGGATCGAAAATCTCGCGCAAAGCGGTGATCACGGCTTCATAAGTGTCGCCGCCGGGCTCACCCTCTGGCCCGGCTTCGGGCTTGGCCGCAAGGAAGCCTTCGAGATAGTCTCGTTTGCGTTCCAGCTTGTCGCTGGCCGTTTCCGGGGAGGTCGCCACATCGGGCATATCGTCCTCCACGCGGGCGCGGCGGGGCGGTTCCACGCCTTCGACTTCCTCGATCCTGATCTCGTTCATCCGAAAATCCTCATCGTCCTTTCGATGCCGCGCACAAGCGCCGCCACATCGGATTCATCGCTGTATATGCCGAAGCTGGCGCGCGCGGTGGCCGGCACGCCAAGGTATTCCATCAGGGGCTGCGCGCAGTGATGTCCCGCGCGGATCGCCACGTTCTCCTCGTCGAGGATCGTGCCAAGATCGTGCGGATGCACGCCTTCCAGTGCGAAGCTGACGATGCCGGCGCTGTCTTCCGGCCCGAACAGCGTTAGCGAATTGAACTTCGACAGTGCGGCGCGTGCCTGCGCCACCAGCGCCGTTTCGTGCGCATGGATCGCGGCGAGGCCAGCCTGCTGCACGAAATCCGCCGCCACGCCGAAGGCTATCGCCTCGACGATAGCGGGGGTGCCCGCTTCGAACCGCTGGGGTGCAGGGGCGAAAGTGGTGCGTTGGAATGAAACCCGGTCGATCATCGATCCGCCGCCTTGCCACGGCGGCATGGCATCGAGGATGTCGGCCTTCGCCCACAGCGCACCGATGCCGGTGGGGCCGTAGAGCTTGTGCCCTGAGAAGGCATAGAAGTCGCAGCCCAGAGCCTTCACGTCGACTGACAGGCGGGCAACGGCCTGGCAGCCATCGAGCAGGATTTTCGCGCCGACCGAATGCGCCAAGGCCACGGCACGCGGCGCATCGAGGACTGAGCCGAGCACGTTGGAAACATGGGCAAAGGCGACCAGCTTGTGCGCCGGGGTCAGCATGCGTTCGGCGGCATCAAGGTCGATCCGACCGTCCGCCGTCAGTGGGCAGACGTCGAGGACGATCCCGGTGCGATCCTGGATCAGCTGCCACGGCACGATGTTCGAATGGTGCTCCAGCTGCGACAGCAGCACGCGGTCGCCCGCTTTCAGGTTGGCCACGCCCCAGCTTTGCGCGACGAGGTTGATCGCCTCGGTCGCGCCGCGGGTGAACACGATCTCACTTTCATCGCCGCCGATCAGCGCCGCAACCTTGCGCCGCGCCGCTTCATATCCGAGCGTCATTTCGGCCGAGCGGGTATAGACGCCGCGATGGACGGTGGCGTAATCCGCACCGAGTGCCCGGGTGACAGCATCAATCACCACTTGCGGCTTCTGCGCGGTTGCGGCGGTATCGAGGTAGTGCCAGCGGCTGCCGTCGGCATTGCGCAGGCCGGGCCATTCATCGGTGCGGGTGAGGGTTGCGACCGTCATATCAGCGCCCCAAGCGCGTTCAGCGCGGCTTCGGTCAGGGCGTCCTCGTCTGCCGCGCCGACAAAGGCTTCGGCGATGAAGGCCTGCAGCATCAGCTTCTTGGCCTCAGCCGGCGGAAGCCCGCGCGATTCGAGGTAGAACAGGCCCTGTGGATCGAGTTCGCCCACGGCGCAGCCATGCGCGCACTTGACGTCGTCCGCGAAGATTTCGAGTTCAGGGCGGGCGTTGGCGGTCGCGGTGCGATCCAGCAGCATCGCGCGGATCGATTGTGAGCCGTCGCTGCCGTTGGCTCCGCGCGCCACAGCAACCTTGCCAAGGTAGGTGCCGGTCGCATGGCCCGCCAGCACCGAGCGGACAACTTGCGTAGACACAGCGTCGGGTTCGGCGTGGATAACTTCAGTCACCACTTCCAGCGTCTGGTCGCCGCCGGCCAGCTGCGCCGCGCCCAGATGGAAGCGCGCGCCCTTGCCCAGTGTGACAGTCACGGCAATGCGACCATAAGCGCCAGCGATGTTCAGCACGCGCAGATCGAACTGCGCGCCCTCATCAAGCACGATTTCGATTTCGCGCGCTTCTGGTCCGGAGGAGTCGGCGACAATGGACAGCACATCGCTCGCGCCGGCGGGCACGTGGATCTGCTGCAAGGCCAGCGGCCACAGCGTTTCCAGCGCGCCGACATCGGCGTAGCGGAATGCCTCGTCCTTGCGGGTGGGAAGCGTGGCGACCGTCACGCGGCCACCGCCTCGTAGCCTTCGCTTTCGAGCTGGTGCGCCAGTTCGGGCCCGCCCGACTTCACGATGCGACCGCCGGCCAGCACGTGCACGAAGTCCGGCGTCACGTAATCGAGCAGGCGCTGGTAGTGGGTGATCAGCAGCACCGCGCGATCGGGCTTGCGCATGATCGTGTTGATGCCTTCGCCGACGATGCGCAGCGCATCGATATCGAGGCCGGAGTCAGTCTCGTCGAGGATCGCCAGCTTGGGATCGAGGATGCCCATCTGCACCATCTCGGCGCGCTTTTTCTCGCCGCCCGAAAACCCGACGTTCACCGGGCGCTTCAGCATGTCCATGTCGAAGCGCAGCAGGCCGGCCTTTTCCTTGGCGAGTTTGAGGAATTCGCCGCCCGAAAGCGGTGCCTCCCCCCGCGCCCGGCGCTGGGCATTCAGGGCCTCACGCAGGAACTGGACGTTGGAGACGCCGGGGATCTCGACCGGATACTGGAAGCCGAGGAACAGCCCGGCGGCGGCGCGCTCGTGCGGGGCCATCGCGAGCAGATCCTGCCCGTCGAAGTCCACCGTGCCGCCGGTCACTTCATAGCCCGGACGTCCGCCCAGCGTATAGGCGAGCGTGGACTTGCCCGCGCCGTTCGGCCCCATGATCGCATGGATCTCGCCCGCATTGAGCGTGAGCGACAGGCCCTTGAGAATGGGCTTGCTGGCGACGGTGTTGGAGAGGTTATGGATGTTGAGCATCATGTAACTTTCAATCGAACCTAGCGCCGCCCGCCGTAACCGCCGCCTTGCGGGCGAGCGCGGTCCTGGCTGCGGCCGTGCATGCGGGCGTGGCGCTGGGCTTCCCAGCGCACTTTCATGCGGGCGAAGATCTTGTCGGCCACGACTTCCACATCGGCCAGCACGTCGGCGGCCGGGAAGCGGAGGACTTCGACGCCGACTTCGGCCAGGCTGCGGTCGCGGCGCTGGTCGATCACCGGGTCGGCGTCGGGCTCGTCGATTTCCACAGCGAGCTTCAGCGGCTGGCAGGCAAAATCGACCACGGCGGAGCCGATCACCTGCTGCCGGCGAAAGCGCATGTTGCCAAGGTCGGCGCGTGCAAAGCGTTCGGCCAGCAGGGTCTGCGCCTCGGTGGGATTGCGGCGCATCTCGCGCGCGTTTTCGTGAATGGTATCCAGCCGCGATTCGGCAATGCTCCAGCCGCGCCCCTTGCGCTGGAGCGTGGGCGCGGCGGAACGTTCCTCGACCGGTTTGAGGGTCAGGGTCTTCTTCATCCGACGCTTCCTTCAAGGCTGATGCCGAGCAGCTTCTGCGCTTTCAACAGATCAAAATTATTGAATAGGCACATTGGATTTCCGTTTCTCCAGAAGGAGCGCCAAGGATTGATTGTGAACTAGCAGTTTCAGCTGCTGCACATCGTCACCAAAACTTCGGATCATTTTCTCGCTAACTCGCGGATCACCTTCTGCACGCGCAACGGCTTTTCGAGCGGCTTCGTTGGCAAAAGTCGAAACTGCAAGCCACTTTGGAAAACATGATGCCTCAGCTGCATCGACGATCGTTATCGCGCTTTGCTTGCCGTCATCAATCGCGCTCATCTTTTCGACGACGCAGGATGAATACTCGCCGGACAAACGTCGAGCTTGGAGACCCACATCTTGATCGGCGGCATCTTTCGATTTGTCCGAACATCCACTGAGCGAGGCAAAAACAAAGAAAAGCAATATTCTGGTCGGTCCCTTCACCCTACGCTCCCCTCGAGCGAGATGCCGAGCAGCTTCTGCGCCTCGACCGCGAATTCCATGGGCAGTTGCTGGAGCACTTCCTTGGCAAAGCCGTTCACGATCAAAGCTACCGCCTCTTCCTGCGCCAGCCCGCGCTGCATCGCGTAGAACATCTGGTCGTCCGAAATCTTGCTGGTCGTCGCCTCATGCTCGATCGTCGCGCTGGGGTTGCGCACCTCGATATAGGGCACGGTGTGCGCGCCGCAGTCCGGGCCGAGCAGCAGGCTGTCGCACTGGGTGAAATTGCGCACGCCCTCCGCCTGCGGGGCCACGCGCACCAGCCCGCGATAGGTGTTGTTCGATTTGCCTGCCGAGATGCCCTTGGAAATGATGGTGGAACGGCTGCCCTTGCCATTGTGGATCATCTTGGTGCCGGTATCGGCCTGTTGGTAGTTGTTCGTCACCGCGACCGAGTAGAATTCGCCGACGCTGTCCTCGCCGTTCAGCACGCACGAAGGATACTTCCACGTGATCGCGCTGCCGGTTTCCACCTGTGTCCACGAAACCTTGCTGCGTGCGCCCTGACACAGCGCGCGCTTGGTGACGAAGTTGTAGATGCCGCCCAGCCCCTCGGCATTGCCGGGATACCAGTTCTGCACGGTGGAATACTTGATCTCGGCATCGTCGAGCGCGACCAGTTCCACGACTGCCGCGTGCAGCTGGTTTTCATCGCGCATCGGCGCGGTGCAGCCTTCGAGGTAGCTGACGTAGCTGCCCTTGTCGGCCACGATCAGGGTGCGTTCGAACTGGCCGGTGTTTTCCGCGTTGATGCGGAAATAGGTGCTCAGCTCCATCGGGCAGCGCACGCCTTCGGGGATATAAACGAAGGTGCCGTCGGAAAAGACCGCGCAGTTCAGCGCCGAAAAGTAGTTGTCGTGCATCGGCACGACCTTGCCCAGCCACTTGCGCACCTGATCGGGATATTCGCGGATTGCCTCGCTGATCGAGCGGAAGATCACGCCCGCCTGCTCCAGTTCCTTGCGGAAAGTGGTCGCCACCGAAACGCTGTCGAACACCGCATCCACCGCCACACGGCGCGCACCTTCGACACCGGCGAGCACTTCCTGCTCCGCCAGCGGGATGCCCAGCTTTTCGTAAATCCGCAGAATTTCGGGATCTACTTCGTCAAGGCTGCCAAGCTTCGGCTTCACCTTGGGAGCCGCCCAGTAATACGATTCCTGATAGTCGATCGGCGGAATGCTGAGCTTGGCCCAGTCCGGCGTCGGCATGGTCAGCCAGTGGCGATAGGCCTTCAGCCGCCATTCCAGCATCCATTCCGGCTCGTCCTTCTTGGCCGAGATAAAGCGCACGGTGTCTTCGGACAGGCCCTTCGGCCCATATTCCTGCTCGATGTCCGAAGACCAGCCATGCTCGTAATCCGCCACTTTGGCGGCGGCATCGCGGGCGGCCTGGTCCTTGACTGCGATCTGTTCGTTCATGCTGTCACCTGCGCCAGAAGCGGGCGCGAAAGCTGGGTCAGTGGGATGCCGGCAAGCGCGCCGCGCAAGGCGGCGTCAACCGCCGGCCAGTGCGGGCGGACCGAACAGGCGGCTTCGAGCGTGCAATCGTGGCGACCGTTTTCGCTGCACGGGGCCATCGCGATGGGGCCTTCGACCGCCTCGACGATATCGGCCAGCGAGATCGCGGCGGCGGGCCGCGCGAGCGTGAGGCCGCCGCCCGCGCCGCGCACGGCCTTGAGCAGGCCGGCGGCGGACAGCTTGCTGACCAGTTTTTGCACGGTGGGGGCAGGCAGCCCGGTTTCGTCGGCCAGTTGCTGGGCGTTGACGCGCGCATGGCCGCAATGGCGCGCGGCGGCGCTCATCGTAACGACGGCATAGTCTGCCATGCTGGAAAGTCGCATTTGCTGTTCCCGCGCCCCGGATATGCCCGATTTCAAATCGGACCGAATCGTTCCGGTTATCTAGGCGTGCCGCCCGGCTTTCGCAAGAGCGGCCGGGTTTCCCCTAAGGTCCAGCGTTGCAAAACAAAAAAAGGGCGGCCGGGCACTATGGCACCGGCCGCCTTGAAGTCGAGAACCCGATACATCGCTGCACCGAGCCCTTCGGGTCGCAAGGGTTGAGTAAGTCATTGACCGATTCGGGAATTGTATGGATTCGACAAAATAGGTGGCTTCAGGGCAACAGGATGAAAGAATCCCTAAGGTGATGCCCGTTGCATCCGAATCTGGTTACAGTTGATGCTTGGCGGGGGGGGCGCGTGCCGCGATAGAAGGCACTTTCCGGCCGTCTCTTTGAGGGCCACTACTTTGACAGGACTGCGGACCCGCTCGCGCATGATCTATTCGCTTTTACGCCCCATCCTGTTCCGCATTCCCGCCGAACGTGCCCATAACCTGACCATTTCCGCGCTGGGCATGGCCCCGCGCGGATCGCGCGCCGCGCCTGAACCGGCGCTGGCGCAGCGGGTGGCCGGCATTGCCTTTCCAAATCCGGTCGGCCTTGCGCCGGGGTTCGACAAGAATGCGCAAGTGCCCGATGCGCTGCTGGGGCTGGGTTTTGGTTCGGTCGAGATCGGCACCGTTACCCCCCGCCCGCAGGCAGGCAATCCGCAGCCGCGGCTGTTCCGTTTGGTGGAAGACCGGGCGGTGATCAACCGTATGGGTTTCAACAACGAAGGTTCCGACGTCGTGGCCGCCCGCCTGCGCCAGCGGCTGGATGTTCCGGGCATCGTCGGCGTAAACATCGGCACGAACAAGGATTCGACCGATCGCATCGCAGACTATGCCGCAATGACGCGGATCATGGCACCGATCGCCACGTACCTTACCGTCAACATCAGTTCGCCCAACACGCCGGGCCTGCGCGCGTTGCAGGATGAAGGCGCGCTCGATGCCCTGCTGGATGCAGTGCTGCATGCGCGTGGCGCCATCAACGTGCCGGTGTTCCTCAAGCTCGCGCCCGATCTGGAGATCAGCGATATCGACGCGATCTGCCGAGTCGCGATGGAAAAGCGGCTGGACGCGCTGATCATCTCGAACACCACGATTTCGCGCCCCCACTTGCGTTCGCGCCATGCGGGCGAGGCTGGCGGCCTTTCGGGCGAGCCCTTGCGCGAACTGGCACTTCAGCGGCTGCGTGATTTCCGCAAGGCGAGCGGTGCCGCCATTCCACTGATCGGCGTGGGCGGGATTGCCAGCGCAGACGATGCGTGGGCGCGGATCAAGGCCGGTGCCAGCCTAGTCCAGCTATACAGCGCAATGGTTTATCACGGGCCGGGTCTTGCCCGGCAGATCGTGACCGGCCTTGCCAACCGCGTGCGGCAGGAAGGGATGAGCAGCATTGCCGAGGCGGTCGGCACCGAATAGCGTGGAGCGCATGATCCTGCGCTCCCTCGTCAAAACCGCCCCGTTTGCCGCCTTGTTGATGGCCGGCGGCTGCATGCCCCTGCCCACAACGATTTCGGCCACACCTCCGCCGACGGCCACCACGCGGACCGACAGCGTTCCGGCGGACGGCCCCGGCCTCGTTTCCGCTGCCGATCCGCGCGCGGCAGATGCGGGCGCGCAGATCCTGCGACTGGGCGGTTCGGCCACCGACGCCGCCATCGCGACGATGCTGGCGCTCACCGTGGTCGAGCCGCAAAGTTCGGGCATCGGCGGCGGCGGCTTCCTCGTCACCGGCGATGCGGCGGGCATGGTCGAGACGTTCGACGGGCGTGAGGCCGCCCCAGCTGCCGCCACGCCGACATGGTTCTTCGCCAATGGCCAGCAAATCCCCTTTCGTCAGGCGGTGCCCGGCGGGCGCAGCGTGGGCGTGCCCGGCAACCTGCGGCTGGCGGCGCTGGCGCATACCCGGCACGGCAAGCTGGCATGGCGCACGCTGTTCGGCCCCGCTATCCGGCTGGCGCGCGGCGGCTTTGCCATCACCCCGCGCCTGAACGCCTCGCTCGAAGCGTCGAAGGAGACCGCCGCGCTCGATCCCGCCGGGCGCGCGCTGTTCTTCGATGCCGGCGGCAAGGCGCTGCCCGCCGGCATGATCGTGAAGAACCCGGCGCTGGCCGATTTCCTCGAACGGGTGGCCACGCGCGGCGCGGACAGCTTCTATGCCGGCGACAATGCGGAGACCATCGCCGCAAAGGTAGGCACCGCACCGCGCAATCCCGCGCCGATGACCACGGCAGACATTGCCGCCTATCGCGCCATCGAACGCGCGCCGGTGTGCGGCACCTATCGCCAGTGGAAGATCTGCGGGATGGGGCCACCTTCTGCTGGGCCAATCGCGGTGTTGCAGGTGCTGGGCCAGCTCGAACGGTTCGACATGAAGGCACTCGGCCCCGCGTCCCCCGTGGCGTGGCACCTGATCGCCGAAGCTGAGCGGCTGGCCTTTGCCGACCGCGACCGCTTCGTTGCCGATCCAGGTTTCGTGCAAGTACCCGTGGCGGGCCTGATCGACAGAAACTACATCGCCACGCGATCGGCGCTAATCTCGGAAAAAACCACGCTGGCAGCCGCGCTGCCCGGCAACCCTGCCGGCGCGACCACCAGCTTCGCTTCCGCCGGGCCAGTGGAGGAACACGGCACCACCCACTTCGTCGCGGTGGATCGTGATGGCGCGGTGGCCAGTTATACCTCCACGGTCGAAAGCGGCTTCGGCTCCGGCCTGGTCGTTAACGGCTACTACCTCAACAACGAGCTGACCGATTTCAATCTGACACCCGACAAGGACGGCAAGCCGACCGCCAACCGCGTGGAAGGCGGCAAGCGACCGCGCAGTTCGATGAGCCCGATCCTCGTCTATGGCCCCGACGGCAAACTGCGCATGGCGGCGGGCGCGGCGGGCGGGGTGACGATCCCGGTGCAGGTGATCCGCCTTCTGATCGGTACGCTCGATTGGGGCATGACCGCGCGGGCCGCGATCGCGCAGGGCATCGTGATGCCCATCGGCGAGGGTATCGCGGTGGAACAGGGCACCGCTTTGGAAGCGATGGTCCCCGCGCTCGTCGCGTTGGGGCATGCCAAGGTCACGGTCATGCCGATGCGGCTGAAGGCCAATGCCATCGAACGCGTCGGCAACACCTGGCGCGGCGCGGCCGATCCGCGCAGCGAAGGCGCCAGCGCCGGTCCGTGACCGTGATGGCCGCCCCCTGGCTTTGCCCCGCTCTGTGACTTTGCCCGCTGCGGGTTGCGGTCGCGTCAGGCCTTGCTAGTCTTGTCGCAAATCGAAAGCGCCGCGTTGCGCATCGTCGCCGGTTAGGACCATTTCGTGCAGACTTCCGATTTCGCGCAGTATTCCAATCTGGTCGCCATGTTCCTCGATCGGGCGCGCAGCCGCGGCGATGCACCGTTCCTGTGGGCGCGGCGCGAAGGCGCATGGCGGTCGATCAGCTGGAACGAGGCCGCCGATCAGGTGTGCCTGATTGCACAATCGCTGCGGGCGCTCGGCCTCAATCCGGGCGACCGCGTAGCGCTGGTTTCGGAAAACCGGCCCGAATGGTGCCTCGCCGATCTGGCCATTATGGCCGCTGGGCTGGTCACGGTGCCGACCTACACCACCAATACCGAGCGCGACCACCTGCATATCCTTGAAAATTCGGGTGCGCGCGCGGTGATCGTCTCCACGCCGAAGCTGGCGGCCCCGCTGCTCGCCGCCGCGCTGCGCGCGCCTTGCGCCGAACACGTGATCGGCATCGAGCCGCTGCGCCGGATGCAATCGGGCACGCTGACGTTCCATGATTGGCGCGACCTGACCAGCGGCGATGCCGCCTCCGCCCGCGCCGAGGCAGAGGCTCGCGTGGCCGGCATCCGGCGCGAGGACCTGGCCTGCATCATCTATACCAGCGGCACCGGCGGCGCCCCGCGCGGCGTGCGCCAGCACCACGGCGCAATCTTGTGCAACGTGGACGGGGCGGCGCGCGTTCTGGCCGAGGATTTCGGCTGGGGAGAGGAAGTATTCCTTTCGTTCCTGCCGCTCAGCCACGCCTATGAACACACCGGCGGCCAGTTCCTGCCGATCGGCATGGGCGCGCAGATCTACTACGCCGAAGGGCTGGAAAAGCTTGCCAGCAACATCGAGGACGTGCGCCCGACGGTAATGGTCGTCGTGCCCCGCCTGTTCGAAGTGCTGCGCACGCGGATCATGAAGCAGGTGGAAAAACAGGGGAAGGCGGCCAGCTATATGATGGACCGCGCGCTGGCGATCGCCGCGCGAAAAGCTTCCGGCCGATCCCGGCTGGTCGACGCACCGATGAACCTGCTGCTAAACCGCACCCTGCGGCCCAAGATCCGCCAGCGTTTTGGCGGTCGCATGAAAGCGATGGTTTCAGGCGGCGCGCCCCTGAATCCGGACGTGGGCGTATTCTTCGATGCGATGGGGCTGACCGTGCTGCAAGGCTATGGCCAAACCGAATCCGGACCGGTGATCTCGTGCAACCGGCCTGCCGCCGGAGTGAAGATGGACACTGTCGGCCCGCCGCTGAAAGGCGTGGAGGTGCGCATCGCCGGCGATGGCGAAATCCTCGTGCGCGGGGAACTGGTAATGCATGGTTACTGGCAGAACGAGGCTGAAACGGCGCGCGCTTTGCACGATGGCTGGCTGCAAACCGGCGACATCGGCCACCTCGACGAAAAGGGCCGCATCGTCATCACCGACCGCAAGAAGGACATGATCGTCAACGACAAGGGCGACAACGTCGCGCCCCAGAAGATCGAGGGCATGCTCACCCTGCAGCCCGAAATTGCGCAGGCGATGGTGAGCGGGGACAAGCGACCCTACGTCGTCGGCCTGATCGTGCCCGATGCCGAATGGTCGCTCGATTGGGCACGCGCGCAAGATGAACACTTCGATTTCAAGGCATTGCAGGACCTGCCCGCTTTCCGCAACGCCATCCGTGCGGCGGTCGACCGGGTGAACAAGGACCTGTCGGTGGTCGAAAAAGTGCGCCAGTTCGCCTTCGCCGATGAAGCGTTCAGCATCGACAACGAGGAAATGACCCCCTCGATGAAGATCCGCCGCCACAAGATCCGCGAACGCTATGGCGCACGGATCGATGGTCTATACAAGAACTGATTCGGATTATTACAATTCTATAGAGGCGTTGACGCAGGCAATATCCCTCCTTCACAGTAGTTATCGGACTTCAGCACGACTCTATTGCGCGCTGTTGTATGGGGGCTATCATGAATCGAGCGATCACTGCCACGCTGGCCGTACTCATGGCTTTTCCGGCTGGTAATGCCGTTGCGCAGGATGTGTTCGCAGGCACGCTGGCCGCAACATGCGCGCGCGTAACCGGTCCTCCCCTGCCAAAGGGTCAGGCATTCTGGTTCACGATGGATGATTATCCCTCTGCGGCGCTGCGCAAGGAGATTGGCGCGGTGGTCAAGTATCGGGTGTTCGTGGGCACGAACGGCCGACCCACCCGGGTCCGTATCCTGAAAACGACCCCGACCGACAATCTGGCGGCATCGGCACGCTTGTTTGCCGATGTGACATCCAAGCTTTTGCTGCGGCGCGCGAACTTCCAGCCCGCCGTGCGGCGCTGCATCCCCGTGACATCGCGCTATGATGGATCGATCACTTGGGCCGTTCCGGTGGACTGACCATCAGGCCGCCTCTTCCAGTTCCACGAATTCAGGGAAGAACGCAGGCTCGCGGGGCGACCAGCCCGGTGCGGTGGCGGCGGCTTCGCTGATCGATTGCAACAGGCCCTTGCGCCGGCACGGGCGGATCTGCGGCAGGGCCGCTGCACCGCAGAAAGCGGAAGGCAGCCATGGCCGCACTTCGGCACCCAGCAGACGTTCGTACAGGAAGCGATAGGCGCTGAAGCTCGACAGGCGTTCCTGTGCAAGATCGAAGGTGCTGACGCGCAGCAGCGGGCCCATGAAGCGCTCCATGCCGTCCAGACCTTCGGATTGCGGCAATTCGCGGCGCAAGACTTTCAGATCCTGATAGACGACGTATTGCGTGCGGATCGATGCCGTTTCGTCGCCGTCGCGCGCCCACACCCGGAACGCATCCTGCCGGCCCAGCCCGACATCGAGGCTGCGGCGGATATAGCGCTGCTCACTGGCGGTGAAGGTGGCGAATTCGCGCATTTCGGCGAACAACTGATGCGCAGTCTGGGTGCTCGACATGGCCCGGCTCCTTGCCGGCCCTGGACGACATTCCACGGCCCGGCAAAAACAACCATACGCCTGCTTGGTTAGCGGCCCGTTAACTGGTTAACGCGGGCGCACCCAAGCACGGGCCGTAGCGGAAGCGACAAGTCCCGGTAACCATCATTGTCCGGCCGCGCCCGCTTCACCCCGCCGCACCAGCCAGCGCGCGATCACCCAGCCCGCCGCCATGCACACGAACGGCATCACCGGGTAATGGAACCGCGACTGGCCCGAAAAGACCATCGCGATGGCGCTGGGATAAAGCGCCACGCCATAGGGCAGCACCCACCAGTCGATCACCCGCGTGCCCGCCGCGCGACGGATGCGGATCATCAGCACGGCTGCCACCGCGAACAGTGCCAGCAGTGCGAAATACCAAAGCTGGTTCACCGCCCGCAACGCGGTGAACGCCCACGGCGCCGCCTTGTACGCGGGCGAATCGGTCTCATAGGCCCACTGCCCCTCGCCATCCGGCCCCCACAAGCGCAGCAGCTTCATTGGCATCAGCTTCACGAACTGCGCCGGGTGGGCCTTCACCCATTCCACGCCCAGCCGCTTGGCCTCGGCGTCATACTCCATCTCGTCCAGATCGGTGCGCGCATCCAGCGCCTTCACCACCGGGTCTTCCGGCGTGAAGCCGCCGCGCGCGGTGTCGTTGTTGCCGGTCAGCAAGGTGATCCCGCCGTTGGTCGAAACCGCAACCCACGCGCCCAGCCCGCGGTGATTGCGGATCGTCCAAGGCGCAACGACCAGCGCCGCCACCCCGATCAGGAACGCGGCGCGCGCAATGATGCCCGGAATGCGCGCCCAGATCTCGTCATCGCGCAACAGTCCGATCAGGCAGATCAGCGGCACCATCACCAGCGTCTGCGCCTTTACCAGCGTCGCCACCCCAAACACCAGTCCCGCCAGCACCAGCCGCAATCCGCCCTTGCGCGCGATCAGCAGCCAGCACGCCGCCAGCAGCAGCGTGGTGTAAAACACTTCGGTCAGCGCCAGCGGCACATAGAGAATCGAATTGGGATAGACCGCCAGCAGCAGCAGCGCGGTACGCCCCGCCAGTTCGGACGCAAACAGCTTGCGCCCCAGATCGAGCGTCAGCCACGCCGCCAGCGCCGCAAACGCCAGATTGACCAGCCCGACGACCACGGTCGAGGTGCCGAACGCGCGAAAAGCCACACTCAGCGCCAGCGGCCAGCCCGGCGGCCAATAGGCGGTCGGCTCACCATGATCGCCCTGATAACCCAGCCCGTTCGCCAGCATGTCGGCCCGCGAATAATACCACGCCGCGTCGGACGATGGCGTCACATCCAGCAGGATCGCCAGCGCGCGCAAGCCGATGAACAGCGCGAACAGCGCCACCAGCGCGCCCCGGCTGGTGGCGAACCACGCCTGCGCGGAATTGAGTCGGTTCTTCATGCCAGCGTGCCTAACGCCTGCGGGTAAAGATAGCGTTCGCCGCCCGGCTTGCCTAACCAAGGTATATGGACGCCGAAACCCTTGCCCCCATGACCCTGTTGAATGGCCCCGAAGACCGCCCCATCGCGCACCGCTTCCTTGCCGGAACCGAGCCCGCGATCGTGTTCCTGCCGGGCTATATGTCCGACATGGCGGGCGGCAAGGCGCAGGCCGTGCTGCACTGGGCCGCGTCACAGGGGCGCGCCTGCCTGCTGCTCGATTATTCGGGCTGCGGAGACAGCCCCGGCGACTTCGCCGACGGCACGCTTTCGCGCTGGCGCGACGAGGTGGTCGCGCTCATTCGCGCCAAAGGTATCGGCCGCGCTGTCGTTTGCGGTTCCAGCATGGGCGGCTGGCTGATGCTGCTGGTGGCCGAGGCATTGCCCGATGCGGTCACCGCGCTGGTGGGCATCGCCGCCGCTCCCGATTTCACCGACTGGGGATATGACGCCGCGCAAAGGACCGAACTCGCCGCCGGTCGCACGATTTTCGAGGACAACCCCTATGGCCCCGAACCCACGCCAACTCACGCCGGATTCTGGGCCGATGGGCAGGCGAACCTGCGGCTGGAACAAGGTATTGCCTTCGATGGCACTGTCCGCCTGATTCATGGTCAGGCCGATGCTGACGTGCCGTGGCAAGTGTCGCTCGACCTCGCCAAGGCGCTGCGTTCAGCAGATGTGCAGGTCCATCTGATCAAGGACGGCGACCACCGCCTGTCGCGTCCCGCCGACATCGCCGTGCTTCTGCAAACGCTGGAAGCGCTGTCTGCTGCGGACAAAGTTGAATGAAAGACCGCAAGATGATCGACCTGCCAGCGCCCGCATTCACCGCCGAAAACGTGGCCATGATGCAGGTCGGCCCCAATCCATCGACGCGCAACCAGTCGCCACTGCCCATCCCGCGCCGACGCACCGTGATCGAACCCCCTGCGGCTGCGGACACTGCGCCTGCAGCCGACGCGAAGAAGCCGGGACGATTCGAGGAATGCGTCGCCGCCGGGCGCGCGAATCCTGCCGCCGGCATCGCGCTGGCCAAGGCGTGGCTGGCCGAAAATCCCACACCCGAAGCCCGCGTCGCCGCCCAGCTCTGCCTCGGCCAGCTCCAGTCTGCGCAGGGCGATTATGCAGGGGCGGAGCAGGCCTTCGTCGATGCTGCCGCCAACATTCCGGCCGATCATGCCGCCGCCGCGATCCCGCTTTATGGCATGGCCGGCAACGCCGCGCTCGCCGCCGGGCAGGCCGAACGCGCCACCGACTGGTTCGACAAGGCTCTGGCGATCAAGGGTGCCACTGACAACGTCGCGCTTGGCGGGCTGCAGGCCGACCGCGCCCGCGCCCTTGTGGCGCAGGGCCGCATGGCCGAAGCCGGCGGCGCACTCGACGAAGCGCACCGCCTCGCGCCTGACGATCCGCAGGGCTGGCTTCTGTCTGCCACGCTGGCGAGGCGCGGCAAAGATCTGCCGCGTGCCCAGCGCGACATCGAGATCGCCTCGAACCTCGATCCGCGCGATCCTGCCATCGGGCTTGAGGCGGGCGTCATCGCCGTCCTGGACGGCCGCGACGAGGCCGCGCGCAAATCGTGGGAGTCGGTGGTGAAAGCTGCCCCTGCCAGCGAAGAAGCAAAGGTTGCGAAGGGCTACCTTGAACAACTAGGCCCCGCCCCCACATCGAGCGCTTCCACTCCTCCGGCCCAGTCCATTCCTCCGGCAAAGCAGGTTCCATGAAGTTATCGGTGCTCGATCTCGTCCCCGTCGTCGAAGGCGGCACGTTTTCGCAGGCGCTTGCCAGCGCCGCCGAATTGGCGCGGACGGCCGAGCAGCTGGGCTATCACCGGTATTGGGTGGCTGAGCATCACGGCATGGCGGGCATCGGCGGCGCGGCCACTTCGGTCGTGCTCGCGCACGTTGGCCACGCCACCTCCACCATCCGCATCGGCGCGGGCGGCATCATGCTGCCCAACCACAACCCGCTGGTGATCGCCGAACAGTTCGCCACGCTCGATGCGCTGTTTCCCGGCCGCATCGACCTGGGCCTTGGCCGCGCGCCCGGTGCCGACCAGCGTATCGTCAGCGCGCTGCGCAAGGACGTGAACCGCGCGGCAGAGCATTTTCCAGACGATGTCGTCGAAATCCAGCTGCAGTTCGCTGGCGACCCGCGCTTGCCGCTTCAGGCCACCCCTGGTGCCGGCGCTGCGGTCGAGATGTGGATTCTCGGCTCCAGCCTGTTCGGCGCGCAACTCGCGGCCATGCTTGGCCTGCCCTATGCCTTCGCTTCGCACTTCGCCCCATCGCAACTGGATGAGGCGATCCGCACCTATCGTGAGAAGTTCCAGCCCTCCGCAGTGCTCGACAAGCCGCACGTGATGGCAGCCATGAACATCTTCGCCGCAGATACCGAAGCGGAAGCCGAGCTGATCGCGTCGTCGATGGACCAGTCGTTCATCGCCCTGCGCACCGGCACGCCGGGCAAGCTCGCGCCCCCTGTCGCCGGATATCGCGACAGCCTGCCGCCTGAAATGCTCCGCACATTGCGCGCCATGCGCCACGCCAGCGCCATCGGCACGCCCGACATGGTTGGTGAAGCCATCGCCGCCTTCGCACGCCGCACCGGGGCCGACGAACTGATTCTGGCAGGTTCCACATTCGACCCCGCCGCCCGGCTGCGCTCGCTTGAACTCACGATGCAAGCCGTAGGGCAAGCGACTGGCGCGCTCATCGCCTGAAGCCGGGAACCTTGCGCGTCCGCACGGGTTACCCGCGCTTGCCACGTCGATGGACTTACCCCCGCGCGTTAACGACCGAACCGGGTCTGCCCCGGCTTGCCCCGGCGCGCCTGGAAGAGTACCATGCGCATCATTAGTTCGTATTGTTGACAGAAAATAACAAGCGCGCGTAATCAAAGCCTGATCGACGTGCCCGGGAGCAGGATGAACGCCATGGCCACCAAGTCCGATGTCGCCGTTTCCGCACAAGCGCTTGAAAGCGAGCTGGCCGCCCGCTTCGCCGCCTCGCTGCTTCCCGCAGAAGTCGCCGATTTCGATGCCGCCCGGTTGGCAGAGGCCGCGCGTTTCACCCTCGCCACCGCCGCCAGCCGCACTGGGTCCGCCCCCGCCATCACCATCGAAAGCATGGGCGGCACCGGGTCCACCCCCCGTTACCTGCGCATCGCGGTGATCAACGACGACATGCCGTTCCTGGTCGATTCGATCGCCGCCGCCATCAGTGCGCAGGGCCTTGCGGTCGACCGCCTGCTCCACCCCGTGCTTCCGGTGCGCCGCGATTCGGATGGCCATCTCGTCGCGCTGCTCCACGGCGATGCGGCGGGCGAGTGCCGCGAATCGATGATCTACCTCGAAACCGAGCGCGCCGATGCTCGCGAACGGCGCGAACTGCTCGATGCGCTGCACGCCACGCTGGCCGATGTCCATGCCGCGGTGGAAGACTGGCCGCGCATGCAGGCCGCGATGCAGGCCGATGCCCGCGCGCTGATGGACCCCGAAGGCGCTGCACTGCTGCGCTGGCTGGCCGATGGCATGCTCACCCAATTGGGCCACGTTACCCGCCACCGTAATGGCAAAGTGGACGAGGCGCTGGGCATCTGCCGCGCCAGCGACGCGCCGCTGCTCGCCGCCTCGTCCTATGAACGCGCCTTTGCGTGGTTTGATCGCATGGGCGAACGCGGTGCCGAAGGCGTGCGCGTGCCCCTGATCGTCAAGGCCAACCGCCTTGCCCGCGTGCACCGCCGCGTGCCGCTTGATCTGTTCATCGTGCCTGTGATGGAAGCGGGCAAGGTCGCCGCCCTGTCGGTCCACGCCGGCGTCTGGACCAGCGCCGCGCTCGCCGCCACGCCCGATCGCATCCCGCGTATGCGCAGCCAGCTCGAAGCGCTGACCGACAAGCTCGGCTTTGCGCCCAATGGTCACGCCGGCAAGGCGCTGGTCCACGCGCTCACCGCGCTGCCGCACGATCTGCTGATCGGATTTTCGGATGACGATCTCGAACGCATCGCAACCACGATGATGACTCTGATCGACCGCCCGCGCCCGCGCCTCGCGCTCGTCCGCGCGCCGCTGGGGCGTCACCTTTTCGCATTCGTGTGGTTGCCGCGCGATGCGCAATCCACCGAAGTGCGCCACCAGATCGAGGCCATGCTCGAAGCCGGCACTGGCGCGCAATTGCTCGACTGGAGCCTGCAGGTCGAAGGCAGCACTCTCGCGCTGCTGCGCTTCGTGCTCGATATCCGCGATGGCAGCGCCGAAGCGCACGAAGCCGAACTGGACGCTGCCCTGCAGGTCATGGTGCGCGGCTGGGGCGCTGCTGTCGAACACGAACTGGCCAAGGGCGAAGAACCCGCTCGCGCCGCCGCCATCGCCGCCCGCTATGCCGATGCGTTCCCGGTCGGCTACCGCACCGCCTATGGCCCGGTCGAAGCCGCCGACGACATCCGCGAATTGCGTGCCCTGTCGGCAAAGGGTGCCCCCCGCCGCGCCGCACGGCTTCACCGCCTGCCGGGCGAGGAAGGCCTGCGCCTGAAACTCTACCAGCACGAAGGCGCCATCGTCCTGTCCGACGCCGTGCCCGTGCTCGAAAACTTCGGCTTTCGCGTGCTGGAAGAAGTGCCCACCGCGCTCGATCGCGGCCGGCTGGGCTTCATCCATGATTTCCTCGTGGCGGCTCCTGCCGACACCCACCCCGAAGACCTGCTCGCCCGCGCGGACATGATCGACGCCTCGCTCGCCGCCGTGCTCAATGGCGCGGCCGAGGACGATGCCTTCAACCGGCTGATCGTCGCCGTGGGCCTTACGGCGCATGAGGCCAACTGGCTGCGCGCGTGGTTCCGCTATCTTCGGCAAACAGGCATGACCTTCGCCATCGCGACCGTCGTCGATGCCCTGAAGAACGCACCCGACGTGACGCGCGGCCTCATCGCGCTGTTCGTCGCACGCCACGATCCCAAATTTGCAGGCGATCGCGCCGCTGCCGAAACCGACGCCTCCGAAGCCATCCGCACCGGCCTCGCCGGGGTTGCCGCG
Organism: Novosphingobium sp.; assembly: GCA_027311705.1. GTDB lineage: Bacteria > Pseudomonadota > Alphaproteobacteria > Sphingomonadales > Sphingomonadaceae > Novosphingobium. The sequence continues at coordinate 327 of DAICYJ010000144.1, read as the reverse complement.
ATCAACGACGACCGCCTGCTGCGCAGTTTCCGCAGCGTGGCCGAAGCGATCCTGCGCACCAACGCCTTCGCCCCGGCAGGCAAGGAGGCGCTCGCCTTCAAGATCGATTCGGCGCTCGTCCCAGGCCTGCCGCGCCCGGTGCCGTGGCGCGAGATCTTCGTCTATTCCCCCCGCGTCGAAGGCATCCACCTGCGCGCCGGTCCGGTTGCGCGCGGCGGGTTGCGCTGGTCCGATCGGCGCGATGATTTCCGCACCGAAGTGCTCGGCCTGATGAAGGCGCAGCGCGTGAAAAACGCCGTCATCGTCCCCACCGGGGCCAAGGGCGGC
>DAICYJ010000122.1 GCA_027311705.1 Novosphingobium sp. | reverse complement strand
CAGTTGCTGCAGGCCTTCCTCGATCTTGCGGCGCAGCGGATGGTCTTCCATCACCACCGTCTCCGCCAGCAGCTTGTACAGCCCATCCAGAATGCCATTGGCCAGCCGTTCGTCCAGCTTGGTCCAGCGCAGCAGGGTGTTCGCCCGCTCGTGGATCATTTCGCGGATCATCGGCTCGTTGGCTTCCAACACAAGCGCCGCCTTGCGGATCACGCTTTCCAGCAAGGGCATGTGCCGCCCATCGGCGATCATCGCGCCCAGCAGGTTGCCCAGCAACGGCGCCAGATCCAGCTTCTCGATCTGCCCGCGCAAGGCCCCCTTGGCGAGGCCGCCCAGCTTTTCCTGATCGAGCGATTCTAACACATCGGCCAGCAGACTGGTCGCGCCGGCGCGGATGCGGCCTTCACCGCCGCGCGGATTGGAAAGGAACACCCCCGCCGCGCTTGCCGCGTCCAGCGCCTGCATCCGCCGCGCCACCACTTGCGGGGTGAGGAAGTTTTCCTGCAGGAACCGCGCCATCGTATCGGCGATGCGGTCCTTGTTTTCAGGAATGATCGCGGTGTGCGGGATCGGCAGGCCCAGCGGGTGGCGGAAAAGCGCGGTCACCGCGAACCAATCGGCCAGCCCGCCCACCATCGCCGCCTCGGCAAAGGCACGCAGGTAGCCCCAGCCGGAGTGGTCCACTTCCATCGCCCGCGCCAGCAGAAACAGCCCGGCCATCACGATCAGCAAACCGGTGGCGATCACCCGCATCTTGCGCGTGCCATCCGCCGGAAACAGCGGCCCCGCCACGCGCCTGCCGGAACGGAGGCGCGTCATAGGCGCAACAGGTGTCGGCTGGTTCACTCCGCCGGGAATGCCTCGCCCCCGCCATGGTTCCCCGCCGTGGGCCCATCGACCTTCGGATCATACGACAGCACCCGCCGGCCCAGCCATGGCCCCACCCGCTTTTCAAGCCCATCGGCCAGGCTGAAACCCGCCGGCACGATCAGCAGGGTCAGCAGGGTCGACAGCGAAAGTCCGCCGATCACCACGATGCCCATCGGCGCGCGCCAGCCACCGTCGCCGCCGATGGAGATCGCCGTGGGGATCATGCCCGCCACCATCGCCACCGTTGTCATCACGATCGGCTGCGCCCGCTTGTGCCCCGCCTCGGTAATGGCCTCCAGCTTGTTTTTGCCGGTGGCCATTTCCTCGATCGCGAAGTCGATCAGCAGGATCGAATTCTTGGCCACGATGCCGAACAGCATCAACATGCCGATGAACACCGGCAGCGACATCACGTTGCCGGTCAGCAGCAGCAGCAGCAGCCCGCCCAGCGGCGCGAGGAACAGCGAGCCCATGTTCACCAGCGGCGAGATGAAGCGGTGGTACAGCAGCACCAGCACCGAAAACACCAGCAGCACGCCCGCGCCCAGCGCCACGCCGAAGCTCGACATCATTTCCGCCTGGAACTTGTCGTCGCCTGCCGGAGCATTGGAAACGCCCTGCGGCAGGTTCTTCATGATCGGCAGGTTGTTGATCAGCGTCATCGCGGTGCCCTTGGGCACGTTTGGCGGCAGATCAGCCCCCACGAACACACGGCGGTTTTGGTTATAGCGCTGGATCGAGGTTGGCCCAGAACCGAAGCCGATGGTCGCCACGCGCGACAATGGCACGCTTCCGCCCGAAGCCGTGGGAACCGGCAGGTTCTCGATCGTTGACAAATCGCGGCGCGAATCGACCGGCAGCTTCACCCGGATCGGCACCTGCCGGTCCGACAGCGAGAACTTGGCGCTGTTCTGGTCGATCTCGCCCTGCGTCGCGATGCGGATCACCTGGCTCAGCGCCTGCGTGGTCACGCCCAGCGTCGCCGCAAGGTCGAGGTGCGGGGTCACGACGATTTCGGGTCGGCGCAAGTCGGCGCTCACCCGCGGGGCGACCACTTCTTTCAAGGCCGACATCTGCTCGACCAGCGTCTGCGCCGTCCGCTGCAGCAAGTCGGGATCGGACCCCGACAGCATGATGCTGATCGGGCGGCCGGATCCACCGCCGGGGCCACCGCCGTTGTTGTCGAGGAACGTCACCCGGGCGTCCGCCACTTTTTGCAAGCGCGGCGTCAGCGCGCGCTCGAAGTCCAGGCTCGACCGGTCGCGGTCGGGCTTCAGTTCCATGAAGATGCGGCCGTTGCCTTCGTTGATGCGCTCCAGCGCAACGTCGATCTCGGGCTCGTTCTGCACCAGGGCCAGAACCTCGTCCATCTTGCGCTCGGTCTGCTCGATCGTGGTGCCGGGCACCATTTCCACCGAGATACGGCTGAAATCGTTGTCGGTATCGGGGAAGAACTGCGCCGGAATGCTCGCCAGCAACACCCCGGTAAACGCCAGTGCGCCGATGCCCACGCCCATCATCCACAACCGGTGATCGCGCAGCCGCGCATGCAGCCGCTGGCCCACATAGTGCCACCAGTTGCCGAACTGGCCGCCGATCATGCGGGCAAGAATGCGCGCCACCACGATGATCGCCGCCATGGCCACGACGCCCGCCAGAAGGGCGGCCACCGGGGCGAGCCAAACCGGAAGCGACGTCATCAACGACAGAGCACCATAGGCGGCACCCATTGCCTGCACGAACCCGAAGATCGACCCGCCCACGACCAGCAACAGCACCAGCGGAAACCACCAGCGCCCGCGCTGCCGCACCACTCCCCGTCGATAGGCGTCAGCTTTCGACGTATCCAGCGACCAGGCCAGCACCCGCATGTACCGGTCCATCCACACGCCGCCGCCATGCTCCGCCTGCCCGTGCGATTTCAGAAAATAGGCTGCGATCATTGGCGTTATCATGCGCGCGACGAGCAGCGAGAACAGCACCGCAATCACCACGGTCAGGCCGAAGTTCTTGAAGAACTGGCCCGAAATGCCCGGCATCAGCGCCACCGGGAAGAATACCGCAACAATCGAAAAGGTCGTCGCGACGACGGCAAGGCCGATCTCGTCCGCCGCGTCGATCGATGCCTGATAGGGCGACTTGCCCATGCGCATGTGCCGCACGATGTTCTCGATCTCGACGATCGCATCATCGACCAGCACGCCCGCCACCAGGCCCAGCGCGAGCAGCGACATGGTGTTGAGCGTGAAGCCGATCAGGCTCATCACCCAGAATGTGGGGATCGACGACAGCGGAATGGCGATGGCCGAAACGATCGTCGCCCGCCAGTCGCGCAGGAAGAAGAACACCACGATCACCGCCAGCACGGCACCTTCGACCATGGCCGACATCGAGGTCTTGTACTGTTCCTTGGTGTAGCCGACGCTGGTGAACAGCTGGGTGAACTTGATCTTGTTCCCCTGCTCCGCCTCCATCTTGCGCAGCTCCTTCACCGTGTCGTCGAACACGCTGACATCGGATTCGCCGCGCGCGCGAGCTATGCTGAAGGTGACCACGGGCTTGCTGTTGTACTTCGCGATCGAGGTGATTTCGCTGTAGCTGTCCTTCACGTCGGCAACATCGGCCAGCTTGATCGAACGGCCGCCGGCAAGGCTCACTTGCGTCTGCGACAGGTCATAGGCGGAACCGGCATTGCCCAGCACGCGCACCGATTGGCGCGATCCGGCCACTTCGGCCTTACCGCCCGCCGCGTTCTGGTTCACCTGCCGCAGCGTGGCGTTGATCTGCGTGGCGGTGACGCCTTGCGCCTTCATCCGCAGCGGATCGAGCGTCACCGCGATCTCCCGGCTCACGCCGCCGCCCCGGCTCACTTCGGCCATGCCGGATACCGAAAGCAATCGCTTGGCCACGGTATCGTCGATGAACCACGATAGCTGTTCGATGGTCATGTCGTCCGCCGAAACCGCGAAATAGGCGATCGGCTCTGACGATGTCTGCGCCTTGATCACCTGCGGTTCGAGGATGCCGTCCGGCAGGTCGCCGCGCACCTGGTCGACCGCGTTCTTCACCTCGTTCACCGCCGCGTTGATGTCGGTGCCGATCTTGAACATGATCATCGTCTGGCTGTTGCCTTCGGATGCGGTCGAACTGATCGTATCGACTCCCTCGATCGTCCGCACGCTCGATTCCACGCGCTGGGTGATCTGGTTCTCGATTTCGGTCGGGGCGGCACCCGGCTGGGTGATCGTCACGATCACCAGCGGGAACTCGATGTCGGGCGTGTCCTGCACCTTCATCGTCATGAAGGCCATGATGCCGGCCAGCGTCAGGCCGATGAACAGGACGAGGGGTACGACCGGATTGCGGATCGACCAGGCAGAGATATTGCGGAAGTTCATGGGGGTCCTTCCCCGCTCAGCGGCCCTGGGCCGATGAAGCGGCTGTCTGGTTCGAACGCACCGGGCGCACCACGTCGCCGGGGTTGAGGAATCCGCCCGCGCGCAGAACCACGCGTTCGTTGCCCGAAAGGCCTTCCTTCACGACGATGCCCTGCTGCGTCACGTCGCCGGTGGTCACCGGGCGGCGCACCACCTTGTTGTTCCCGCCCACCACGAACACGTAAGCACCCTTGTCGTCTGAAAGGATTGCCGATTCAGGCAGGACCGGCGCCGTCATCGTGCCTACCTTGATCGAAGCGGCAGCAAATCCACCCGGCCGCAGCGCGGCGTCATAAGCGAGCGCGATGCGCGCCACGCCTTCGCGCGTCTGCGGATCGATGGTCGGCGAAAGCTGCCAGATCTGCCCGGTAAAGGTACGGTCGGTGCCCACCGGCTGGATCTGTGCCTGCACGCCGACCGAAAGCCGCGCGAGGTCGTTTTCCGAAAGCCGCGCCTGCATTTCCAGCGCGCCGTCCTTGGCGATGCGGAACAAGGTGCCGCTGCCCGGCCCGACGATCTGGCCCGGCTCCACCCCGCGTGTGAGCACGAGGCCGGCGGCGGGTGCCACCACGTTGAGCCGCGCGGCAGTCGCCTGCAACTGCCCCAGCGTCGCCTGCGCCACGCGCACTTGCGCCACGGCGGCATCGCGCGTCGCGGTCAGCCGGTCGATATCCGCCTTTGAGATGAAACCTTTGGCTACCAGCTGAAGCGCGCGATCCAGATTGGCCTGCGCCAGCCGGGCATTGGCCTGCTGCACTTGCACGTTGGCCGATTGGCTCGCCGCCGCCTGTGTCTGCACCGAACGGTCGATCACCGCCAGCACCTGTCCCGCGCCGACCCAGGTGCCCGCATCGACCAGCACGCTGACCACGCGGCCACCTTCGCCCGCCACACCCACCGGCAGGTCGCGCTGCGCACCAATGGTGCCGCTGGCGTTGATCGTGCCCTGCACCGTGGTGCGGCCCGGCGCGATAACCGAAACGGTCTGCGCTTGTGCTGCCGCCTGATCGCCGGTGCTTGCCGCCGGAGCGCCCCGATGGGTGAGGAAATAGACGAGGCCCAGCGCCAGCAACACCGCCACGATGATGGCGATCATGCGCCCGCGCCCGCCACCGCGCGAAACGGTCACGACCTCGTCGTCGGCGGAAGGTCCCATGGCATCGACAGTCACGGCAGGATTGATGCTCGTCTCGTAATTCATGTCGTTCACGTGCCTTCGTCCTGGACGGGCTGCCGCTTCTCGTCCGGCAGTGCAACGCACCGCTCCGGCATCAAGTGTTCGGCGTCAGTGTATTATAAGACTATGTCAGTCGCCGCAAGGCGGGCTGCCCTGTTCCGGCGCTTGCCGCGGGCTGCAATAGACAGCGTTTCGACGGGTGGCAATTCCGGCTCGACGAAGGACTTGCGCGGACTTCGCAAGTGTTGCCCGGTTGCATCTGTAATGAATTGCGCCAATCCGGCGTGGTCACCGCGCGGCCAAAGAAAAACGGCCGCTCTCCTTGAAGGGAGAACGGCCGCCCGTGGATGGTCGTTTGCGCAGCAGGTGCCGGAGGGCGGCCGCGAAACCGGTGTTAATACTTCAGCTGTCGCTCATAGAGATCGCGGTAGTGCTGGATGCGGGTGACGCGCAGGCCCTGCATGCCTGAACGATCGACCGCACGCTGCCACGAAGCGAATTCTTCGAGCGTCAGCGAGTAGCGTTCGCACACTTCATCGATGGTCAGCAGACCACCGTTCACGGCGGCGACCACTTCCGCCTTGCGACGCACAACCCAGCGGGTCGTTGTCGGCGGCGGCAGCGAATCGACGGTCAGCGGTTCCCCCAAGGGGCCGATGACCTGTGCCGGTTTGATTCTCTGGTTTTCGATCATGGCAGTTCTCGTCGGATCAGCTCGGCTCCGGAGGAGTTCGGCGATGTGGTCTTGATACCCCACGGTGTGCCGCCCCCGTCGTTGCCATCCATTGAACAATTGGGGTTAACAGGGCCTTCAGCCTGTTGCGGTCCGTCCCATTCCGGCAACGGCTGGCCGGAAGAACCGTCGAGCAGCATCCGCGCGGAGGGATGGTGGAAGCTGCCCCAGCGCCCATCGGCATGACTTGCGACATCGCCCGCGATCAGCGAGCCCGGTGCCCCGATGCGCCGCAGATCCTGCGCGGCGGCCAGCCGGGCGCACAGTTCGCTCCAGCCCAGGGGCCGAAGCCCTGGTGCCGAATCGTCCGTTTCGAACGCCCGTGATGTGGTGAACTCCATGTCCATGAACAGGGCTCTACCCCGCCGACCCATAATGGAGGGTAAAGCCGCCCTTTACCAAAGGTTAGTCATTTCAAACCGCTAGGCCGTGGCCGTCAGCATTGCCTCTGCCAATCCGGCGAGTTTCCGCCTATGGGGCGGTGCATGACCGCCCTCACTGGCCTGCCCGATCCCGAAATTCTTTTCGATCTCGCCGCTCCGTCGCGCGCGCGGCGCATCGTCGTCGCCATGTCCGGCGGGGTCGATAGCTCAGTCGTTGCTGGCCTTGCCGCCGCCAGCGGTGCCGAAACGATCGGCGTTACGCTGCAGCTTTACGACTATGGTGCCGCCACCGGCCGCAAGGGCGCGTGCTGCGCCGGCGACGATATCCGCGATGCCCGCGCGGTGGCCGACCGGCTGGGCATTGCGCACTATGTGTTCGACCACGAATCGAGCTTTCGCGAAGAGGTGGTCGATCGCTTTGCCGATGATTACCTCGCCGGGCGCACTCCAATCCCGTGCATCCGCTGCAACATGGGGCCGAAATTCACCGACCTGCTGCGCATGGCGCGCGAACTCGGTGCGGATTGCCTGGCCACCGGGCATTATGTGCAACGCGTTGAAGGTGCGGCCGGCCCCGAACTCCACCGCGCGCTCGATCCCGCCCGCGACCAGAGCTATTTCCTCTACGGCACCACCGAAGACCAGCTGGCATTCCTGCGCTTTCCGCTGGGCGGGATGCCCAAGCCCGAAGTGCGGCGCATCGCGGGCGACCTCGGCCTGGCCGTCGCCGCCAAGCCCGACAGCCAGGACATCTGCTTCGTGCCCGATGGCGACTACGCCAAAGTGGTCACGAAAGTCCGCCCCGAAGGCGCCGCGCCCGGCGAAATCGTCCACGCGCAGACCGGCGATGTTCTCGGCGTGCATCGCGGCATCATCCATTACACGGTCGGCCAGCGCCGGGGCCTCGACATCGGCGGGCTGCCCGAACCGCTCTTTGTAGTGGGGCTCGATGCCCCCGCCCGCCGCGTCCTCGTCGGCCCCAGAGCGATGCTGGCGGTCGCCCGCGCGACCGTGACCGAAACCAACCGTATCGGCCCGCTGCCGGATGTTCCGCTGACGGCCAAGGTCCGCTCGCTGGCCAAGCCGGTGCCCATCACGCTCGAAGGCCCCTTCGGCGATGGCGCGACCACCACGATCCGCTTTCACGCGCCCGAATTCGGCGTCGCGCCGGGCCAGGCCGCCGTGCTCTATGCCGGTGAACGCGTGGTCGGCGGCGGCTGGATCGACAGTACCGAGGGCTGGGTCTCGGCCTAGTTTCTGCGACTAGTTCTTCCAGGGCTCCAGCACGCAGCCCCAGCCTTCGCGATAGGTCGCGGTCTGGCTGGCGATCAGCGGGAACTTGGCCGTCACGCTCTTGGCCTCGACATCTTCCGACAGGGTGATCAGGCCCATGCCCTCCTCGAAGTCTTTGCGGCAATCGTTCAGTGGCCGCCCGCCTTCGAAGCGGCACGAGCACGCGACCCGCGCGCCATAGGACGTGCCGGTGATGGCGTTGCCCTGCAGCGGCACCCAGAAGAACCACCCCAGCGCCGCCACTCCGGCCACCGCCAGCGCCAACCAGACCAACCGCCAGCGCCGGCGCGGCAACTGGGCATAGGTCGCCGGATTTCCCGAAGCGGAGGCAGTTGCGGTGGATGGAGGCGGGTTTGCCATTGCGCTCGACCGTCAATCTGGAGGAAAGCTGCGCGCGCATGGCCCGCCTGTTTCCGTCCCTTATCGCCCCGCTGCTGCTTGTGCCAGCGCTGTTCGGCTGTTCGGGCGGCAGCTCCGCCCCGCCCGTGCCGCCGGTTTCTGCGGAAGCACTCAAAACGGTCACGAAAAATCCCGGCACGAATCGCGAGGCACTGGCCCGTGCCATCGATTCGCTGTTCAAGGATGAAGCGGCTGGCGAAACCCGCGCCCTGATCGTGATGCACCAAGGCCGCATCGTCGCCGAACGCTATGCGCCGGGCTATCACGAGAACACCCGCTTCATCAGCTGGTCGATGGCCAAGTCGGTCACCGGCGTGATGATCGGCATGCTGGTGTCGGACGGCCGGCTGCGACTAGCCGAATCGGCACCGATCCCGGCGTGGCAGCGCCCCGGCGATCCGCGCGGCGAGATCACGCTGAAGCAGCTGCTGCAGATGCGATCGGGCCTGCGCCACGTCGAAAATGGCGACCCCATCTATAATTCCGACGAAGTGCGCATGCTGTTTCTCGACGGGCGCGACGACATGGCCCGCTATGCCGAGGACCAGCCGCTGCAGCACGAACCGGGCACGAAATGGGTCTATTCCACCGCGACGAGCGTGATTCTGGCCGATCTTGCCGCCCGCTCGCTGTCGCCTGCCCCCGATCCTGAAAGCCGCCGTCGTGCCGTGGCCGACTATTTGCGCACCCGGCTGTTCGAACCGACGGGGATGAAATCGATGATCCCCGAATTTGATGCGGCAGGCACGTTGATCGGCGGCAGCCTGATCCACGGCACCGCCCGCGACTGGACGAAATTCGGCGAGTTCCTGCGCAACGAAGGCGCTGTGAAGGGCGCGCAGATCATACCGCGCCAGTGGATCGAGTTCATGACCACGCCTTCCCCGCGCGAAGCGCAGTACGGCGCGCAGATCTGGCTCAACCGCAAGCCGACCAGCGGCGGCCCTTCGCTGTTCCCGGATCGCGGCCCGGCAGACCTGTTCGCCTGCGAAGGCCATCTGGGGCAATACGTGCTGGTGTCGCCCAGCCTGCAACTCGTCGTCGTGCGGCTGGGCCAAACCCCTGCGGCGCAAGGTGGCCGCCTTGTTTCCCATCTGGCAGACGTGGTGCAGCTTTACCGGTCGGGCAGCCGGTAGGTCCCCTCGATCACGGTCACGCACCGGCCGCCCAGCAGCACGCGGTCACCCTCCAGCCGGCACGTGAAATCGCCGCCCCGCGGCGAAGCCTGATGCGCAGTGAAGGTGTTGCGGCCAAGACGTGCCGCCCAGAACGGAGTCAGCACCGCGTGTGCCGATCCGGTCGCCGCATCCTCGCCCGCCCCGCCGACGAACACCCGGCTCACCACATCCGCTCCGGAACGATGGCCGGCACCGGGCGCAGTGCAGATGAACTGCTGCGCGCCCAGCGCGGCGAGGGCCGTGAAATCGGGCACGAGCGCCTCGATTTCGTCCGCCGAAGTGAACAGAAATACGGTGTATCCGCTGGCGTTGCCCCACACCTCCTGCGCGGCGAACAGGGCATTCGTTTCCGCGAAATCTGAACGTTCGGTAGGCACCACCGGCAACGACAGAATATATCCACCACGCTCCCGC
>DAICYJ010000078.1 GCA_027311705.1 Novosphingobium sp. | reverse complement strand
CTGCGGTCCCACCGATCACGGCCCACCGATCACGGCCCATCGCCAACGCACAGTGCCGCGCCCTGCGTGGTTCCGCGCGCCGAGTCCGAATGCCAAGCCGAAAGGAATCGATCCCATGACCGTTACGCCTCATCTGCCCATCGGCCATGCCCCGTCGGCAACAACCGCCGAAATAGATGGCCAGCTCGTTGCACTCGATATCGAAAGCGGCACGTGTTTCGGCCTCAACCGTGTGGCTACGCGCATATGGCACATGCTCGAAGTTCCGCGCACTGCAAGCGAGGTAAGCGCCGAACTTGCCCTGATCTATGACATCGATGAAGGCACGTGCGAGGCGCAGACCCTGGAGCTGCTCAACGAGCTGGTCGAAATTGGGCTGGCCTGCCCCGTACCGCAAACCGCCACCTCGGCCTATGCCTGATCCGGGCGCCCTGATGTCATGACCGCGCTTTATGCCGCCTTTACTGCCCCGCCGCACGATGCCGGCGCGGATGTTGCGCGGATGAGTGCTGCGCTCGAGCGGTATGGCAGTGCGCGACCGCTGACCAGCGCGGGCGGTGATGACCTTACCGTATGGGCGATCGGCAAGCGGTTGATGCCCATGTTGCCCGAAGACGATTATGCCGACGGGCTGGAAGAGACGACCGACCGACGGTGGATGGTCGCCGCCGACGTGCGCCTGTCTGAACGCGATGCGCTGGCACACCAGCTCGCGCTGGGCGATCTGGCCGATCGGCTGAGCGATTCGGCACTGGTCGCGCACGCTGTCGCGCGCTGGGGCGAGGCCGCGTTCGCGCGGATCTACGGCGTGTTCGCCTTGATTGCGCTTGATCGTTCGACCGGGCGGGTATTGCTGGCGCGGGATTTTTCCGGCGATCGTCCGCTGCAGTTTCACCATGCGGCCGGTGGGTTTTGGGTCGCATCGATGCCGGAAGGCCTGCTCGCCCTTCCCCACGTGCCGCGGGCACCCGAACCGTCCAGCTATGCGGGCTTCATGTGCGATGCCAACGTGGAGAGTGCAGCGACGCCCTATGCAGGGATCGAGCGGGTTTTGCCGGGGCACTATGCTGTTTTCGATCCGGCAACGGGCAATGTAACCCAACATCGGCACTGGCAGCCGGACGTTTCACCGCTCCGCCTTCCGCAACAGGAAGACTACGAAGCTGTTGTCGGGCGCGCGCTGGATGCGGCGGTCGCCGCAGCGCTGCGTGGAGGCGGCGCAGAGATCGGCGCGCATCTCAGCTCCGGGTTCGACAGCACCGCCGTTGTCACCACCGCCGCGCGGCAACTGGCAGAACAAGGGCGGCGACTGACGGCGTTTACCGCTGTGCCGCGCAAAGGGCCACTACCGCCACTCGCCCCGCATCGCATCGCTGACGAGAGCGTGCTGGCGGCGCAAACGGCGGCGATGCACGACAATGTCGACCATGTGATCGTCAGCCCGGAACATGGGCCACTCGGCCGGCTGGATCGGGCTCGGCACCTTTATGGCGTGCCGGTGCGCAATTTGTGCAACCTGCCGTGGATTGAGGCGATCAATGATCGCGCGCGCGATCACTGCATCTCGATGATGTTGACCGGCCAGCGTGGAAACGCGTCACTCAGTGAATCCGGCACGCAGGCGCTGCCCGATCTGCTGCGCGCAGGGAAGCTCCGGTTGTGGTGGAAAACCGGGCGGGCCCTGGTGCGTGGTGGCTGGATGCGCTGGCGCGGCGTGGTGTGGAACAGCGTGGAACCGATGCTGCCCGAACCGGTCTGGCAGCGCGTCGAGACCATGATGGGGCGCCCTCCGATCGCCACGCGGCGCTATTCCATGCTGCGGGATCCTGCGTTTGCCGCTGCACAACTGGCCGCGCCGAGCCGGTATGAGCGCGAGGGTTTGCACGACAGCGTTTCCAACCGGCTGGCGATCATGACGATCGCGGACATGGGCTGCCTGAACAAGGCCGACCTCGCGACCTGGGGTATCGACATGCGCGATCCCACAGCGGACCGGCGGCTGTGCGAACTGGCGTTGCGGATACCGGTGGAACGGCTGGTGTGGAACGGCGAGCCCCGCGCCATCCTGCGCAAGGTGCTGGCCGACCGTGCCCCGCCGGAAGTGCTCAATACGCGACTTCGCGGCTATCAATCGGCCGATTGGGTGCAGGCACTTCATGGAGACCGCCAAGCCTTGAGCGCGGAAGTGGAAAGCATCGGCCGATATGAACCGGCGGCGCGAATGATCGACGTGGAACGGTTGCGCAAGTTGCTGGAAACAATGCCGGAACCCGGTTCTTCCGCGTGGGGTGACGAAGGCGTCGAGGCCGATTATCGTTATGCCATGTTGCGCAGCATTTCGGCCGCCAGCCACATGCGCGCGGTGGCCGGGAGCAACGTCTGACATGCATCACCGGCCCACTTCTTCCGCCGACGTTCTGATCGCCAAAGTGCGTGGTCGGCCGCAGGCAATGGTGCGGTTGGCACGCAGCCTGCTCGCCGGAAGCGGACGACATGATGACGCGCGGGCTCTGTGTCTCGAGGCATTGGCGCTGGCACCGGACGATGCCGAATTGGCGACACTGGCCCGCCCGTTGATCGCGCGCAATATTGAGCCCTGGTACTTCACGATGATGCAGGACGAAGCACGCCACGCGCTGTATGGTCAGGCGATATGCCAGACCATTCGCCCTGGATCGATGGTGCTGGATATCGGCGCTGGCAGCGGGTTGTTCGCGATGATGGCCGCGAAGGCCGGTGCAACCGTGATCGCTTGCGAACGCGATCCGGTGGTGGCGGATGCAGCACGCGCGGTGGTGGCGGCAAACGGGATGACCGACCGCGTGGCGGTGGTTTCTGCCGATGCGCTGAGCTTGCACGTTGGCGTCGATTTGCCCGAACCGGCCGATGCGCTGATTTGGGACAATCTGGCGAACAACCTGTTTGGCGCGGGTTGCGCCGGCACATTGCACCATGCCTGCGCACATTTGCTGAAGCCCGGCGCACGGGTGCTGCCCGGCCGCGTCGAGATCGTGACCGCGCTGGCGACCGATCTGCGCCCGGCGGACCGAACCATGAGCACCGCCGCCGGTTTCGATATGCGCGCCTTCAACCATCTCTCGCCGGCATTGGCGACCGTCACATCCGGCGCGATCAACCTGCGCAGCGACAGCGCCGTGCTGTTCGATGTCGACTGCACCGCCGCTATGGTCCCGTCACGGGCAAGTGCGACCGTGCGGGCCACACGCGGCACGGTGCACGGCGTGGTGCAGTGGCTGCGGTTCCATCTTGCACCCGGGCTGATCTATGACACTTCCGAACCGCAAGTCCGCGCGTTCGGATTGCAATTCCATCCTGTTGCGCCTTTTGTGGTCGATGAACCCTGCGAGGTGACGATCCACGGCGAGCATGATGTGCGCGACACCTGGTTCTGGGTGGAGCGCGGGGCATGACGGACGCCGGCTTCTGGACAAAGCTGCGCCGTTGCGACTGGCAGGATCGAGCCGCGCTTGCCGAAGCGCTGGCCCTGCTCGTCGTCGCTTCCGCGCTCTTGCGGCTGCTGCCGTTCCGGCTGGTCGGGAGACTGGCCTCGGCAACGGCGGCGGCCGCCCCGGACGATGCCCGCCGCACCCATGCGGTGGCGCTGGTCCGCTGGGCGGTGGACCGCGCGGCGAAACGCAGCCCACTACGCGCAATGTGCATCGAACGCGGGCTGGCGGCGGCATGGATGCTGCGCCGGCGCGGGATTGATGCCACGCTGTTTTATGGAGTCGCCCCGCGCCGCGAAGGGCGTGGCGGGATCGAAGCACACGTGTGGGTGCAGCATCGCGGATTGGACGTGAGCGGAACGCCCGAGCCGGGCCGCTATGCCGTGCTCGCCACTTTTCCCGCCGGGCGGATCACTGCATGATCGGCACGTTCCTGACGGCGGAGATGGCCTGCCTTGCCACCGCAACGCTGTGGCCGCGTGGGGAGTCCGAACGGGACAGGCTGGCCGAATTGGCACTGGTCGGCCTCAACATGCCACTGCTGGCGCGGCTTGCTCGCCGACATCATGTTTCCGCGCTCGTCGCGTCTGCCGTGCCGGCCTGCCCTATTCCAACGCCCGCAGGGCTGCTGGCAGAAGGCCTGCGCCTCGCGCGCGAAACGGCGCGACTTTCCGCCTTGCTGGAAGCGGCAGGCGTGCAGGTTACCGTGCTGAAAGGCGCAGCTACGGCGCTGTCCGCATTTGGCCAGATCGGGTTTCGTGAGGCGCTGGACATCGACCTGCTAGTGCCGCCGGGGCAGGTCGACCCGGCAATGCGTATTCTGCAAGGCTGTGGCTATCGCGCCGATGCTCCACCGGCGGCGCGCGACAAGGACGTAGCGCTCCATCACGCGGAAACGTCGATGATCGTGGAATTGCATTGGCGCTTGTTTCAGAACCCGCGCGTGCTGGACGATGCCGCGCAATCGACGAGGCGGATGGAGATTGTGCCAGGTTATCCGGTTTCGGTGCTCGATCCTCTGATCGAGGCCTTGTACTTGTGTTGCCACGGCGGTGAGCACGGGTGGGAACGGCTCAAATGGCTCGCCGATATATCGGCGCTCATCCGTGGCGGGCAGGTCGATGTCAACGCGCTGTATGCTGAAGCCCGGCAGCGGCGATTGTCGCGTATGGTGGGTCCGGGCCTGCTGCTGGCGCACCGTGTGTATGGAACTCCGCTGCCGCCTGCGCTCGCGCGCGACCTTAAGCGGGACTGGCGCATGCGTCGGTTGGCGGACGTTGCATGGGATTGCCTTGCCGGCGCCGAAGACGGGGCGGAATTGCTCGATCGCGAAGGCGCCGTGACCCGCAAGAATTTGTCGCATTACCTGTTTTCCGCCGATCCGCGTCGCTTGTGGCACGAAGCACGACACGATCTTTTCGACGGCCCCTTAGGCGAACCTTTCAGCGCGCGGCTGCTGCGGGTGCTGGGTCGATTTTATCGGCCAATGCGGAGAATTGCGTGAAAATCGCCCTGCTCAACGTGAAATACAGCCCCAATCTTGGTGATGGCTTGTTGTCCGAATGCCTTGAGGCGGAACTCACTTCTGCTTTGCCGGGAGCAGAGGTGTTCTCCATCGATCTTGCCGGCCGCCGCGCTTACCCCGATCTCGGCCCGAGCCGCCGTGCCCATGCCATTAGGGTGCTGGAGGCACTGCCCCTGTGGCTTCGGCGAATGGTTACGCGCACGGCGCTGGGTGCTCTGGTAGCTTTGCGGCTGCGCGGCCATTTCAACGAGCAGTTGGCCGGATGCCGGGCCGCAGTGCTGGGCGGCGGAAATCTGCTGACTGACGCGGACCTTAATTTCCCGATGAAGCTGGCAGGCGCATTGGATGAAGTGCGGCGGCGCGACCTGCCAATGGCGGTCTATGGCGTGGGGGCAAACCGCGATTGGTCGGATGCAGGTCGTCGGCTGTTCGGCGAAGCCTTACGTTCGGTACGCCTGACCTTTGCCTCGGTGCGCGATCGCCGTTCGCAACGGGCGTGGGAGGAATTGCTGGAACCGCAAGGCGTGCCTGCGGCCCGGCTGGCAGGCGATCCAGGCGTGTTGGCCTGCCGCCATTTCGTCGCCGAAGCGCCACGTGCCGAAGGACCGCTGGCCGGCCTGTGCATCACCGCGCCGATGGCACTGCGTTATCATGCCGATCACGGCCATGCGCAGGCCGATCTCGATGACTGGTATGGCGCAGCTGCAACCACGCTGGCCGGGATGGGCCTGCGCGTGGCGCTGTTCACCAATGGCAGCCCGGAAGATCGCGATTACCTTGCCCGGATGGCCCCGCAATGGGTACGCCGGGCACGCGGGCCGGTGACAGTGACCAACCCGTTCGCCGATCCCACCGAACTTGCGGGGTTCATCGGCAGTTGCGATCTGATCGTGGCGCATCGCATGCATGCCTGCATCGCCGCGCATTCCTTTGGCATCCCGACCATCGGCTTGCGGTGGGACAGCAAGCTCGACAGCTTTTTCCAGTTGGCGGGGCGGGAGGCCTTTATCGCCGATACGGCCACGTTGTGTGCGCCGCAATTGGCTGCTCTTGCACGCCGCGCGCTGGACGAAGGCGTGGACCGCATCGCGCTTGATCGGCTGATCGCGGCAACCCGGGCGGACGTGGCGGAAATGGGCCGCGACCTGATGGCTGCGGCATGACCGCTGGGATCGACCGCATCGTCGTCATCAACGACCTGTCGCGCCCGATGGGCGGGGCGAGCGCACTGGCTGTCGCATCGGCCCGCGCGTTCCGCGAGCGCGGCCTTGCGGTCACGTTCCTTTCCGGCGACGCGGCGCAAGGTGACCCGTTTGGCGGCTTGGGTGTGGACCATGTTGCACTGGGGCAAGGTCGATTGCTCGACCGGCCAGCATGGCAGGCATTGCGTGACGGGCTGTGGAATCGCGCCGCCGCACGAATGGTGCGCGACTGGGTTGCCCGGCATGATAGCCCACGCACCGTCTATCACCTGCACGGCTGGTCGCAGATTCTGTCGCCGTCGATCTTCGCCGCGCTCGCGCCGGTTCGCGCGCGGCTGGTGATTTCGGCGCACGATTTCTTCCTCGCCTGCCCGAACGGCGCATTCGCCGATCTGCGCAGCGGCGAAGTCTGCATGCGAAAACCGCTTGGCACAGCCTGTCTTGCGGCTGCATGCGATCGGCGCGGCCCCGCGCACAAGCTGTGGCGGCTGGTGCGCTTTGCGTTGCAGCAGGCGGTGTTCCGGCCCGGAGAGTCGGTGCCGGTGCTCGCCATCCATGAGGGCATGCGTCCGTTTCTGCACCGCGCGGGCATCCCCGATGCAGCGATCCACGCCCTGCCCAATCCTGTCGTTCCGTTCTCACGCGACCGGATCGAGGCCGAAGACAACCGCGAAGTGCTGTTCGTCGGGCGGATCGAAGCGACCAAGGGGCCTGACCTCGCGCTGGAAGCGGCGCGGCGCGCGCGCGTGCCGATCCGCCTTGTGGGCGATGGCGCGATGCTGGCGGACTTGCGTCTTCGCTATCCAGAGGCTGTTTTCGCCGGCCGCCTCGCCCCGACCGAAATTGCCCGGTTGGCGCAGCGAGCACGGCTACTGGTGATGCCCAGCCGCTATCCCGAACCCTATGGACTGGTCGCGATGGAAGCGTTGCGCGCCGGGCTGCCCACCATCGTTCCGCCAACCGCGCTGCTGGCAACGGACATCGTTCGCGCCGGCGCGGGCATGGCCGTCGATCCGCGCGATACGCAAGCATTCGCAGCTGCGCTCACCTGGATGGCCGGCGACGATGCGATGGTACGTGATATGAGCGAAGCGGCGTTTGCGCGCACCGGCGCGCTGGCGCTTTCACCCGAGGAATGGATCGAGCAACTGCTGGGACATTATGCTGCGCGGCTGGACAATGTCGCGTCGGCGGGTGTCAAGCGTTGTGCGCCGGAGCCTCAAGTGCAGGCAGCGACACCTCCCCGCGCTTGACTGCGACCATTGTGGGAGAAAGCGGCATCGCGCCGGCCGACCAGGCCCGGCGATCCTGTGCACCGATCGGCGCATAGGGATTGGTACGCGCAAGCCCTCGCATATACTGCACTTTGAGCGGCACGATCACCAATGCCAGCGTTGCGATCGCGACGGCCCAGCGCCACATATCGAAATGCGCGCTTTGGCTGCACGACATGAATTCGGCCGTCGTCATCCAGATCGCCGCCGCACCGAGCAATTCTGAGCTGCGCTGATCGGGCACCGCCAGCAGCAGCGAAAGTGCCAGGCAGAACGATGCGATGCCCGCCGTCTCCACCGTCAGGCGGTCCGTGACATAGGCGGCCGTCATGATCATCGCCGTGCCCATCGCAAACACTTTCGCGAGGCGGACGACATGGCCGGGTGTGAGGCGAGCGAGCAAGTTCATGGCGATGCTTATGCTGGGCCGCCGTTCAAGGAAGGCTTTCCCCTTATGGTTAATGCCTAGTTGAACTCCGCCGCCGATAGCTGCCAATAGCTCTGTAACGGGGCTAATTGCGGACACCTCCGTGCGTAACGGTGATAGCTGAACAACCTCCCAATGAGCAATGCGGAGGCGAACGACTTATGGTGCTGCGGCGCCCCATTCAGCAGACGGCGCTCAGTCGGATGGCATCGGGCCTTGGCACCGCCATTGGCCTGCTGGCAACGACCGGCGGCGCACTGGGCCAGACCACGGTGGATACGCGGATGGAACGAGACACGGTCAACGCCCGCTCGCGGCCGGGTTTCGAGGCGGTGGGAATCGCCTTCGGTAGCTTCCGGCTCCAGCCAACGGTCGGTGTGCAGGCAATCGCGACGGACAATCTTTATGCCCGCAGCGATGTGAAAGTCTCCGATGTCTCGGTTTCGGTGCGACCTGCGGTATCGCTGCAATCGCAGTGGAAACGGCACGCGCTGGCGCTGAGCGCGGACGCCGCCTTCGACCGCCATTTTGCCCATGCGACCGAGAATGTGGACCGCTTTGATGTGGGCGCCGACGGTCGCATCGATGTGAGCGCGGCCACCCGGATATCGGGCGACGTCTCGTTTGCCCGCCGGGTAGAAGGGCGCGGCACGACGGGCGACACGTTGTTCGGTGCCAAGCCCATTGCCTATCACCAGCTTTCCGGCGGGGTGTCGGTGGAACAGGATTTCTTTCGCACGAAAATTTCCGTGCAAGGGCAATACGACCGATATCGCTATTCCGACCGCAAACTTGGCAACATCACCATCGATCTGTCTCCCCGCAATTATGAGGCGGTGAGCGGCGAATTGCGCGTGGCGCAAGGGCTGACGCCCGGCATCGCCGCCTTTACCAGCCTGTCGTTCAATCATGCGCGCTATCCGGTGCAAGTGGGCGGCACATCGCGCAATTCCAAGGGCTATACGGCGCTTGGCGGGCTGGCATTCGGACTGAACCGGCTGCTGCAAGGTGAAATCGGCGCAGGCTATCTGCGCCAGACTTTCGACAATCCGCTGTTCCCCACCATCAGCGGCCTCAATTATCACGCCCAGCTGCGGTGGAGCCCCACACGGCTGACCACTGTGAATTTCAGTGCAGGCAAAAGCGTGCAACGCTCACCGCTGATCAATATCGCCGGCATCGAGCAGCAGATTTTTGCGCTTTCGGCAGATCACGAACTTTTGCGCAACCTGAACCTTCGGCCGGCAGTCACCTACACGATATCCAAGTACCGCGGCTTCCCGCGCCGCGATCACTATGCATCGGCGCAGTTCGCCGTGGTGTGGTTGCTGAATGATCGCATCCAGGTCGATGGCTTGGTTGGCCACGTTCTGGGCCGCAATTCAGATCCGACGCAGACAGCCCGCCAATTCGACCAGAACCGCGTGACGCTTGGCGTCACGTACAAGATGTGAGCGAACCGATGCGGCCTTCCCTGTTCCTACGCCTAGGCGCAAGCCGCCGCGATATTGCCGCGCGTGCGCTGATGGCGGTGGCCTTCCTTGGCGCGCTCGGCACCTTGCTTGAACTGCCGCGCACACCCGTATCCGGTGCCGCCTTGCGGTTCGAATTGCCGCGTTCGCCGCAACAGTTGTCGGATCCATCGGCGCTCGGACAGGCTTTGCCCGATCCGGACGCGTTGTTGCCCATGGCCCCGCAAACTGCGCGGGATTCCAATGCCCTCGTCACGATCGAGCCGCCGGCGCAGGCCGCGCCGCCGTTCCTTCTGTCACTCACGCTCGATGATGTGGCGCGCGACCGCGCGACGGACTGCCTTGCCGCTGCGCAGTGGTACGAGGTCGGCGACGATCCATCGGGCGAGCGAGCCGTGGCGCAAGTCGTGCTGAACCGGGCGCGCCATCCCGCCTTTCCCGGCAGCGTGTGCGGCGTGGTATTCCAGGGATCGGAGCGGACCACCGGCTGCCAGTTCACCTTTACTTGCGACGGCGCGCTTGCTCGCCGTCCCGCGCCAGCCGCCTGGGCGCGGGCGCGGGCCATCGCGATGGCGGCGCTGGCCGGGGCTGTCGATCCGCGCGTCGGCCTCGCCACGCACTATCACGCTGATTACGTCGTGCCATACTGGCGCGATTCTCTTGTAAAGACCGCGCAAGTTGGCGCTCATCTGTTCTATCGCTGGCCGGGCGATTGGGGCGGAGTGGCGGCATTCGCGCGCAAGGGAAACACGGCCGGTGAACCGCAAATCACCGCAATGCAGGCGCTGTCTCTCGCCCACGGAGGTAATCTGGAGGCGCTGGCCGCCAGCGATGATGCAGACGTCGCCTCGCCACCGGCTGGAGGAGCGACGCTCACCTTGGCCGCTGCGACATCCGCTGTGTTGCCAGCGACATCCCACCCCGACAGCGTTGAATTCGCGCTGGATCCGCAGGCATTCCCAGGCAGCTACGCCATGCGCGCGCTCACGCTGTGTGCCGGAAAGCCGCGCTGCGTGGCGCTGGGCCGCGTCGCCGCCGCCGCACCGCTGGGCTTCCTGTATGTGCGAGACAGCCGGACCGGGGCGGAAGGCGCGTGGTGGGATTGCACCCGCGCACCCCGCGCAGACCGCGCGCAATGCCTGCCGCAAGGCTCGGCGCAAGCCCGCCTGATCGCGCAATGGCTTTAGGGACCGACACCGGCCGCTGAAATGCCAACTCCGGTTTGCACGCGGCCCCCGTGCAATCGCGGCTTCCCCCCGCCGCCATCGCTCTGCTACGCCCCGGCACAAGCAGTAGCGAGCTTGCGACGGGGGAATTGCGGATATGGACATGCGCAAGATTGCGCTGATGGCGGGGCCGCTGGGCTTCGCGCTCACGCTGCTGCTTGCCCCGCCTGCAGGTATGCCCGCAACGGCGTGGATCACCGCCGGCCTGGTGTGGTGGATGGCGGTGTGGTGGATGACCGAAGCGATGCCGCTTTCGGCAACCGCGATGCTACCCTTCATCCTTCTGCCGCTGACGGGCGTGGCTGATGCCAACAAGACCGCCGGCTCCTATTACTCCCCCATCATGTTCCTGTTCATCGGCGGCGCGTTCCTCGCGCTCGCCATTGAGCGCACCGGCCTGCATCGCCGCCTGGCGCTGGCCATGCTTGCGCACGCTGGCACCAGCCCGCTGCGGCTTTTGCTGGCGGTGATGGCTGCCACGGCTTCGATATCGACAATGATTTCAAACACTTCCACCGCGCTGATCATGATGCCGATGGCTCTGGCGATCCTTGCTTCGGGAGGGGTGAAACCGGGCGACACCGAGGGGATGGCCGGTGCCCTGCCGATGGGCGTGGCCTTTGCCGCCACGCTGGGCGGGTTCGGCACCATCGTCGGCACCCCGACGAACGCGATTGCCGTGGCCCTGCTCGATCGCACGCTGGGCGTGAAGATCAGCTTCATCGAATGGTCGCTGTTCGGCATGCCCATCGTGCTGGTCGGCGTGCCGCTGGCCGCCTTCATCATCGCCCGCGTCCACAGGCTGAGCCACGACACGTTCGATCCTGCCGGTGCCCGCGCCGCGATCGAACATTCTGTGGCATGGACCCTGCCGGAACGTCGCCTGCTGCCGGTGTTTGCGCTCGCCGTTCTGGCCTGGATCACCCTGCCCCTCACCGAACCGCTGTTTCCCAAGGGCGGGCTGACCGACGGCACCATCGCTGCCATCGCCGGCCTCAGCCTGTTCGTCATTCCTGATGGCACCGGCCGCCCGCTGCTGGTGTGGAAGGAAGCCAACCGCGCGCCGTGGGACGTGGTTCTGATGTTCGGCGGCGGACTGTCGCTGGCAATGGGCATGGACGTTTCCGGCCTATCGACATGGCTGGGCACCGCGATGCTGCCGCTTGCTGCAGTGCCCTTGCCGATCGTGGCGCTGGTGCTCGTCGCGTTCGTCATTGTCGTAACCGAATTCGCCAGCAACATTGCGGCCGCCAGCGGAGTGATGCCCGTCGTCGCCGCGCTGTGCGGCGCGCTCCATGCCGATCCGCTGCTGCTGGCGCTGCCGGCGGCGCTGGCGGCGAGCTGGGGCTTCATGCTGCCGGCGGGCACCGGACCCAATGCTCTGGCCTGGGCGACGGGGCATATCGCGATGCCGCGCGTGTTGCGCGCAGGGCTGATGCTCGATCTGGCCGGGACTTTGCTGATCGTCGCGGTGGTGTGGAGCATGGCGTCCATCGTGCGAGGTGGCATTTAGGCCTTCACCCACAGCACATTTTGAGGCAGTGAGATGGCAATGCTCCCCGGCGAAACTGTGGCAGTCCTTGCATGTGTGAGGATGGACACAACGTTTGGCCGAGAACGGGGCGATATCCGGTCGCACAAGCTTCAAATGCCCGAGTCGGAGAATGCACCGTGCGAAGGATTTTCAAGACATTGCTGGCCGGCAGTGCTGCGACTGCGGTGCTGGGCGGACTTTTGCTCCTCCCCACCGAAGTGGCGGAAAGCGCGGACCATCTCGATCCGCCGAACCGCACCGACGCCGGCATCGACACCACGCCAGATGTTCCGGCCGATATTGCCGATGTGTTCGCATGGCATTCGAATGGCACCGTCAAGATCGCGATGACCTTCGCCGGGCCGGTCGCAACCACGGCACCGACCTTTTACGACCGCGACGTGCTCTACAAGATCCACATCTCGACCAGGGATCCCGGCACGACCGACGAGTTCACCATCCGTGCCCGCTTCGGCAGGGGCGAAGGCGCCAACGACTGGGGCGTCCGGTTCGAAGGCGTGCCGGGTGTTTCAGGCGCCATCGAAGGCCCGGTAGACAACAACCTCGAAAAGGACGGGGTTAAGGCCCGCGCCGGCTTGTTCGACGAGCCGTTTTTCTTCGATCTGATCGGCTTCCGCGAAACACGGTCTTTTGGTGAAATCCGCATCCGCAACGATCGCAATTTCTTCGATGGACAGAACGACACCGCGTTTGTCTTCGAAATTCCGGACGCAAACTTTGGCGCCGGGGTCGATAACATCGAAATTCACGGCCAGACGCTCCGTTTCGGGGGGAACCTGTAATGTCCGCGAACCGCTTCTCGCTTCGCCGTGCGGCCTTGATCTTCGCCACCCCTGTCGCGCTTGCAACCCTGCTCACCGCCTGCGGCGAAGACGGGTCTGGCAGCCAGGTTGTGATTCCGGCACCGCTTCCCAGCACCACGGCCACGCCCACGCCAACCCCCACGGCAACGACCATCGCCTATAACGTCGAGCCCTGTTTTACCCAAAAGATCCCTGGGCAATCCGGTAAGACAGCCACGTTGCAGGATGTGATCATCCCCGATACGGTCAAGCTGGACCTGACGCGCCCGACCCGGTTCCCCAATGGTCGTCATCCGTCTGACCCGGTCGTTGATATTCTGCTGGCCATCATTTTTCTCGATCTGAACGCCAGCGGGCAAGGCCCCAACACATTGGCAAGCATTCCGCTTGATCCGCCGGGCAACGACAAGCCGTTCAGTCTGAATTTCCCCTTCCTTGCGGATCCCAACGGATCGCCCGCGCGGGCCAGCGGAACAGGGTCCGGCTTTGATTTCCGCACCGATCCTGAATCCGGTTACATCAACGTCGATCGCATGGGCAATGCAGCGGTCGCAACCGCGCTCATCCGCGGCCCCAAAAAGACCGAGTACAACGATGACAATCCGTCGGTCGACGTGACTGGCAAATACCTAACGGAAGAAAAGGAAGACCTGACCCAGCTGTTCGACCTGATCGGCGACGATCTGACCGGACTCGGCCTCAAGATCTGCGCTACAACGTCCTGATCAGCAAACAGGGCGGAAAAACAAAATGAAATCAGGGGAGAAGTCAGGCGTGGGCCGATGGCTCGTGCTTCTTCTTATGGCTATCCTGGTGGTGGCGGCAGTCGGCTATGGCGTACAACGCTGGCGCGACCATCAGGGGCCACCCGATCCGGTCCCGTCGGAAATCAAGCCCTGGTTCGGGCCAAGGACGGCGGCGGAGGCAATCTCTGGCACCGACATCCAGATCGATGGCGCGCGCGAACGCATCGCCAATGGCCAGAAGGACTGGCTCCACCTGGAAATCCTGGGCGACACGCTGGTGGCGCGCTATCGCCTCACCGGCAGCTACGCCGATCTTGCCGAAGCCGATAAGGTGCTGGATGAGGCCATTGCCCTCGCTGAATTCCCCGCTGGCCCCAGTCTTTCGCGCGCCGCCTTGTCGAACACCCTGCACAAATGGCCCGGCGTGGAATCTGCGCTTGTCCGGTTCGATGCGCAGAAGGCCAAGCCCGACGTAGACGAACTGTCGACCGCCCTGGCGCTGCGCGGTGACATGGCGATGCAGCGCGGTGACTATACCGCTGCGCGTGAGGCCTATGCCCGCGCCGGGCAGGCAGCCAACAACGCAGGGCTCGCGCTGCGCCAGTCGATGCTGGCGCTGCGAACCGGCGAGATCGCGTTGGCACGCCGCCGCGTCAACGCCGTGCTGCGGGGCAAGAGGCTCACCCGCCAAGCCATCTCGGGTACCGCGCTCCAACGGGCGACCGTCGCCTATGCCGAAGGCGATTGGGCCACCGCTGGGGTTTGGGTCGCCTACGCCGATCGCGTCTTCCCCGGCCACTGGCTGGCCGAAGCTTTCGCCGCCCAGCAGCAAGCTGTAGAAGGCCATACCGATGAAGCCGTACGCCGCTACACCGCTCTCGCCAATCGGACTCAATTGCCCGAAGTAATGGACGCGCTGGCGCATATCCTGCGCCTCCAGGGCAAGGGCACGGAAAGCCGGATGTGGGCGGACAAGGCCGGTGCCTTGTGGGCCGAACGCATGAAGCTGCTGCCCGAAGCGGCAATTGCCCACGCCGTCGAACACGAACTGGCGGTCGGCGATCCGCGCCGCGCACTGGTGCTGGCACGCGAGGACGCGAGCCGCCGCCCCTATGGCGCGACACTGTCGCTGCTCGCTCGCGCACAACTGCTCACCGGCGATCCGGCGGGCGCGCTGGCCAGCATCGAAAAGGCCGAAAGCGGCGGTTGGAACTCCGCCATGCTGTCGATGCAAAAGGCCGAGGCGCTCGACGCGCTGGGGCAGGATGGAAAAGCCGAATCGGTGCGCAAAGCCGCGCTTGCCATCAATCCCAAGGCCGCCGACCCGACCGCGAGGTTCATCTGGTTCGGGCATGATTGACGCCGTCCCGCCTTCTGCATGGCGGAGGGGGTTTGTCACGCTGCTGCGGCTCCTCGGCGCGTTGCTGATCGCGCTGGCTGCACAGCCCGCGCAGGCGCACCTGACGCCGAATTCCGAAATCCGCCTTGATCTTGCCCCCGGTGCCATCGTTGCCGATGTGGTCGTGCCGCAAAGCGAGTTCGGTTATGCGACCAACCTGCCCACCGACAACAGCCCGCAAAGCCTTGCGGCAGCACGGGATTACCTCCTCAAGAACTTTGCCATAACCGCGCCGGACGGCCGTCGCTGGCGGGTCCGTGCCGATCGCGTGGCCTTCGAAACGATCATCGGCCCACCCGATTTTCACGCGACCCTCACGCTCATGCCGCCCGCCGGAGCCAGCGATCGCCGCTTTCGTCTGGACTGGCATGTCATCACCACCGAAGTTCCGACGCACTTCGCGCTGCTGGTCGTCGGCGGAGACCTTGCCGGGGGCGTAAAGGGCGAACGCGAACTTCTAGGCGCCCTCACCGCCGCCCGACCGACAATTTTAGTGAACCGAGGCAGTGCGTCGTTCACCGGGCTGTTCGGCAATGCCTTCCTGCTCGGCGCGCGGCATATCGCCGAGGGGTACGATCACCTGCTGTTCCTGCTCGCTCTGCTGCTGCCCGCACCGTTGATCGCGCGGGCCGGACGCTGGGCGGAACCGCGACCAGCGCGAGAGACGTTCCGGCACCTCGCCATGATCGTCACCGCGTTCACGCTGGGGCACAGCCTCACGTTGATCGCCGCCGCGCTGTTCGGCGCGCGCCTGCCAGCGCCTCCGGTGGAAGCAGGCATCGCGCTATCGGTGCTGATTTCCGCCATCCACGCGGCGCGACCGATTTTCCCCGGCCGCGAGCATTATGTCGCCGCCGGTTTCGGGCTCGTCCATGGACTCGCTTTCGCCACCACCATCGCCAACTTCGGGCTTGGAACCGGCACACGGCTGACCGCAATCCTGGGATTCAACATCGGGATCGAGGCGGTGCAACTGGCCGTCGTATTAGCTGCGTTGCCGCTGCTGCTGTTGCTGCCAAGATGGCGGAACGGAACCCGCTTACGGCTCGTTCTCGCAGCCTTGACCGGCCTTGCTGCGATTGTCTGGCTGGTCGAGCGCATCGGCGCGCTCTGACTGGTATTCCGCGCGTCATCCGGTTACACCTGCAACCAATAACGCAATTCAGGATGCCGAACTCATGACCGACCTGCCCACTTCGCGCCGCAAACCCAAGGCGCCCGTTCTCACCATCGGAGGGCGGCCGATCAAGCCGGCGACGCTGATGATGGGCCACGGCTATGACCCGCAATTGTCCGAAGGCGCGCTGAAACCGCCTATTTTCCTCACATCCACCTTCGCGTTCGAAAGCGCGGCAGCCGGCAAACGGCATTTCGAAGGCATCACCGGCAAGCGTCCCGGCGGCGCGGAGGGCCTCGTCTATTCGCGCTTCAATGGCCCAAATCAGGAAATCCTCGAAGACCGCCTGTCGGTGTGGGACCAGGCGGAAGATTCGTTAGTCTTTTCATCCGGCATGTCGGCCATCGCCACTCTGCTGCTGGCCTATTGCTCGCAGGGCGACGTAATCGTCCATTCCGGCCCACTCTATGCCGCTACCGAAACTTACATTGCACGCGCTTTGTCGCGCTTCGGTATCGGCTACGTGGATTTCCCGGCCGGCGCGACCCTCGCCGAACTCGAAGCCGCCCTTGCCCGCGCACACGACCTCGCCAAGCAGCAGGGTGGCAAAGTGGCGATGATCTACCTCGAAAGCCCGGCCAACCCGACCAATGCGCTGGTCGATATCGAAGCCGTCGCACAGGCGCGGCTCAACGTTCTGGGCAGCGCGGAAGTGGCCCCCATTGCCATCGACAACACGTTCCTCGGGCCGTTGTGGCAGCAACCGTTGCTCCACGGCGCGGATATCGTCGTATATTCGCTGACCAAGTATGCCGGCGGTCATTCCGATCTCGTAGCCGGTGGCCTATCCGGATCGAACCTGTGGATGGCCCCCATCCGCGCGCTGCGCAACACGATGGGCACGATCCTCGATCCCTACACATCTTGGATGTTGCTGCGCAGCCTTGAGACGGTGGAATTGCGCATGACCCGCGCCGGCGAAAACGCCGCGAAAGTCTGCGCGTTCCTCGCGCAGCACCCCAAGGTCGATGGGCTCGGCTACCTGGGCGCCATTGCCGATCCGCGCCAGCAGGATATCTTCAACCGCCACTGCACCGGTGCCGGCAGCACGTTCTCGCTGTTTATCAAGGGCGGTGAGGCGGAAAGCTTCCGCTTCCTCGATTCGCTCAGCATCGCCAAGCTCGCGGTCAGCCTCGGCGGCACTGAAACGCTTGCCAGCCATCCCGCCGCGATGACGCATCTGTCCGTGCCCGACGCGCGAAAGGCAATGCTGGGCATCACCGACAATCTCGTGCGCGTTTCCATCGGCATCGAGGACGCCGACGATCTTATCGCCGATTTCGATCAGGCGCTGGCGCTGGTGTAACGCCGGCCAGAAACCGATCGAGGTCCGCCGGATCGGCCGGTTTCACGAACAGCGCGATGCCCCGGCGGGCGGCACGGCGGCGCAGCGATGCGCCGCCTTCCGCCGTCACCATCGCGATGGCGAGC
>DAICYJ010000059.1 GCA_027311705.1 Novosphingobium sp. | reverse complement strand
GTCGACGCCCAGCGCGCCGCGCCGCGCCAATCGCCGTCGTTGTGGGGCAAAGTAGGGAAGGTTGCCGTGGGCGCGGTGGCCGCCTCGGCCGGATCGGTGATCGCCGCACAGATGACCGGCAAGAAATCTCGCGCGTCTCCGGTGGCGTCGGGTGCCAGCGCCATCATCGGCACCATTGCCACGCAGATCGGCGGCGCGGCATTCGGTCGCTTTGCCCGGGGGCTACTTGGCGGGTTGCTGCGTTAAGCGCTGTGCAGCGCCTTTCTCAGTCCGTCGAAATTTAAGGGCTGTTCGTCGAATGCGGTTGCAGTAGTAACCGCATCCGGTCAATCGAGATTGCTTCCCCTTATTCATGAGGCGCCCATGCGTTCGTTCCTGCTCTCCGCCACCATGCTCGCGGGGTTCCTTGCCGCATCGCCCGCCATCGCGGCGGAAACACCCGCTGCCGCAGCGGCGCCCGCCGCTGCCATTCCGGCAGAGGCTGGAGCCATGCCCGCCGGCAAGCTCGACGGATCGGTTGTTCCTTCGGCCTACCGGCTGGACCTGACGCTCGACCCCGCCAAGGAACGCTTCACCGGCCACGCCGAAATCGACGCGGCCATGCAAAAGTCCGGCCGATACGTGTGGATGCACGGCAAGGAGCTGAAAGTCTCCAAAGTCACCGCCACCGCCGGCGGCAAGTCGTTTGCCGGCACGTTCAGGCAGGTCGATGAAACCGGCGTCGCGCTGGTCACGTTTGCCAAAGCCCTGCCCGCCGGGCCGGTGACCCTCGCGTTCGATTATGACGCGCCGTTTGCCGAAGGGCCTGCCGGCCTGTTCCGCGTGAAGGTGGGTGACCAGTGGTACGCCTGGTCGCAGTTCGAATCGACCGACGCCCGCGCCGCCTTCCCCTCGTTCGACGAGCCGGGCTTCAAAGTGCCATGGCAGGTAACGCTGCGCACTCCCGCCGGGCAGAAGGCCGTCAGCAACGCACCCGAAACCGCGACGACCGACAAGAACGGCATGACCGTCCACACCTTTGCCAAGACTCTGCCACTGCCCAGCTATCTCGTCGCGATGATGGTTGGCCCCTTTGCCACGGTGGAAAGCACCGTTCCGCCCACACCCCAGCGCGCCACGCCGCTGCCGGTGCGCATCGTTTCTACTCAGCAGAACGCCGGAAAGCTGAACTTCGCGCTCGAAGGCACGAAGGGCATCGTCACGCATCTTGAAGCCTATTTCGGGCAAGCGTTCCCTTATCCCAAGCTCGACCAGATCACCTCGCCGATCATGCCGGGCGCGATGGAAAATGCGGGCGCCGATCTCTATGCCGACGGCCTGATCGTCATGGACGATACCGCCTCCACCAGCCAGAAGCGCGATTTCGGCATGGTTGTCAGCCATGAACTGGCGCACCAGTGGTTCGGCGATCTCGTCACTCCGGCATGGTGGGACGATATCTGGCTGAACGAAAGCTTTGCCAACTGGATGGGCTATCGCATCGGCAACGAATGGCGGCCCGATCTCAACATCGGTTCGGGCGCTCTGGCCGAAGGATTCTCGGCGATGGGCATCGACGCACTTGTCGCCGGCCGGCCGATCCACCAGCCGATCGAACGCACCTCGCAGATCGACGCCGCCTTCGACACGATCACTTATGGCAAGGGCGGCCACGTCGTCGCCATGATCGCCGCCTTCATGGGCGACACCAAGTTTCGTGACGGCGTGCGCGGCTACATGGCGGCGCACAAATATGGCAACGCCACCACCGCCGAATTCTTCGGAGCGATGGCGCAGGCGGCTGGCGATCCGCGCATCTTGCCCGCGATGCAAAGCTTTACCGACCAGCAGGGCGTGCCGCTCGTCACCTTCGCGCGCGGTTCGGGCAAGGGCGAATGGCAGGTCACGCAAAGCCGCTACCTGCGGCTGGGCAGCGAAGCGCCCGCGATCAAGTGGGGCATCCCGCTCTGCGTGCGGCAGGATGAAGCCCGCCAGTGCACGCTGATAAGCGACGCGACTGTCAGCGTAAAGCTGGGCGGTTCCGGCCCGGTGATGCCCAATGCGGGGGGCACCGGATACTACCGCTTCGAGCTGCCTTCCGCCGATTGGGATGCGCTGCTTGCCGCCACGCCCAGCCTGCCGGGCGGTGAGGCGCTTGCGGTTTCCGACAGCCTGACGGCCAGTTTCTATGCCGGCCGCGCCACGCCCGCACAGCTGATCGCCGGTGCCCGCGCGCTTGCCGCCAATCCGGATAGCTACGCCAGCGGCAATGCTACCGGCCTGCTCGAAACGATGGGCGAACGCGGCGTGATCGCCGAAAGCGCGCGGCCGCAGCTGCGCAAGTTCATCGATGGCATCTATGGCCCGCAGCTGAAGGCCATGGGCTTCGATCCCAAGGCCGGTTCGCAATCTGCCGACGATCCGGAAAAGCAGCAGCGCCGCGTGCAACTGGTCGAAACTCTGTCCGGCCCGGCCAAGGATGCGCCGTTGCGGGCAAAGCTGGAAGCCGCAGCGACGCGCTACCTCGCCAAGGATGCTGCCGCACTCGATCCCGCGTTCTTCGATGCGGCGTTCGATGCCTGGGTGGATGCGCACAAGCTGGCCGGCGCGCAATCGCTGGTCGATCAGGCGCTCGCCTCGGAAGATCCGGTGTTCCGCCCATCCGCGCTGCGTTCGGTGGCCGCCAGCGGACAGGCCGATATTGCGCACTGGGTGCTCGATACGCTGAAGGACAAGCGCCTGCGCCAGTCCGAGCGGTTCGGGATGATCCAGCGCGTGATCGCCACGCCCGAAACCCGCGACCTCGGCTATGAATGGATGAAGACGCACCTCGACGAGTTGCTGAACGGCGCGGGCGGCAACATCTTTGCCGCGCGTATGCCGGGTGTGCTGGGCGGCTTTTGCTCGGTCGAACGCGCGGCCGAATTCGAAACGCTGCGTCCGCGCTTTGCCGACAAGAGCAGCGCGCTCGAACTCGAACGCGCGATCGAACGCGTGCGCTCGTGCGGCAGGCTGAAAGATGCAAGCGGCACGGCCCTGACCGCCGCCATCGCTGCGTTGAAATAAACCGAAACTAAGCCAGCGGAAGGCGCAAGGTTGCGGTCAGACCGACGATCTTGCCGCCTTCCCGCCGGTTTTCCAATGCCAGCGAACCGCCGTGCTGGTCGGCAATGGCGCGTGCCAGCGTAAGGCCGAGGCCGGTGCCGCCCGTGGCGGTGTTGCGCGATGCTTCGAGGCGGGTGAACGGCTCCATCATCCGCGCGATATCGCCTTCGGGAATGCCCGGCCCGTCGTCCTCGACCGTGAGTACCGCCGCACCGCTTTCCCGCTTCAATTCCACCCGCGCGCGGCTGCCATACCGCAGCGCGTTGGACACGAGGTTGCGCAACGCGCGGCGCAACCAGGTGACGCGCAGGCGCAGCACGATGCGGTCTGTGTTCCCCAAGGTCACGTCTTCGCCCATGTCCTCGAATTCGCCGACCACATCGGCGACCAGCGCCGCCAGTTCATATGGCTCCAGCGGATCTGACGGGCGGCCGACGCGAGCAAGCGATAAAATGTCGTCGAGCGAGCGGACGATGTCCTCGATCGTGGCGGCCATGCGTCCGCGCTCCAGATCATCGTCCACCGCCTCGATCCGCACGCGCAGCGCGGCCAGCGGCGTCTTCAGATCGTGCCCGATGGCCCCCAGCATCACGTCCTTCTCGTCCAGCATGGCCGCGATCCGGGCCTCCATCGCATTGTGCGCAACGATCAACCGCTGGATGTCTTCGGGGCCTTCCGGTTCAAGCTGCCCTTCAACGCTGCGATCGCGGGCGAAGGCTTCCACCCGCAGTGTCAGCGCCTGCAGCGGCCGCGCGATGCGGCGCAGGATCAGTGCGACCGTGCCGACGAGCATGATGTAGAGCAAAATCGTCTGCAACAGCAGCGAGACCAGGATCTGCCGCTCGGTGGGCGGCACCACGATCCGCGCGGTCAGCCAGGTGCCGTCAGCCTGCTGCATCGCCGCCACGACAAGGCGCGGCGGTGCCTCGCCGGCCATCGGACCCAGTGACTGCGTGCGCATGTGCTGCCGCACCCGGCGGAACCAGTCGCTGACGAGCGGATCGGTGGCGGGATCGCGTTCCACCACGATCACGCGCGTTGCCGCAATGCCCTGCGTTTCGAAAACTTCGTGCAGCGATTCTTCCACCTCAGGCCGGTGGCGGTCACCTGCGCGTTCGGGTGACGCCGTATCGACGACCACCCGCAATGGCCGGGGAAGCCGGAAGCCGTCATCCGGCGGTGGTGGCCGGTCGATCGGTGGCCTGCCGTGGCGATCGTTACGCATGCCGCGATGTTGGCCCGGCTCATCTGTCGGCGGCCGCAGCCGGTCGCCAAGCAGGCGAAACGCCGCTGCATTCACGAGGTTCGCCACATGGCGCTCGTGCTGCGCGCGCCAGATCAGCACGGCGGAAAGCCCCTGCGCCACCATCAGCGCAATGGCGATGGCCAGCAACAGCTGGCCCTGCAGGCTGCTCGGCCACAGGCGAGCGAGCAGCCGTTTGGACCGCGAAGGTTCAGTCACGCAGCGCGACCTTGCGGACTTCGGTGGCAAGCATGTAGCCGCCGCCCCACACCGTCTGGATCAATTGAGGATTGCGGCTGTCGATTTCGACCTTGCGGCGCAGGCGGCTGATCTGGTTGTCGACCGCGCGATCGAACAGATGCGCCTCGCGGCCTTGCACCATATCGAGCAGGCGGTCGCGATCGAGCACCTGTCGCGGATGATCGAGGAACGCCAGCAGCAGCCGGAATTCGGCGGAGGAAATGGCCACGACCGCGCCTTCGGGGTCGATCAGCCGGCGCTTGAGCGGATCGAGCTTCCAGCCTTCGAATTCATAGGCGACTTCCTCGGTCTCCGTCGGCGCGGCCCGGTTGGCGCGGCGCAGCACGCTGCGGATACGGGCCACCAGTTCGCGCGGGTCGAAGGGTTTGACCACATAATCGTCTGCGCCGATTTCCAGCCCGACGATACGGTCGGTCGCTTCCCCGCGTGCGGTGATGAAAATGACCGGCAGGTGCCGCGATTCGACCAGATGGCGGCAAAGCGACAGGCCATCCTCACCCGGCATCATGATATCGAGCAGGACGATATCAAACGTTGCATCGCTCAAAAGCATGCGCGCTTCTGCCGAACTACCAGCCTGAAACACGGCGAGCCCCTGACGGACAAGATAGTCCGCCAGAGGCTCGCGCAGTGCGGCTTCATCGTCGACAAGCAGGACGCGGATCGTGGTGGGATCGTTCATGCCTGCTGCCTAGCCGATCAGTTTCGCAAATTCACTCGCCGCCGTTACCGGCGGCTGACGGTGCCATGCCGCGCATCGACTTGAAAGCGGCGCGGCGTTCCTCGCGCGTAATCTTGCCATCGTGGTTGGCATCGGCCTTATCGAAGTGCGCCTTTACGGCCGTATCATATTCGACGCGGGTGATGGTGCCGTCCTTGTTGGCATCGGCCATCATCAACATGGCCATCGGGCCGCCATGACCCATGCCACCGCCCATGCCGCGACCGCCATGATGACGTCCGCCGTGGCCGCCCATACCGCCGTGTTTCATGCTGTCAGGGCCATCGTGGTCCATGCCTGCCATCGGAGGCTTGTCGCCCTTGGCGTCCATCCCCTTGCCGTCCATCATCGTGCGGTGATGGGCAACGAATTCGTCCTTGTTGATCGACCCATCCTTGTTGGTGTCGATTTTCGCAAACATTTCGCCGGTCTTGGCGTCGCGGTCGGACTGGTCGAGCTTGCCGTCCTTGTTGACGTCGAGCTTGACCCACATGGTGTCGGCTTTGGCCTTGGCCTCGGCCCACGTGGCCGTGCCGTCGCCGCCGGCCTGGGCAAGCGCCGGTACCGTTACATAGCCCACGGCGGCCGTGGTCGCGAGAACCGCGGCGGTTGCCGCAAGTGTGAATTTCCTCATCGGGTCGGTCCTTGAAAAAAGGGGAGGAAGCCGCGGCGGCGGTCTGTCCGCAAGACCTTGGGGGAAGGCTGCCTTGCGAACATCAGGGGGGCTGGGTGACGGCCTCCGCGACTTCCTTGAAAACCGATATAGGCAGTGATTGTCGCGCAACTATGCCCGCAGGCAGGGTATTTTGTCGCATTGTGTCGCGCGGCGTTGCGACCAGACAGGCTCAGCGCTCGCGATGCTGCGTACCGATGCCCGCGGTGATGAACAAGGCGCGTGCCCGCACCGATTCCAGATCCATCGTATGCCACACGCCGGGCGGGTTGATCGCGTATTCGCCCGCGTGCATCGGCGTGCGCTCCACATGGCCGTCGGCAAACTCCTGCACCAGCACCACTTCTCCTTCGACAAGCCAGACCACCTCGTCGCCCGCCGGGTGCATCTCCCAGCTCACCCAGCTTTCGTCGAAACTGAATTCGGAAACAAGGCAGCCTTCCGCCCCGTCGTTTGCGTGACGCTCGATATAGCCGCCGTACCAATCGAGGCCGGTAAATGCCGGCTGGGGCAATGCGGTCGCCCCAAGGCCAAGGTGGATCGGATGCGTATCAAGCCGGGGCGCTGTCATCGCCGTTTCCTCAATCCTGAAGGTAAACGAAGGCATTGAGTTTGTTGCCGTCGGGATCGCGGAAATAGCCGGCATAGAACCCGCTGTCGCCGCGCGGTCCCGGCGCACCCTCGTCGGTTCCGCCATTGGCGAGCGCTAGCGTGTGGAGACGGTGAACCTGTTCCTTGTCCTTTGCCTCCAGCGCCACCATCACGCCGTTGCCCACCGTGGCGGGGTTCCCGTCGAACGGGAGCGTCAGGCCGATGCCTGCCCCGCCGCCGGGCGTGCCCCAGCCGATGAAGGTTTCCTCCTCCATCATCCGCCCGGTGCCCAGTTCCGCCGCGATCAGGTCATAAAACGCGGCCGCGCGCGGCAGGTCGCTTGTGCCCAGGGTAACGTAGCCGATCATCGCAATCTCTCCATAAACGAATCGCCTCGATGCCGGAACATACCATGAACGACCTGTTCGTCAAAGCGGGGTACACGCCTGCTCCAGCCATGCCAGATCGTCATCTGCCAGTTGCGGCGCAACGATTTCCCGCACCCGCACATGATAGGCGTTCCACCAGTCGCGCTCGGCCTGGGTCAGCAGCGCCACGTCCACCAGCGTGCGATCGATCGGCACAAAGGTCAGCGTTTCGAACCCCATGAACGGACCTTCAGCGCCTGGAATGTCGCGCGGCTCGACCAGAATCAGGTTCTCGATGCGGATGCCGTATTCGCCGGCCTTGTAGTAGCCGGGCTCATTCGACAGGATCATGCCCGGCAGCAGGGCCTGCCCGGTGCCGGCCTGCCCGCCCGCCGCCTTGGCGATGCGCTGCGGCCCCTCATGCACCGACAGGAAGCTGCCGACGCCGTGGCCGGTACCATGCGCATAATCGAGGCCCGCAGCCCACAGGAACTGGCGGGCAAAGCTATCGAGTTGGCTGCCCGCCGTGCCCGGCGGAAAGGTCGCCAGCGCCAGCGCGATGTGGCCCTTGAGCACGCGGGTAAAACGGTCCTTCACTTCGGCGGGCGGCACACCCGGCCCGATCCACACGGTGCGCGTGATGTCGGTGGTGCCATCCGCGTATTGCCCGCCCGAATCGACGAGGTAGACGCTGCCCGGCGCGATCGCGCGGTTGCTTTCCTCGTTCACGCTGTAGTGCGGGCTGGCCCCGTTGGGCCCGGACGCAGAGATCGTGGGGAACGACAGGTCGCGCAAGGCCCCGCTCTTGTTGCGCTCGGCCCACAGGTGCGCGGCGGCCGAAAGCTCGGTCTCTCCGCCCTTGGGCGCTTCCACCGAAAGCCAACGGAGGAACCGGCTGACGGCCGCGCCGTCGCGCGCCTGCGCTGCGCGGTGGCCAGCCTGCTCGACCGGGTTCTTGATCGCCTTGGGCAGCACCACCGGATCGGTCAGCGCCACGGCGGTCGCGCCCGCTCCATCCAGCGCGGCAAAGATGGCTGCCACCGCGCGTTCGGGATCGACCGCCACTTTCTTGCCCGCCAGCCCCTGCAAAGCTGGCACAAACGCATCGCGCGGCTGGATGCGCACGGCATTGCCGAGGTGCGCGGCAAGCTCCGGCGTCACCTTTTCCGGCGCGATGAACAAGTCCGCCGTGCCATCGGAATGGGCGATCACATAGGATAGGGCTACCGGAGTGCAGTCCACATCCGCGCCGCGCATGTTGAGCAGCCAGGCCACCGAATCGAGCGCCGAAATCACCGCCGCGTCGAGTTTTTTGCCGGACAGCCATTCGGCCACATCGGCCCGCTTTTCATGCGCAGACTTGCCAGCATGCTCATCCCCGTGAACGATGGCCGGAGCGGGCGACGGTTCGGGCTGGTCCTGCCAGATCGCATCGATCGGATTGCTCGCGACAGCTACCAGCGATGCTCCGCGCGCCTCCAGCGCCGTGGCAACCACATCCGCCCAAGGTTTGCCATGCAGCCACGCATCGTAGCCGATCCGCGACCCCTGCGGCGCATGCTGGCCAAGCCATTCCGCCACGCTCGTCTGCGGCACGGATTCGTAGCTGAACAGCCGCCCGTCCACCTGCTCGCGCACCTGCAGTGAGTAGCGGCCGTCGACAAAGATCGCGGCCTCATCCTTCAGCACCACCGCTGTGCCGGCCGATCCGCCGAAGCCGGTCAGCCAGGCCAGCCGCTGGGCATAGGCGCCGACATATTCGCTCATGTGTTCGTCCGAGATCGGGATGACGAAGCCGTCAAGGCCCTGCTTCACCAGTTCCTTGCGGAGGGCGTCGAGCCTCGCTTCCTGCGTGTTCATCAACATGGTTTGTGTCCTGTGGGATCGGCCCGCCTTGCGGGGTCATGCGCAGCAACATAGATGCGGTGGATGGCCAAAACCACCCCCACGAATCCGCCCGTCGCTCCCCGCAAACCACACAGCTTCACCCACCACGCCACCACGGTGACCGACGACTACGCCTGGCTGCGCGATCCCGGCTATCCGGAGGTGACGGACAAGGATGTGCTGGCACACCTGACGGCCGAAAACGCATGGTTCGAAGCGCGGATGGAACCGCACAAGCCGATGGTGGACAAGCTTTTCACCGAGATGCGCGCGCGGATCAAGGAAGCCGACAAGTCGGTTCCGCAAAAGGACGGCAACTGGCTTTACTGGATCGAGTTCGAGGAAGGCGCGGAATACAAGAAGTGGTGGCGGCGGCCGGTCGGTTCGCCTGCCGACGGGACTGCCGACGAATTGATCCTCGACGAAGGCGCGCTGGCCGAGGGTAAGGAATACTTCCGGCTCGGCTCGATTTCAGTTTCGACCGATGGCTCACGGCTGGCATGGTCGGTGGACGACAACGGCTCGGAGCGCTTCACCGCACGGGTAAAGGTCATTGCCAGCGGCGATGTGCTGCCCGACGAGATCGAGGGTACGCTGGGCGGGTTGATCTGGGCGGCGGGCGACCGCGCACTGGTCTACAGCCTCGCCAACGAGCAATGGCGCACCGACAACGTGCGCCTTCACTGGCTGGGCACGCCCGCCGCCGACGACGTGGAACTGTATCACGAGGACGACGAGGGCTTCCGCGCCGGGGCCGCGCTTTCGGCCAACGAGAAATGGCTGATCCTTTCCACCGGCGACCATGAAACCGGCGAAGTACGGCTGGTGCCGGTAGCGGAGCCACTCACCCCGCCATTGCTGGTGAAGGCCCGGCAGGTTGGCGTGGAATACGATGTCGACGTGCGCGACGACACTCTGTTCATCCACGCCAACGACCGCCACGAAAACTTCCGTCTCGCCACCGCTTCGTTCGCCAATCCCGGCGAATGGACCACGCTGGTCGAGGGCACGGACGAGTTTTACCTGACCGGGTTCGACCTGTTCCGCGATTTCTACGTCACCGAAGGCCGGGTTCGCGGGTTGGACCGGATCGAGGTGCGGTATTATGACGATCCCGCGCGGATCGAACCGATTGCCTTTCCCGAAGCGAGCTATTCCGCCGGGCTTGGCGACAACCCCGAATGGGCGATGGACAAGCTGCGCGTCGGCTATGAATCGATGGTCAGCCCGGCCTCGACGTATGATTATGACGTGGCGACCCGCACGCTCGAACGGCTGAAGGTGCAGGAAATCCCCAGCGGCTATGACGCCGAACTGTACTCCACCGAACGGCTGGAGATTGC
>DAICYJ010000047.1 GCA_027311705.1 Novosphingobium sp. | reverse complement strand
AGCAGCGCGTAATCGACCCAGAATGCGCGGCGCGCGTCGGGGGCTTTGCGCCACAACTGGAACACGCCGTACAGGCCCAGCGGCACGAAGCTGATCAGCGCGGCGATCACCTTCAGGTTGCTGCGCCACACAGGCAGCCCTTCGGGAATATTCTCAAGCCAGTATTTGCGCACGATCGGGTCCATTCCGCCGAACGCGCCGCCGGCGCATTGCGGCGCGGCCAGCACCACGATGGCAGCGCTGGCAATGCCCGCCACGCCCAGAATGGCCAACGCAACTAGCGGATTGCGAGGACGCAGCAGTCCGACAGCGGTGCACCCGGCTGCAGCGATGACGAACGCAGCGATATGCATCGGTGAAACCGCGTCGCAATGCTGCGCCAGATCGGTCAGCCCACGAGTGCCGAGGAAAAAGGCCGCAGTACCGATGGTGAATGCCAGCATGGTATGCAACAGCCAGCCCCAGTCGCCATCGCGCATTCCGCGCAGCGTGGCGACGCCCATGAACATGACGGCCAGCGGCAGTCCTTCGAGCGAAATGGCCAGCCCGGCGGCAAGGCCAAGCCCGGCGATCCAGCCACCCTTGCGCGCATCCTCGCGGCAGAACCCGGCCAGCGCAACCATCGCGGCGACCAGTTGCCAGCCGTGGTGATCGATCCGCAGCGGCTGCATCTGGTGCAGCAACGGCCCGGAAATGCCGACCATCAGCCCGGCGATAATCGCCGTTTCACGGTCGAACAGCCGCGCCGTCAGCCGCATGGCGATGGCCACCGCGCACAGCATCGTCAGCAGCGGCACCATCACGGCGGTGACGAGTTCGGCATAATGCTGGCCCAGCAGGGGGCGCAGCATCAGGATGCCGGTAGCGATCGGCAAATCGACCAGCCGCGACCAGTGCATCAGCACGCCCTGGGGCCAGTTCACGCGGTATTGATGAACATCGAACCACGATTGCCCGGCGACCAGATCGCGCACCTGCACGAGGCGCATTACATCGTCCGGGTCACCCATCTTCATGCCCGGAATATCGGGCAGCAGGATCAGCAGCAGGCCGAGCGAAATCAGCGCCCAGATGCCCAGGATCAGGCGGAACGAAACGCTGGAATGGGAAGGGGAAGACAGCGCAGGCGCGAAGCCCGAAAGCGTCGCAGTGCCGCTCACCGGAAAACCACGCGTTTGCGGAGCAGCCAGGTCACGGTGAAGCTGACGACGATGGCCACCAGCTTCGCTGCGCGCGGATCGATCCCGCCCATGGTGGCCCCGCCGACGATGGCCGTGGTGATGCCAAGCCCGATCAGCGCGGAAACTACGAACATCGCCTTTTGCCGGGTGCGGGCGATGCCGCCCGTCGCCACCTGATCGGCAAACACGGCACGGCTCGAAAGCAGCCAGTGCGCCACGATGCCCAGTGCATAGCCCAGTGCGGAGGCGGGCATGGCCGGCACCCCGGCATTCAGCAGCGCCAGAAAGCTGCCCATGTCCACCGCCAGCGCGCCCACGCTGGCGAGGGCATAGCGGACAAGCGTTGTCTGTTGCAGGCGGTGCAGCATCGGAAGGACCATCCCGGTCATGTAGCGAACCCTGTCAATCGAGGAAGCGCGTTATCAGGCGGCCTTCTTGCCGTCCGCAGCAATGCGGGTCGGTACGTCGCGCACCGAGGCAAGCGCAGCGGCCTGATCCTCGCTCACCGGCTTGGTCGCGGGCAGGGCAGCTTGTTCGCCTTCGTCGCCAGCTTCGTGATATTCCGCGTCCTCGTTCACGCACCATGTGTCGTACAGGCGCTGGCCGGCGACGATATTTTCCACCGTCAGCATCGCGGTCATCATCGCGTGGTCCTGGTTGTTGTAACGGTGCATGCCGTTGCGGCCTACAAGGTGCAGCGTCGGGTGCGCGGCTTCCAGTTCGCGCCGCATGGCGTCGACGTTGGAGGCATATTCGTCGTCATAGACCGGATAGGCCTTTTCCTGCCGCACCACCACGCCGCCGATCACCTGCTTGGGATCGACAAGGCCCAGGATCGCCATTTCCTTTGTGGCGAGCGCAACCAGCTCATCGTCGGTCGATGCCCACAGGTTGTCGCCTTCGAAGCAGAAGTATTCCAGGCCCACGCAGGCCACGCTCTCGTCAGGCACCATTTCGGGCGACCACGAGCGGAAGTTCTGGATGCGGCCGACCTGCACCTTGCTGTCGTGGATATAGATCCAGTTGTCGGGGAACAGGTCTTCGGACCTGATCTTCAGCGCGACGGTCAGGAAGTCACGGTATTTCAACCGGCTGGCTTCCAGCGTCGATTGGGGCAGGGGATGCAACCGCGCGGCCAGTTCGCGCATCGGTGCGCTGCTGATCGCATGGCGGGCGCGGATCACCGTTTCATCACCATCTGCGCGGGTGGCCGAAAGCCTCCAGCCGCCTTGACCGTCGCTGGCCAGCTGCTTCATGGCATGGCCCATCAGCACGTGGTTACCGGCAGCGACAACCTTGTCGCGCGCGGCATCCCACATCATGCCGGGCCCTTGGCGCGGATAGCGGAAGCTTTCGAGCAGGGTCTTGGTCGCCATGCCGTCGTTCGGGCGCTTGTTCAGGCCAAGGCTGCGCTTCAGTCCGTCGAGCACGGCGGCACCGAGCGACAGGCCCTTGATGCGCTGCGCGGCCCAATCGGCGCTCATTTCGTTGCAGGGCATGCCCCACACCTTCTCGGTATAGGTCTTGAAGAAGATCGAATAGAGCTTCTGGCCGAACTGGTTGGTGGTCCAGTCCTCGAAGCTCTTGACCTTCTTGTTCGGGAAAGCCTTGGCTTTGGCATAACTCGCCATGCACAATGTGGAGCGGATGATGCCCAGATTGAACAGCGCCTCGAACGCGCGCAGCGGATACGAGTAGAACTTGCCCTCGTAATAGATGCGGCTCATGCGCGGGCGCTGGATGAAATCGTCGGGCAGGATCTCGTTCCACAAGTCGACGACCTGCTTGGATTTCGAGAAGAAGCGGTGTCCGCCGATATCGAAGCGATAGCCTTCGTGTTCCACGGTGCGGCTGATACCGCCGACATAGCGCGTGTCCTTTTCGATCACGGCCACGCTCAGGCCCTGCTTCGAAAGCAGGTAGGCGGCGGTCAGGCCGGCAGGCCCCGCGCCCACGATCGCCACGTCGACATCGTATTCGTGCTTGGACTCTTCAGTCGTCCGGAACCCGTTAACCATCATTTGCCCCCGTCAAAGCGGTTTGTCTCTGACGTCGGAAGTGAACGAAATTGGATAAGGGAGTGTTAACGCTGCACTTCGCTTTCGCGAAAAAGCGGGCCGGAATGGTTCAGCCCGCCTTGCGGTCATCGCCGGGGTAGTCGGCCGGCAAGGAAGCTTCCGCTGCCGCCCGTCGCAATGCCTGCCCCAGTTGCAGCGGGGCCGAAATGCGGGCGAGTTCGTCCAGCTTGAACGTGCGTTCGAACAACAGGCCATAGCGGGGATGGCTGCGCCAGCGCACTTTGGCATAGATCGGCGGCATGATGCCGGTTTCGATCCGCACCAGTTCGTTCATCAGCAGCCACTTTTCGCTTTCGATGCAGGCGCCCTGCTGCGAAATGTCCTGAAAGCCGATCCGTGCCGCTTCGCCGCCCGAATGCAGGATGGCGTCGAGCGCGATGCGCAGCCGCACCTGCCGGCGCGGCAGCCCGCCAGCATTTTCGTCGAGCAGGCGTTCGATCGCGATTGGCTGGTCGAACCGAAATCCGGCGTAATCGTCTTCCTTCCACATCAGCGTGATGGGAATACGGTCGCCGTTGGCCAGCTCGATCAGCAGGTCCTCGTGATCGGGCAGGGGAGTGAACAGTCGCGCCTTTACACCCGTGGCCGATGCATCGCGGATGATGCACAAGTATTCGCGCCCGTCGGCGATCAGTTTGGCGACACGAATCAGCAGGGTAAAGCGGGGCGCGGCGCGCTGATCCGCGTCCTGCTCCTGCCT
Source organism: Novosphingobium sp. (assembly GCA_027311705.1). Classification (GTDB taxonomy): domain Bacteria; phylum Pseudomonadota; class Alphaproteobacteria; order Sphingomonadales; family Sphingomonadaceae; genus Novosphingobium. The sequence goes on along the minus strand of DAICYJ010000047.1, from coordinate 4,465 downwards.
GCTCTGCACCGGGGGCTGGCCCGGCGGTTCGTGTCTCTGGGCCAAGCCCGTTCCCCTGATGCGCAACCTCCTCTGGCCGGACGCGCACGAGCCCGGCGGGGACAATCATAACGCAGAATATCTTTCCACGGAGTTACTGTTCTTTAAGCAGCGCGTTCATGGCGATTGGTGCCGATTACCAGTGCACCCAGGCCTCCACGCCTTCGTTTTTCAGGAAGAGTTCGGCGTCCTTGCCCTTCAGCATCGCCAGCGTGGATAGCGTGCCCGCCTGCAGGCACGTATTCGCCGCCACCGTGACCGACCGCGGCGGGCCTTCCACCGGAAAACCGGTGCGCGGATCGAGGATGTGGCTGTAGCGTCGCCCCTTGCGCAGCAGGAACCGCCGCGCGTCGCCGCTGGTGGCAATCGCGCCTTCGCCGATGCCCAGCACGCCGCCGGTCGTCCTCGCGGGATCGAGCGATTCGATGGCGATCTGCCACCGCCCCCCGGCCTTGGCGCGCGTGGTGCGCAAATCGCCGCCAAAATTGACCAGCACCGGCAAGTCGCTCTCGCGCATGATCGCCTGCGCCGCGCGGTCGACCGCATATTCCTTGCAGATGCCGCCCAGGTCGATCTCCATGCCGGCAGGCATCGTGATCGTGCGGTTCTCCCACCTGACCTTGCCCCACCCCACCAGCGCCAGCACTTTGCCGACAGCGGCACGCGATGGCACCCGGTCCGAACCGTCGAACGTCCACACCCGGCGCAACACGCCCGATGTCACGTCGAAACGCCCCTCGCTCAGCGCATGGACTTGCGCGGCATAGTCGATCAGCCCGGCGGTTTCCTCGTCAACCTCCACTGCCGCACCTTGCGCGGTGTTGATCTGGTGAACGATGCCTTCAGGGCGATAGCGGGTGTACTTCGCCTCGATCCGCCGCGCTTCGGCTTCTCCGATGGCACCCAGTGCCGCCGCCAGTTCGGGCGCGCCACCTTCGACCTGCACTTCGCAGGGTGATGCCATCGCGGAAAACCGGTGGTTGTGGACGGTGCCCGTCAGTGGAATTTCATCCGCACACCAGCGATCAGGCTGAAAGATTTCGATCCCGCAAACAGGTCTGTCGTCGCCAGATTGCCCGGCAGGCTGCGGTCGAAATGCCGGCCATACTGCCAGTAACGTTCCGCCGCGCCGTAAAGCTCGATCCGCGATGTCAGCTTTGCGCCGCCCTTCACGCCCAGCGTCCACGCGCCGAACCGGCCCAGCCGCGAATCCGCACTGGCATGGTCGGGCAAGGCATCTTCGATCAGCAGATAGGGCCGGAAGAAGTCCGCCGCCGTCTGGTGATACCAGCGCACTTCGGGTTCCAGATACAGACTGCGGCCCACTGGCACATGCTCGGAGAGCGAGACGGTCCAGGCCGAGATGTTCCAGCTGTCACGGTACCAGCGCACCGAAGCATCGGTGACATAGGAACCTAGCGCCAGCTTCGATCCGGCATAAATGCTGTGCCGGTTGCGCTCACTGGGGCGCTTTTCATAGATCGAGAAAAACGGATCGCCGGTAAACCCATCGACCAGCGAGATCAGCTTGTACGGGTCGGTGTGATAGCCCGCGCTGTGGCCATAGCTGTAGTTCAACTGCACCAGCCAGTTGGGCGTCAGCACTTGCGTCACCCCTGCGATCAGGCTGTACACCTGCTTCAACCTTGCCCGCCCGATCAGCTGGCTGCCCATGTCGCCCAGCGGCTGCGGAACGCCGGTAAAGGGCGCAGACCGGTCGCGCTCGTAGTTGAAGCCCAGCGACAAGGTGGTGTTCTTCTGGTTCAGATCCTTGGCCAGCCCGATGCGCACGGAATGCGAGGTATAATCGGTCTCGTTGGATAACGCGCCGCCCACGCTCAGCTTCAGCCCTTCGGCCACCGGCAGCGTCGCGCCGATGTCCACCGCCTCGCGATGATCCTTGAACCCGCGATCGACCGGCAGTTCACGCGCCGGGGTGATGTACGTGCCCGAAGCACCCGTTTCAGCATCGGCAGGCTGCGACGGCGGCTGGAACCGCTGCGGTTTGACAGATCGGATCGCACCGTTCGGCGTCGCGCCGGTCAGCGAATCATACGTGAACTTGCCGCTGAAGACTGATCCGTTGGCATCGTTCCACGTCAGGCTTGCCTCAGCCTCGATCGCACGCACGCGGTCATTGTCTTCCTGATAGACGAGTATCGCCGTATCCGCCGTCAGCGTTCCCGGCTCGCTCGCAGTGTCGTTATAGGCGTTGGGTACATGAAGTGGGGCTTCTTGCGCCGCTGCGGTTCCCGCACCCAGCAGGCCGGCTGCCAGCGCGCCCAGCGTGGCCGCGACAGCGCCGGGTTTCAATTGCACCCGCAGCCTCCGCCATCGAAACTGCGCCCGCCGGATGCCGCTTCCTTGCTGAAATAGGTGTGCTCCTGAAAGGCCAGGATGCCCGGCTCACGGCCCAGTTGCATCGATTGGCGCGCCAGCACGTCGCGCTCCCACGGCTGCGCGCCCACATGCGCGCACCCGCCCAGCGGAGCGGCGGCGATCAGCCCGGCAAGCGCGGCTATCCGAAAGCGCATGGGCATCCTCTCAACGTTCGCGCAGCAATTGCGCGATATGGGCTTCGTATTCGGCGGTCTTTCCGGGGAAAAAGCCCTGATGGCGAAAGCGCATCTTGCCGTCGCGGCCGAACACCAATGATGTCGGCATATCCGCCACTTTCCACGTCCTGGCGATATCGCCCTGCTGGTCCCAAACCACCGGCAGCGTGCTGCGCACCTGCCGCAGGAAAGCGTCGGCCTGTGGCCGCTGACGATCGACGTTCACCGTCAGCACCACCAGATCGTCCGCCGGATGCCGCGCGGCAAGGCCCTGCATGAACGGGAATGATTGCTTGCACGGCCCGCACCACGATGCCCAGAAATCGACGAGCACGACCTTCCCACGATACGCGCCAAGGTCGAGCGCGGCGGGGCCGGCGTAGGCAGGGCCAGCAACGGCGATGGTCGCCAAAAGGCCGAAAACAGCGCCGCCCAGCGCGCGCGAAATGCGATGCAGCATCATTGGAACCCTCATCATGCCAGACTCGTCTGGCGGATATGCGCTAAAGTACGAAGTCAGCGGCCGAAAGCGTGTGGACGCCCGTCAGCTTGATACAGAAATCGGCATTGGTATCGCCGTTGAATTCGCCGTAAACGTATGTATTCCCTCCGGTAATTTCATACCGCAGCTCACCGCCCGTGTGGTTGTGCAGGCGGTTTTGGCCGATGAACACGAACGACTGGTCGCCGGGTTGGCCATAACCGCTGGCCTGCACTTGCGCGTCGATGGCGCTAATGTCGATCTTGTCGCCGGCGGTGAAGTCGACGATCGTATCTGCGCCGCTCGATGACCGGCTGGCGATACCATCCAGCGTAAACACGAACATGTCGGCACCCGCGCCGCCGGTCACGGTGTCCATGCCGCCGCCACCGATCAGACGGTCCGCCCCGCCACCGCCCAGCAGCGTATCAGCGCCGCCCCCTCCGTCGAGGATGTTGGCCGCATCGTTGCCGGTCAGAGTGTTGGCAATGCTGTTGCCGGTGCCGTTCACCGCTGCTGACCCGGTCAGCAGCAACTTGTCAACATTAGCCGCGAGGATCTGCGAGATGCCGGATTTGACCGTGTCGACGCCCTGACCGATGGCTTCGACGATCCTGTCGCCGGCGTTGTCGACAATATAAGTGTCGTTGCCCACGCCGCCGTTCATCGTGTCCGCGCCCAGCCCGCCGTTCAGCGTGTCGTTGCCGCCCAGTCCGGTCAGCACATTGGCCGCGGCATTGCCGGTGATGGCATTGGCAAGATCGTTGCCCGTGCCGTTGATTGCGGCGCTGCCGGTCAGCGACAGTTTTTCGATGTTGGCCGCCAGGGTAAAGCTGATGCGCGCTTTGACCGTGTCGATCCCGGCGCCAAGGCTTTCGATGGTGGTGTCGCCGATATTGTCGACGATATAGACGTCGTTGCCCGCCCCGCCGGCCATGGCATCGGCACCCGTGCCGCCATCCAGCACGTCGTTGTCGCCCAGCCCGTTCAGGATATCGTCGCCGGCACCGGCCTTGATCGTATCCGCCAGTTCGCTGCCTTTCAGCGTTTCGGCTTTCGACGTGCCTTTGAAGATGGCCATGAAATGTTACCCCGATGGATGCCAATGGCAGCGGAAAACGCCCCAATAGTCTCTGCGTCTGATGAACGATCCGGGGTGCAGGCTTATTCCATTAAAATTTCGGGTGGGTGCATTCGTTGCAGTGCGGAGCCGTCGCAGTGCTTTGCCACGCTTAAAGACCGGGTCTGGTGCGGACGGCGGGACTCGAACCCGCACGAGCAAAGCTCAAGGGATTTTAAGTCCCCGGCGTCTACCATTCCGCCACGCCCGCATCCATGCAGCCGCTCTAGCCGCAGGACGAAACGCTGACCAGCACCGGAGAAACCGCAG
>DAICYJ010000040.1 GCA_027311705.1 Novosphingobium sp. | reverse complement strand
GCAGTGGTGCGCGAGGGGATTACCTTCGAGAATGTGCACTTCCGCCACGACCGCGATGCAGTGCTGGCGGGCGTCGACCTGTTCATTCCGGCGGGTTGCTTTTGCGCCATTCTGGGCGAAAGCGGTGCGGGCAAATCCACGATGGCCGACCTGCTCGTCCGCTTCCTCGATCCGCAACAGGGCCGCATCCTGATCGACGGTGAGGACTTGCGCGACCTGAAGCTGGCGGACTTGCGCCGCGAAGTGCTGCTGGTCGATCAATCGCCCTATTTGTTCAACGACACGATGGCCGCCAACATCGCTTTTGCGGTGCCGGATGCGACCGCTGTGCAGATCCAGTCCGCCGCCCGAGACGCTGGGCTTGCTCCGTTGCTCGCCCGGTTGCCGCAAGGCCTTGGCACGCCGGTGGGCGAGCGCGGCCTCGCGCTTTCGGCCGGGGAGCGGCAACGCATTGCGCTGGCCCGCGCGCTGCTGCGCAAGCCCGATGTGCTGGTGCTCGACGAGCCAACCGCCGCGCTGGATGCCGAGACCGAACGGCGTGTGGCAGAAGGGCTGCGCGCGGCGTTGCCCGACGCGACGCTGATCGTGATTACGCACAAGCCCGCGCTGGCAGCGGCGGCGGACATGGTCGTCACGCTTGGCGCGGGGCGGGCGACGGTGGCACAACGAGCGCATGAACCAGCCTGAACCCGCCGCGCTGCTGATCGCCGTGATCGACAGCGGGGTGCATCCCGAACATCCGCATATTATGGCCGGCCGGTTGCTTCCGGGCGTTGCGGTGATGGCGGACGGCACGATCCTGGATGGTGCGGCATCGACGATCGACCGGCTGGGCCACGGGACTGCGGTTACCGCCGCACTTCAGGAAAAGGCACCGGGTGCGCAGATCCTGCCGGTGCGGGTGTTTCACGATGGCTTGCGGGCCAGCCCACGCGCGCTGATCCGGGCGATTGCGTGGAGCGCGGAGCAGGGCGCGGCGCTCATCAACCTGAGCCTTGGCACCACCAATCCCGCCCATGCGGCGCATTTTGCTGCAGCGATTGCTGCGGCGGGGGACTCGCTGGTCGTTGCACCCCGCGCGGCCAGCGAAGAGCAACCGTGCTGGCCGGGGATGCTGGATGGCGTGCTGCCGGTGGCGCTGGACTGGGATATTCGGCGTGAACAATATCGCGTCGAAAATGGGACGCTGGTCGCTTCCGGGCATCCGCGTCCGATCCCCGGCGTGCCGCAGCGGCGCAACCTGCATGGCGTGAGCTTTGCGACGGCGCAGGTGACAGGGTTTGCGGCCCGGGTGGCTGCCGAGACCGGGCTGCGCGGGGCGGCGCTGCTGGCCGAGATGATTGATAACATGGCATATTGTATCGCCATGGACCGCGGCGGCACCGGCTGAACCTGTTGGAAAAAAAGGTGACAGAGGTTACACCGTGTAACCTTTTTTATGGCAATTTTATCTATGTTTATCAATAATTTGCCGAAATGATGGTGACAGATTCCCCGTGCGCGCTTTTTGGGTGACGGATCGACGATTTCAAAGAGCGTTGCGGAAGGCATGGCAGGGGTTGGTCGTGTAGGACAGCCGGTTTGGTACGGGATCGCATTGGGCCTCACTCTTCCGCATTTTCGTCACCCTGAGCTTGTTTCAGGGTCCATTTCTCCGCAAACGCGGAACTTTCCGGTGAGCCGCCATGTGGAAGCGAAAGGCCTTCAGCTTGAACGCTCCGTGCAAACCGAAAATGGACCCTGAAACGAGTTCAGGGTGACGAATAATTGTTAGTAATCATGCGCAAATGCTCCCGCGTACGGGGAGAGCCTGTGCACGATTGCGACTGGCCGCCGACGGCTAGGCCGATGGCCTTTGCAGCTCCAACAAAAAAATACCTCCCGCAGCCGGGGCAGCGGGAGGCATGATTTCAAGTCGGGGTGGTTCGGCTTAACTCAATATTTGTAGCCCATCCGGATGCCGAAGAACTGCGGCTTGATCGTGAAGGTGCGCGCCGAACCTGCGCAGAAGGTGATCGAGCAGAAGGTGTTGCGCGTCAACTCGCCGCGCTTGTCGAACGCGTTCTGCAGGAAGATATCGAGCGAGATATTGTCCTTCTTCACACCCGCAGCGAAATCGAAGCTGACGAAGCCGGGCGTGGTGCAGACCTTGTTGCCCAGAGTGCCCGCCTCAAACTGCGCGGAGCAGACCAGACGGTTGTTGTCGTCGACGTTGAGATCCTGTGTCGCGCTGCTCTGGTAAAGCATCGCGGCCTGGAAATAGGCCTTTGCCGCGCCGAATTCGGTATCGTAGCGGATCGACGTGGTGCCCTTGAACTTCGGCTGACGAGGCAGCCGAGTTCCATCAGTCGCCGCGATCGAGGACGTGTCGATATTGCCGCCGGCGTCGGTTTTCGGAGCGCATGTCGGGAGCTGGATGATTGAACCCGTTACGGAATCTGCCTTGAAGTTACAGAAATCGCCGGTCAGCTTGCCGTCGTTGAAAGCGCCGGAGCTGGAAATTGTTACCTTGCCCAGCTTCAGGTCCGCATCGTATTCGATGCCTTTGACTTCGGCCTTGCCGGCATTGCCGGTATAGCCAGCGCCCTGGGCCCCTGCCACGACCACCCCGTATTGAATGTTGTTCCACTTTTCGAGGTAGATAGAGGCGTTGAAGCGGAACATATTGTTCCATGTCGTTTTCACACCGATTTCGTAGTTGGTGAGCGTTTCCGATTTGAAGGAGGGAGCCGCAGCGATGAATGATGGTGTGGTCGGTGTCGCGCGGATACGAAGCGGGCGATTGTAGCCACCAGGACGGAAACCGGTAGAGTAGTTGGCGTAGATCATCTTGTCCGGCGCGATCTGCCAGTCGACCGCGACCTTGTGGGTCTCGCCCTTTTCCTTGTATCGCCCGATGCTGTTGGCATCGAGGCGGTTGATGTTGCGGCACTGCAGCCGTTCATCCGGCAGTGGCAAGGGGCAGCCCCCCTCGTAATCTGGATCATCAAGGCTGGGCAAATAGATGGCCGGGGGGTTCAGGGCCGAGGAGGCAACGCCCGCAAACCCGGTGATTTCATAATCGGTCCAGAAGTAGCGAATGCCACCGGTCACCTTCAAGGTTGGCGTTATGTTATAGTGCGCTTCGGCAAACACCGCCTCGTCATGATAAAGTTGATCGGTTTCCGTGATGTAGAAGCCATCCTGCTTCACCGCCGGCGAGCCGAGCACCATCGTGCCGCCTTGGGATTCGGGAATGCCGAAGCCCTCCGGGTTGCTATCGCCACCGCCGGCCCCGGTATAACCCACGATCTGATCGAGACCGTGGATGGCGTAGTAGGTGTTGTTTTCCTGCTTCTGGCGCTGATAGAAACCGCCGACGGTCACGTCGAAGGGCCAGGTCTTGGGCGTGGTCAGCCGCAGTTCCTGCGTGAACTTGTCGCGATGCGTGTTGCCGTGGAAGTACTGCGTCGGGTTGAGCAGCTTGTTGCACTTCAGCGTGACGCCCGAACCAGTACAGCCCGATTTGTCGAAGAACTGCAGGTAGCTTTCGTAACCTGCGCCAAAGCCGTCATAGGTGACGGTGTAGTAGGTGTAGTCGTTGCGCAGGTCGGTCTTGCGCTTGAAGTAGCCCGTGGCCGAAACAATGTCCCAATCTCCGATGTGGCCGTGGATGGTCATCTGGGCCTGTGCCCATTTGTCGTCCTGACGGGTCAGATCGTAATCATGGACCTGAAGATCGCCGACGTTCGGATCAAAGCCGAAGTAGCCGTAGGACGTCTGGCGCTGTGCGGTGATCTGCGGCGTGATCGACCAGCCATCGGCCGGTTCCCACAAGACCGAAAGGCGCCCACCGAATTCGTAGATTGTGTTGTAGTCTTTCTTGGCGAGCGCGGAATTGTCGAGGGTGAATGATGTTGCCGGGTTGTTGTCGCCCAAGTTCAGGGTGGAGGAGCAACCGGCAGGGAGCTTTTGAGAGAAGCAGACGCCATCGGCGAACTTGCCGTTGTTGGGCGTGTTGTCGACATAGCCGCCATCGTGGCGGTAATAGCCCATGGCACGCACGGCCAGCGTATCGCTGACGGGTACATTGATATAGGAATTGATGCCGCCGCCGTAAGCGCCCTTGCCGTATTTGTTGCCTTCGAGGTCGGCGCCGAATTCGAATTTGCCGATCTTGGGCTTGGCGGTGATCAGGCGGATCGTGCCGGCCAGCGAGCCTGCACCATACAGCGTGCCTTGCGGGCCGGAGAGGGCCTCAATACGCTCCATGTCGTAGATATGGATGTCGGGCGAACCGGTGCCGGTGATGGGGATATCATCGAGGTAATAGCCGACCGAGGCATAGTTGCCGCCGGCGGGCACGATGCCGCGGAAATAGGTGGTCTGGCGGCCTGGGCCCAAGCCATCGAACGAAACCGAGGGGAGCAGGGCGGCGAAATCGCTGAGGCCCTTGACCTGTCGTTCCTCCAGCTTGCCCATATCGAGCGCCTGCATCGAGATCGGCACCTTCTGCACGCTTTCAGCCTTGCGCGTGGCGGTGACGACGATTTCCGTGAGGCCTCCGCCATCGGCGGCTTCCATCGCGGGTTCGGCTGCCGGGGCGACTTCCTGTGCCGATGCGATGACCGGAAAAGCAAGCCCGGCGAGAATGGTGGTGGCGCCAAGCGCGTGCATGAACCGTGATTTGCGACCTGAATTGTTTTTCATCACTTGAACTCCCCAGCCTGAAAACACTGCCTTCAAAGGTTCGTCCGCTCCCAGTGCGGGGACAGTCCCCATTTCGCGCCGCAACAAAGTTGCCAACGCAAATGCCGGTCCGTGCAAGCGAGGCACAAAACTTCCCCGCGACCGGAAGCACGGATGCTTTCCAGCCTGCCGTGCAAGGTGCGCGGCATGATCGAACTGACTTACTGTCCCCCGGACGGCCGGTGTCTCTTAGTAAACATGACGGTCGTCCAAGTTTCATAATGCTGCACTGCGATAAGGAGTCAACATCCTTGTCAGCAAGCAGCGCCGCCCTTTTTGATGCTGCGGTTGTGCGCTGGCGCAATCGGTTTCATGATGCAGGTGCGAAATGAATTCGGGGTCTGCAATGAACGTCGCCACAAGCAACGCCGCGAGCAGCGGGCAGGGCATCACGCAGCTGGAAAACATGTTGCGCCGGCAGCCGGGTGTTGCGGCCAACTGGTTCCTGCTGGCCGCAGCCTTGCGCAGGGCCGGGCGGCATGACGATGCCTGGCATGCCGATCTTTCGGGCGTGCACGCCAGTTCGCGCGATCCGCAACTGCTGGAAGCTGCGGTCGCGATGAACGACGCGCGACTGGATGAGAGCGAAGCCATATTGCGGGCGCGACTGGCGGCACTGCCGGCCGATCCGGTGGGCACGCGCATGCTGGGTGAGGTGCACTGGCGGCGCGGAGATATGTCCGGGGCGCTGGCGCTGGTGGCACGCGCGCTGGAACTGGCACCCGGTTTCGATCTGGCGCGCGATTTCATGATCCGGCTGCTGCTGCAGACCAACCGGCTGACCGACGCGCTGGAGCATGTGGAGTTTCTGGCGGGATCGCCGGTGAAAAGCCCCGGCCACGACCTGCTTCTGGCGTCGGTGCTGGTGAGGCTGGGGGATCAGGAGCGAGCGGGCGCGATTTACCAGCGTTTGCTGGCGCAGATGCCGCACCAGCCGCAGGTGTGGCAGAATCTGGGTCACGTACTGAAAACGCTGGGTCGGCAGGGGGAGGCAATCGACGCCTACCGCCAGGCGGTGAGCCGCCAGCCGACGATGGGCGAGGCGTGGTGGAGCCTTGCCAACCTGAAAACGGTGAAACTTGGGCCGGACGATATCGCCGCGATGGAGCGCGCGCTGGCGGTGCTGGAACCTGAGCGGGCGAAGCGGGCGGAGGACGTGTTCCACCTGCATTTCTCGCTGGGCAAGGCGCTGGAGGACGCCGGCGATTATGCTGCGGCCTTTGCGCACTACGATCGCGGAAATCGCCTGCGCCGCACGATGGTGGCGCACGATGCCGCCGATTTTTCGGCCGAGGCAGCGGCGATGGCGGCGACGTTCAGCAGCGCGTTCATTGGCGCGATGGGGCCGGGCGGATGCCCTGCGCGCGATCCGATTTTCGTGGTCGGCCTGCCGCGTTCGGGCTCAACGTTGGTCGAACAGATCCTGGCCAGTCATTCCCAGGTGGAAGGCACGATGGAATTGCCCGAAATGATGATGATCGCCGGCCGCCTGCAATCACGGGTGGACGAGGGCGAGTTTCCGGATTTTGCCGCCATGGTCGCCTCGCTCACCCCGGCAGACCGGCTGCGACTGGGCGAGGAATATATCGCATTGACGCGGGTTCACCGCCAGACAGACCGGCCGCTGTTCGTCGACAAGATGCCGAACAATTGGCAGCACGTGGGCCTGATCAAGCTGATCCTGCCGAACGCGAAGATCGTCGATGCGCGGCGGCACCCGCTTTCATGCTGCCTTTCAGGCTGGAAGCAGCATTTTGCGCGCGGGCAGACTTTTACCTATGATCTGGACGATATCGGGCGGTACTACCGCGATTATGTCGGCCTGATGGCGGCCTATGATGTCGCCGCGCCAAGGGCGGTACACCGGGTCATCTACGAGCGGATGGTGGCGGATACGGAAGCGGAGGTGCGCCGCCTGCTCGATTACCTTGGCCTGCCGTTCGAACCCGCGTGCCTCGAATTCCACCGCAACACCCGCGCCGTGCGGACGGCGAGTTCGGAACAGGTGCGCCAGCCGATCTTCACCGACGGCGTGGATCACTGGCGGCATTTCGAACCGTGGCTCGATCCGCTGAAGGCCGCGCTGGGCGATGTGGCGACACGGTATCCGGAAGTGCCGGAAGGGCTGGCTTGACGGGCGGCTGAGGCGTATTCTGCAGCGGAGCTTGGACAGGCAGTATCCGTATCCGGGCTCGCCATGCTTGGGAGAAAGGTGATGCGCACATCGATGCTGCCAGCCGCCGCGCTGGTGATGGTATTGTTTGCAACGCCGGCCTGCGCCGCGCCGGTGGTGCTTTCCGCCACGCTTGCGGGATTGAATGAGCCAGCGGGGGGAGACAGCGACGGCGCCGGCGGGTTCCGGGCCGAAGTCGACGCCGCGACGGGTGACTTCTGCTACACGCTGTGGGGTGAGGGGATCGCCGCGCCGACCATGGCGCACGTTCATGCCGGCGCAGCCGGGGTCGAAGGGCCGCCGGTGGTGACGATCGCGTTGACCGGCAAGGGCAGCGACCAGTGCATTGCGATGGAGCCGGCCAAGCTCAAGCCCATCGTGGACGATCCGGCTGCCTTCTATGTCAACATCCACACGGCCGATTTCCCCAAGGGTGCGATTCGCGGTCAGTTGGCCAAGCAATAGAAGCGAGCAGCCGGTCTGCGGCGCGCGCGAGACGGATGGCGGGCCTGCCGGTTGCCATCTGACGAAACGCAAATGGGGGACGGCATCGCTGCCATCCCCCACTGCCGTCCGCATTCTGCAGGCGGTTGCTGCGCTTGCTGACCGTTTTGCCGCCACCACGATGCCTTTCGGGGCACGAAGCCCCTGGCCGCGTCCTGCCTTGCCTGCGTTCGCCCCGTGGAGAGACGCAGATGCAGCCGGTCGCACTCGTTCCTGCGGCGCTGAGGCCCCGTCCTTTTTCAAGGGACGGGAAGCGCTGCTCCCGTTGCGGCGGCCTTGTGGCCACCTGCGGGCGTTGGTCCTTCCGTTCGTCCCCGGACACCGCTCCCGATCGTTCGCGCCGTTCGGCGCCGTCGGACGGATTCCCGCGAGGGGGAAGGGTCTGGTGCCCTGAAGGTTGCCCTTGTGCATCATTCTGCGGCGATCGGGCCAGGCCCGCGTCACGTCAGGTGCACTTCGGGTCGCCTTCAGGCCACCGAACCGGCGCATCGAGATGTGCTGGCCTGCGTTCGGAAAAGCACCTGCGCGCTGTTCCAAACCGGTTACACGACAAACTTTCAGGACCGGTGCGAGGAAGAAAAATTTCATTCTAGATCAAAGGTTTGGGCCGTGATCTTGAAGTGATTTTCCCGTCTCGACAAGACAAAGCTGCTCTCAACGGGTGAGTCGCGCAAGCAGAAATCGCACGAGTTATCCACAGCTCGCGCGTTTCCCGGTGGACAAGTACGGAAACGGCGCGAATCGCGCCGCCGGATCAGCGATCGCGCTGGGCCAGGAGACGCAACCGCAAGGCATTGAGTTTGATGAAGCCCGCCGCATCCTTCTGATCATAGGCACCGGCGTCGTCCTCGAACGTCACGTGGCGTTCCGAGTACAGGCTGTCGTCCGATTTGCGCCCGACAACCGAGGCCATGCCCTTGTAAAGCTTGAGCCGGACGGTGCCGTTGACGCGTTCCTGGCTGAGATCAATCGCTGCCTGCAACATCTCGCGTTCCGGCGAAAACCAGAAGCCGTTGTAGATCAGCTCGGCATATTTGGGCATCAGCTCGTCCTTCAGGTGCGCGGCACCCCGATCGAGCGTGATGGATTCAATGCCGCGATGCGCGCGGGCATAGATCTCGCCGCCCGGCGTCTCGTACATGCCCCGGCTTTTCATGCCCACGAAGCGGTTCTCGACGAGGTCCAGCCGGCCGATGCCGTGCTTGCGGCCAAGCTCGTTCAGCGCGGCGAGCAGGGTGGCGGGGCTCATCGCCTCGCCATTCAGCGCCGTGCCGTCGCCCTTGTCGAAATCAATGGTGATGTATTCGGGCTCGTCCGGTGCGTCTTCCGGGTTCACGGTGCGCGAGTAGACATAGTCCGGGGTTTCATCCCACGGATTTTCCAGCACTTTGCCTTCCGACGATGTGTGGAGCAGGTTGGCGTCGGTGCTGAACGGGCTTTCGCCGCGCTTGTCCGTTGGCACCGGAATCTGGTGCATTTCGGCCCACGCGATCAACGCGGTGCGGCTGGCCAGATCCCATTCGCGCCACGGCGCAATCACCTTGATATTGGGATCGAGCGCATAGGCGGAAAGTTCGAAGCGGACCTGATCGTTGCCCTTGCCGGTCGCGCCATGCGCCACGGCATCGGCGCCGGTGGCGTGGGCGATCTCGACCAGACGCTTCGAAATCAGCGGACGGGCGATCGAGGTGCCGAGCAGATAGTCACCCTCGTAGCGGGCGTTGGCGCGCATCATCGGGAACACGAAGTC
>DAICYJ010000027.1 GCA_027311705.1 Novosphingobium sp. | reverse complement strand
CCAGTGTGGCTGACGCTCAACGCCGCCAAGAAGCGCGGCGACCGCATCCTGTTCGAAGGCGCGCAGGGCGTGCTGCTCGATGTCGATCACGGCACTTATCCGTTCGTAACGTCGTCGAACACGGTATCGGGCACCGCAGCTTCGGGTTCGGGGCTTGGCCCCAATTCCACCGGTTTCGTGCTCGGCATCGTCAAGGCCTATACCACCCGCGTCGGCTCCGGACCGTTCCCGACCGAACTGGAAGACGAAACCGGCCAGCGGCTGGGCGAGCGCGGGCATGAATTCGGCACGGTTACCGGGCGCAAGCGTCGCTGCGGCTGGTTCGATGCGGTGCTGGTGCGCCAGTCCTGCGCGATTTCGGGCGTGACCGGCATCGCGCTGACCAAGCTTGACGTGCTGGATGGGTTCGACGTGGTGAAGATCTGCACCGGCTATCGCCTGCGCGGTGCGGACGGCAAGACCAAGATCCTCGACTATTTCCCCAGCCATTCCGCTGATCAGGCGAATGTGGAGCCAATCTACGAGGAAGTGGAAGGCTGGAAGGGCACCACCGCCGGCGCGCGTTCGTGGGCGGATCTGCCGGCGCAGGCGATCAAGTATATCCAGCGGGTGCAGGAACTGATCGAAACGCCGGTGGCGCTGGTCAGCACTTCGCCCGAACGCGAGGATACGATCCTCGTGCGCGATCCGTTCGTCGATTGATGGACGTCGATTGACGATGAAGGCCCGCCTGCTCCTTGCCATCGCGCTGGCGATGATGGCGGGGGCGGGGCGGGCCGATCCGGTGGGTGCGTTGCCGCCGGCCGATCATGTGCTGGTGGAAAAGGCGGCGCGGCGGCTGACGCTGCTGGATGCCGATGGCCGCGTCATCCGGGTTTATGGGCGCATCGGCTTGGGCGATGAACCGGTGGGGGCCAAGCGCTTCGAAGGCGACGAGCGTACGCCCGAAGGCCGCTATGTGATCGACTACGGCAACCCCCGAAGCGCCTATCACCTGTCACTCCACATTTCCTATCCCGACTCGGACGATGTGGCCTTTGCGCAAGAGCATGGACGCAGCGCCGGCGGGCAGATTTTCATCCACGGTCAGCCCGGTGGCAATGATGGCGCGCAGATCGCCGGAGATTGGACCGATGGCTGCATCGCCGTGACTAACGAAGAAATAGAGGAAATTTGGGCTCTTGTAGGCGATGGCACGCCGATCGAAATACGTCCTTGATCCAAAACCGAGACATTTGAGGTTGACCTGACTCTGTTTTGTTCCACTCTTGTTCGCATACGTGCAAATACGGAGTTCGCGAGAGATGGGACAGGCTGCCATGCAGTACGAATACGGCGTAGCCAACGATCATGGCCATGATCGCGGTGGCTCGGCGCTGGCCGTTTCCATCTTTGCCGACCGGGGATATCTGCGGGCCGAAATGGCCGAGGATGCGGCTGCCGCAGGGTTGCGCGTGGCGCAGACCAGCGATCTTGCCTGCCTGCTGACACCGGATGACGCGCCCGCGCTGGGCGATCTGGTGCTGGTCGATTGCCCGGTGATCGACGGTGCGGAACTGGCGGCACTGGCGCGGCTGGATATGCGCGCGGCGCGGGGCGGATCGCACCTCGTCGTGTCGACCAGCATCGGCTCGCTCGATGACGTGTTCGGCTGCCTGGACCAGTCGGACGCCCAGATACTTGTCACGCCCAGCCGCGCCGATCGCGTGATTGCGCTGGGCCGGGTGCTGGCGCGCAACGGCAACCGGGTGCGCGAACTGTCGGAGGAAGACCGGCTTTCGCTGCTGCGCCTGACCGAGCAGGTTTCGCAGATCGCGCACAAGCTGGAGCAGCTTTCGTCGGGCCACGGCCCGTCCGACCAGCATTCACCGTTTCGCTTCGAAGGTAACGGACAGGGCCTGAACGGCAACGAGCGGCTGGAAGGCGTGCTCGACGAAGGTACCGACCGGCTGGTGCGGGCCGCCCGTCCGCCGCTTCCCGATCCGCGCCTTGTGCGCAAGATCATCCGCCAGCGTCAGCTGCGCGCTCGTTTTTTCGAAGGCGACCTGTTCGCCGATCCGGCGTGGGACATGCTGCTGGATCTCACTGCCGCGCGTGTCGAACACGTGCGCGTCTCGGTTACGTCATTGTGCATCGCTTCGGGAGTTCCGCCGACCACGGCGCTGCGCTGGATCGGCCAGATGACCGATGCCGGCCTGTTGCAGCGGGTGGACGACGAGACCGATCGCCGCCGTGCCTTCATCACGCTGACCGAGAAAGCGGCCGATGCCATGGGCCGCTATTTCGCCGAACTGGGTGCGAGCAGCCTCAACCTCGTCTAATCGCATTCTCAGTCGGTTTGGTCTGGGGCTTCTATTTCAGCCGTGCGATCCGCTTGACTGTGCAGGGGTTCGCAGCGCAGCATGGTGGATAGCGCCGCAGCGTCACCGTCGCCGCCCGCGCACTCCAGTTTGGCCAGCAGCGCTCGATAGCGGCCGAGCACGTCCGCGCCAAAGCCGGTCAACTGTGCGCCCTTGCCGCGCGCGCTGCCGGGCGAGGTCTCGATGATCGGTTCGGCCCAGCAACGGTTCATCATATCGACCAACTGCCATGCACGGCGATAGCTCATGCCCATCGCACGCGCCGCTGCGGAAATCGAACCATGCTCTGCAATGGCATCGAGCAGGTCCGCCTTGCCCGGTCCCATCGCCACTTCGCCGCCGCACAGCAACTGCACCTTGATCTTGAGCGGGCCGGCCATGTCCATCGGCACAGCCTACCGCGCGGCGAAGCTTGGCTCAAGCGCGGCGGATGGCCACCATCCAGAAGAAGGCCGGCCGCACGAAAAAGCCGGGCGGCGGTTTCCCGACGCCCGGCCAATCCGGCGTTCCCGTTTAATGGTTCAGAGCACGAAGTCGGTCACGTCCAGCGTGGCGACATGATCGAGCCGGATTGTGAAGTCGGCCACGCCATCGCCGTTCGTGTCGCCAGAGACGAACGCGTTGCTGCGAACGATTTCATAGCGCAGTTCGCCGGCGTGGTTGCCGAAGGCGGCATTGCCGATGAAGCTGAACGCCTGGTCGCCATCGGTGAGGCTATCGGCATCGACGCCCGAAAAGTCGATCTTGTCGCCCTGTGCATGGCTGAAATCGCGGATGCGTTCGGCTGTCTGGCGGGTTGCGCCGGCAAAATCATCGGTGGTGAACACGAACGTATCCGCACCCAGTCCGCCGCGAATGTCATCCTTGCCGTGGCCGCCCTCGAGATGGTCGTCTCCTGCGCCGCCTCTGAGGTCGTCGGCGCCGTGGCCGCCATGCAGCGAGTCATCGTCGTTGCCGCCGCTGAGGTCGTCGTCGCCGTCGTCGCCCGAAAGATCGTCGGCGCCGTTGCCGCCGCTGACGTGGTCATCGCCATCGTCACCGTGGATGGAGTCGTCGCCGTTGCCGCCACTGGCAGAATCGTCGCCCGACCCACCGTTCACGTCGTCGGTGCCGTGGCCGCCCAGCAGATGATCGTTGCCATTGCCGCCGTGCAGGCTGTCGTCGCCGATGCCGCCGTTGAGGTTGTCGTCGCCATCGTCGCCGGAAAGGTCATCGCTGCCCGATCCGCCACGCATGTGGTCGCTGCCGCGGCCACCGTGTTCAACGTCATCGCCCGATCCGCCGTGAATGTTATCATCGATGGAACCATCGTCGTCGCGGTCGTCGTCCGAACTGATCGGCGATCCGTCGAGGCCGCTGTGGCCGCTTGAAGTCTTGGTATAAAGCGTCGCATCGTCGGTGGTGTCTGCCGTGGGGGCAAAGACATCGATGTCGAGATGATCGGCGAGCACTTCGGTCTTGGTGATGTTGCCCGTTGCGGGATCGAAGGCCAGCGTCTCATTGGCGGCCAGCGTCACGGCCTCAAACGCGCCGTGTTCCGGCTCGTACATGGTAACCACGCCATCAGTGACCACGAACTTGTAGATCTTTGGGGCTTTGACTGACTTCGACATGATGGTTCACTCCCTGGTTCCCCGATAGAACGTGCTGGCTGGCGGGTTTATTCCGGGCAAATCCGACAACTGCGCCGCGATAGGTGTTTTTCGGTAGAAGGCGGGTTTGCGGTTACCTATCAAGCCCCTGCTAAACCGCGCATTCCCGCGCTGGTCCGTGTGGTTTTCGGATAGTTCCCGATCAAATTATCCGATCCGGTGAGATATGGTTCAAGCAGCATCAAGGCGGTACGGTTTCGCACAGTGCATGAACCGACGTTGTTTCTTTCGCCGTCGCCCAACCTGTGGCAGGACCAAATCTTGCGGCGGGATGTTTCGGCGCAATCATCAGGAGCAAACATGTCTGTCGGTGCCATGATCGAAGACAGTGCAGTGGCATCGGTGGTGAGCAACCCCCGGTTGCCCGATAATCCGATAGTCGCCTGCAACAGCGCCTTCGTGTCGTTGACCGGTTTTGCGCGCGAAGAAGTGATTGGCCGCAATTGCCGGTTCCTGAAAGGACCGGAGACCGAACCCGAACTGCTGGACCAGTTGCGCGCCGGCATTGCCGCGCGAACGCCAGTAATCGTCGACATCCTGAATTATCGCAAGGACGGCACGCCGTTTCGCAATGCAGTGATGGTGGCGCCGATCTTCGATGCCGAAGGCGTGCTGGAATTCTTCATTGGTTCGCAGATGGAAATCACCGCGCCGGGCGAAGTCGCCAAGGTAAACCGGGAAGCCGTGGCCCGCACCGCTGTTGATGCGCTGTCGCGCCGCCAGCGCGAGATCCTGCGCTGCATCGCGGGGGGGAAGCTGAACAAGCAGATCGCCTATGACCTTGGCCTGAGCGAGCGGACGGTGAAGCTGCACCGCGCCGCCGTGCTGAAGGCATTGGGCGTGCGCACCAGCGCGGAAGCCATTCGTGTTGCGATCGAGGCGGGGCTTTAAGCGGGGCACGCCTTCACACGCCGAACCGGTTCGTTCATGCGGTGGCCAGTTTGCGCAAGGCAAGCTAGGTTGCGACGAAATGGAACAGGGGACGGGCCGATGAAACGCGCAACCATGATCGCCGCGCTGCCGCTGCTGGCGCTTTCGTTCTTAGGTGCAGCATCGGCGCAAACCGCGTCCTCTTCCGCTCAGGGCGAGGTTGCGCTCACGATTTATAACAACGACCTCGCGCTGATTCAGGACGTGCGGCAGATGAGCCTGCCGCAAGGCCGCAGCCGGCAGGAATTTCCCGACGTTTCCGCAGCGATCCGGCCCGAGACGGTGACGCTTTCGGCGGCCGGGACCGGCATCGTCGAACAGAACTTCGACTACGATCTGCTCTCGCCGGCCAAACTGCTGGACAAGGCGGTGGGGCAGACGGTGACGCTGGTGCGCACCAATCCCGCGACGGGTGCGGAAACGCGCGAGACGGCGAAGATTCTGGCCAACAACGGCGGCACTGTGGTGCAGATCGGTGACCGGATCGAGGTGCTGGGCAGCTATGGCGCGCGCATCGTGTTTTCCAGCCTGCCGACGGGATTGCGGGCACGGCCGACGCTTTCGGTCACGCTCGATACCGACAACGGTGGGTCGCGGCCCGTTTCGATCAGTTATCTTTCGCGCGGGTTCGGTTGGAAGGCGGATTACGTCACGCTGTTCGACGATGCCGCCGGCAAGATCGACGTGCAGGGCTGGATCACGCTGACCAACAACAGCGGCACCACGTTCGACAAGGCGCGCGTGCTGCTGGTGGCGGGCGCGGTGGGCGATGGCAACGACAATCGCGGCGGATATCGGCCGCGGCCGGTTTCGCCGCAACTGGTGAGGGCGGGCACGCAGACCCCGGCGCGGGAATCTCTGGGCGATTTTTATGTCTATCCCATTGCAGGGCGCACTACCGTGGCCAATGCGCAGCAGAAGCAGGTTGGGTTCCTCGACGTGCACGGCGCGCCTGCCAGCAAGGGCTATCAGTTCCGCAACGACTGGATGGGTTCACAGGACCAGCCGCAGAGCGCGGACAGCGTGCTGCGCTTTTCCACCGCGCGCGGCGATGGCCTGGGCGATGCGCTGCCCGCCGGCACGGTGCGCGTCTATATGCGCGATGCGCGCGGGCAGCCGCAGTTCATTGGCGAGAATACCATCGGACACACGCCGATGGGATCGGACCTGTCGCTGAAGACGGGCGAGGCGTTCGACGTGAAGGTGAAGCCCACGGTCGAAAAGCGCGAGCGCATCGCTTCTGAGGAATGGGAGCGCAGCGGCAAGTGGCGGGTGACGGTGAACGGGAAGACGACCGACTATACGGTCGATCGCACGATCACCTATTGGCGCACGACGATGACCTACACTGTCACGAACGCGAAGCCGGTGCCGGTGACGGTGGACGTGGTGCAGGCGGGCCTCGACAACTGGTGGAGCGACACGCGGGTGCCATCGGAATCGATCCCCGGCAAGCAGCGCTCGGCCGACGAGCGGGTGTGGCAGGTGACGGTTCCCGCCAATGGCGAAACCGTGCTGACCGCGCAAATCGACACGCGTTACTGAGCCGGGCCTTGCGCCGGGCGCTCATTCTGCTGGTGGCGGTGCCGGCCTGTGCCGGGGCGCAGGCGGTGGTGACGTCGTCCGCGCCCGATGGGGTGGCGGTGACGGTCTATCGCGCGCCCAATCGCGATGCGGCGCAGGCGCTGAATCTCGATTGGCTGGAGGGGTATGCCCTCGTCACGGAGCGGCGGACGGTGGATTTGCCGGCTGGGAAGGCGACCATCCGCTTTGAAGGCGTGGCGGCGGGTATGCTGCCCGAAAGCGCGCTGGTGACCGGGTTGCCCGCCGGAGTGCGGGAAAAGAACCTCGATGCCGATCTGCTTTCGGCCCGCAGCCTGTTTGCGCGCGGGTTCGGTCGGCCGGTGACCTTGCGGCGCACGCATGACAATACCGACAAGGTGACCGAGGAGCGGGCGGTGATCCGGTCTGGGCCGGATGGCGGGGTGGTGGTGCAGACGCAGGCCGGATTTGAGGCGGTGAACTGCGGTCCGCTGAATGAAAGCCTGATCTACGATGGCGTGCCGCCGGGGCTTTCGGCGCGGCCGACGCTGTCGGTGGAAACCGAGGCGGCCGCTCCGGCGCGGGTGACGGTGACGCTGGCTTACCTGGCGTGGGGTTTCGACTGGCAGGCGAACTATGTTGCGCGGATGTCGGCCGACGGAAAGCAGGCGGCGCTGACCGCGTGGGTGACGCTGGCGAGCAGTGACAGCACTTCGTTCATCGATGCCGATGCTGCTGTGGTGGCGGGCAAGGTGAACCGCGAGGGCGGAGATGACCGGCCGGATGCGCCGGACGGGGAACTGGTGTTCCGCTGCTATGCCATGCCGCAGCAGGTTTATCCGATGGCCCCGCCACCGCCGCCCGCACCGATGATGATGGAAGGGGCGATGATGGATATTGTCGTCACCGCACAGCGCCGCGATTCCGCGATGATGAAGGCCCCGGTGATGGTTTCGCAGGAGGCGCTGGGCGACCTGAAATTCTATCGCGTGCCGATGCCGACCACGGTGGCGGCAATGGCGCAGAAGCAGGTCGCGCTGCTCGACCAGCCGAAGGTGAAGGTTTCGGTATTCTATCGCACGGACATTTATGGCGAGGGCGACAGCGAGGTGCGGCAGGTGCTGCGTACGCGCAACCGCAAGGAGGAGGGGCTGGGGCTGGCCTTGCCAGCGGGGCAGGTGTCGGTGATGGAGCCGCACGATGGCGCGATGCTGCCGGTGGGCGAGGGATCGCTGGACGACCATGCCGTGGGCGAGGACGTGGATATCGTCATGAGCCGATCGACGGGGGTGATGCTGCGGACCAGCCAGACCGGCAGCGGTGACCGGTGGACCGATTACGAGGCGACCGCGACCAATGCGCGGCCGGTGCCGGTGCGGCTGGAAGCGAAGATCCAGTTCGGGGACGGGCAGAAGATCGCCACGCCATCCGCCAAGCTGGGGCGCAAGGACGGGCACCCGCTGTGGGCGGTTACCGTCCCGGCGAACGGGACGGTAACCTTGCGGTATCGCATTACCGACGCGCCTGACCCCTAAGCAGCGATCTTTGCCTGCGCTTTCAGCACTTCGTCCGCCTGCTTGCCCGCCAGTTCCGCCAGATGATCGAACGCCGCGACGTAGCTGGCGAGGCCTTGGCTGAGCGAGCGCAATTCGGCGTCTAGGCCGTGCAGGCCCGCTTCGGGTAGGGTCGCCTCGATCCGTTCCCAGCGGTCCCATTCGGGATGCGGGGCGAGGCCGAGGATCTGGCCGCGCCGGCTGGACAGCACCGAACCGGCCTTCGACCCGGTGCCGGCGGGCGTATCGATGGCGATGCGGGTGACGGGTTCGAGCAGGTAGGGCGCGGCTTTTTCCAGCGCTTCGGCCATGGCGATGCGGCCCGCCACGCGGAAGGCGAGTTCCGAGCTGTCGACCGAATGGAACGAGCCATCAAGCAGCGTGACCGCCACATCGACGACCGGGAAGCCGAGCGGTCCCTTGATCAGCGCGTCGCGCACGCCGGCCTCGACCGCGGGTATCCACTGCTTGGGGATGACGCCGCCGGTAATGCGGTCTTCGAACTGGAAGCCCGCGCCGCGATCGAGCGGGCGGATTTCGATCACCGCATCGCCATACTGGCCATGGCCGCCCGATTGCTTCTTGTGCCGCCCGCGCGCGCCCGAAGGTTTGCGGATGGATTCGCGATAGGCGATGTGCGGCGGGGCAGAATGGACGTCCACGCCATATCGGCGTTTCAGCCGGGCGAGGACGACGGCGAGGTGTTCGTCGTTGATACCCCGCAGCAGGGTTTCGTGGCTCTCGTCGTCCTGCATCCATTCCAGCGCGGGGTCTTCTTCGCACAAGCGGTGGAGCGCGGTGGAGAGCTTGACGTCGTCCTTGCGATCACGCGTGTGGATGGCGAGTGCAGCATTGCGCGATGGCATGGCCACTTCGGGTGCAGCAATATTGCCCGAAGCGGAAAATACCGCACCCGCGCGGGCACCTTCCAGCTTGGCGATGGCGACCACATCGCCCGGTTCCGCGCGGCCCAGCTTGGCGGTTTTTTCGCCCTGCACGGCGAAGATCGCACCGGTGCGGCCGCCTGCGATTTCGTCGCCTTCGGCCAGCGTGCCGCCATAAACGCGGCCCAGTGCGAGCCGGCCCATTGCGCCGCCGTTCGCCACCTTGAACACATGCAGCGCCGGCCCGCCGGCGATGCCCAGCCGCGCGGCGGCGGCGTCCGGCCCCGGTGCTTCGTGGCGCAGCAATTTGAGCAGGCGGCGCACGCCGCCATCCTGCAGGGCCGATCCGAACAGCACCGGCACCAGCTTGTTGGTGGCGGTATCGGTGGCGAGATCGGCGAGCACGACCGCCTGATCGGGCTGCTGATCCATCACCAGCGCTTCCATCAGGTCGTCGTCGAAATCTGCCAGCGTTTCGAGCAGCTGCTGGCGTTCATCCTGTTCGCGGACGACGAGATCGCCGGGGATGTCGACCGGTTCGGAAGGCTGGCCGGGACGATAGCGCCAGGCGCGTTCGAGCGCGATATCGACAAAGCCGGTCACCTGATCGCCCTGCCGTATCGGAAACTGGCGCAGCGCCAGCGGTTCGCGGCTGAGCGGCTGGAGCGCTGTAATCACATCGCGCACCGAACCCGCCCGTGCACCGTCGATCTTGTTGACGAAGATGGCGTGCGGCAGGCCCAGCTCGTCCAGCCGGCGCAGGATCGGCCCTGCCAGCGCGGCGCGTTCGGGCGCGGGGTCGACCACGACCACCGCCATGTCGGCGCTGGCCAGCGCGGTCAGGCCATCGGCGGCGAAGCCGGTGCCGCCTGGGGTGTCGATCAGCGCGAACTGATCGCCCAGCCAATCGAAGTGGAGAAAATTGGTTTCGGTCGATCCGCGCCGTGCCCGCGCTTCGGGGCTGGCATCGCCGATGGTGGTGCCGGATTCGACGCTGCCTTGCCGCGATGCTGCGCCGCTGGCGAACAGCAGGGCTT
>DAICYJ010000142.1 GCA_027311705.1 Novosphingobium sp. | reverse complement strand
CTGCCGCTCGTTGCCCCGAAAGCCGACGACCGCATCCTGATCGTTGAGATCGACGACAATAGCTTGGCCGAAATCGGTCGATGGCCGTGGGACCGGGCGGAACACGCGCGGCTGTTTGACGTGCTGGCCAAGGCGCGACCGGCGGCTATTGGTTATGACGTTCTGTTCGTGGAGCCGGGGCATGGCGACGCAGACCTTGCCGCCGCCATTGCCCGTGCACGCGTGGTCACGCTGTCCGCAGCCATTGCCGGAGAACCTTCGGCGAAAAAGCCGCGGATCGAGCCACCGCTGCCCGTGCTGGTGCGGGCAGCCGCCGGGGTGGGCGTGGTGCAGTTGCTGCCCGATGACGACGGGGTAATTCGGGGCGCGGAACAGGCGATCGACACGCAAGGCGGCCCGTTCCTGCAATTGCCGACCCTGCTGGCTCGAAAGGCAACGCCAGGAAAGTTTGTCCGTCCAGACATGGCCAGATTTCGCATCGCCTTTGCCGGGCAGGATGCTTTCCACCGGATTGCCTTTGCGCGGATTGCGGCGGGCGAAGTGCCGGCCGAACTGCTGGCGGGAAAGATCGTGATGGTCGGTGCTTCAGGCGCGGGAATGGGGGACAACCATCCGGTCCCCTCATCCGCTGGCAGCCTGATGCCCGGCGTGGAAATTCAGGCCAATGTGCTCAACACACTGTTAGGCGGGCACGAAATCCGGGTTCTGCCGCCCTTGGCGATGGCGGTGTTCTCGATGGTGCCGCTGGCGCTGCTGCTGGGTGCGTTCCTGCGCGTCGCCCCCGCCGCCAACCTCGTGATTGCCATCGGGCTGGCGCTGGGCAGCCTTGCGGTGAGCGTGGCCCTGTTGCCGTTGGCGCATCTGTGGATGCCGCCCGGCGCAATGCTGGTCGGGCTGATGCTGGTACACGCGCTGTGGGGATGGCGTCGGCTGACGGTGATGAACCGCTTTGTGGTGGGACAGGCGACCGCGCTGGCGAGCGATCCGGGCGTCGTGCTGGCTCCTCGCCATCGGCGGCCGCGCGGTGACGCGATCGCGGGCGAAGCGGAACGGCTGGAGGGACTGGTCGGGCAAGTGCGCGAACTGCGGCGCTTTGTCAGCGACGTGGTCGAGCAGATGCCCGATGCGATCTGCGTCGTCGATGGCCACGGTCAGGTAATTCTGGCGAACCACGCGGCGGAGCGGTTGTTCGGGGTGCCCGCACAAGGGTGGGCAATGGCCGGACTGATTGGCCGGCTCGAACGTGACGACCGGCGCGATGTGTCGCAGTTCCGCTCGCCTGCCGGCCAATCGTTGCTGATGGCGGACGCCGAAATCGCGGACGGGCACCGGATCGTGACCTTTGCCGATGTGACCGAGCTTCAGGCGGCGGCCGATGAGCGCGACGAGACGCTGCATTTCCTATCGCACGACTTGCGCTCGCCCAATGCGGCGATCGTGTCGCTGCTGGATGCGCAGGGTTTCGCGCCGGATAACACGCCGGGCCTGACGGAACGCGCGATCGCGCAGATCCGCAGCCACGCGCACCACGGGCTGCAGCTGGCCGACGATTTCGTACAGTTGGCGCGGGCGCGGGGACGTCCGATTGAGCCCGAACCGGTGGACCTGTGCGATGTGTTGCGTGAGGCGGCGGACATGGTCTGGCCGCAAGCCCACGCGCGCAAAATCCGCGTGGCCGAGCAGTGCGCGCCGGATGAGGTGTGGGTGAACGGAGACCGCAGCCTGCTGCTGCGCGCGGTGCTGAACCTGCTGGATAATGCGGTGAAGTTCGCGCCGCTGGGTGCGACCATCAACGCGGCGGTGACGATCGCGGATGAACATGCGATGCTGGAAGTTTCCGGACCCGGCCCGGCGATGCCCCCAGCCCGCGCGGCAAAACCGTTTGCATTGTTTGCCGATGGGCGGGCCGCCGACCGGGCGGGCACCGCCGGGCTGGGGCTGGCCTTCGTACAAACCGCCGCGCAGCGCCACGGTGGTGAGGCGACCTATGCCTATCGTGCGGGGTTTGGAGCGGAGTTCCGGATCATCCTGCCGCTGGCGGAAAACGAAGCCTGAGCATCCTCAATCGCGCGAGAAGCGATAGGTGATGCGCGGGTCTCCGGGATGCAACAGCCCGTCCACCGCGCGGGCTGCGAGCGATGGCAGGCTTTCGGCCAGTGCGGCGCTACAATGATGTTCCTCGGCAAAGGCGCGCACCGGTTCAGCGTCAGGCACGGCGTAGAAGGCGAGCGTCAGGCGTTGGGTCCGGTCGGCACAATTCTGCAGCAGGCGTTGCTTTTTGCCCGCCGAAATTCCCCCGGCGGGCGCGCCAATCGCGACAACCGCATCGCGCTCCGCCAATCCGACGGTGACGAGGGCCTGCGCATTGGGATCAATGACATAGCCCTGCCCGGTCAGCGCCCGCGCAACCGCAACGCGCGCTTGCACCGCGCCCGGTCCGTTGAGGTCCGGCGCAGACACGATTGCAACCGCGAGGCGAGGCGGAACCGTGCCAGTGGCTCCGGCGACCGTTTCGACCGGACCAGCGCATCCCGCCAGCGCAAGCGCCATCGCCGCAATGCCCGAACTGCAAACCCGCTTCATTTCCGAACCCATCCTTGCTTGTGCCACCGCGGCCGAAGGCATGGCCCCTCCGCCCCCGTTTGGGCAAGCCCCTAGAACGGTAAGGGCGCTGGCAAATAAACCGGAATGCAGAAGGGTTGGGTGCCGTCAGTTGTGCGCCGCCGCCTTGAACTTGGCGCGATAGGCGTGGAGCAGCGGTTCGGTGTAGCCGTTGGGCTGGGTCAACCCTTCGAACACCAGCGCGCGGCCGGCCTGAAACGCCACGCTGGCGTCGAAATCGGGGGCCATCGGGCGGTATTCGGCGTCACCGGCGTTCTGGGCATCGACCTTGGCCGCCATGCGCCGCAGCGTTTCTTCCACCTGATCCGCCGTGCAAACGCCGTGGAGCAACCAGTTGGCGAGGTGCTGGCTGGAAATACGCAGGGTCGCGCGGTCTTCCATCAGGCCTATGTCGTTGATATCCGGCACCTTGGAACAGCCGACGCCCTGTTCGACCCAACGCACGACATAGCCTAGGATACCCTGTGCATTGTTGTCGAGTTCACGCGAGACTTCCTCTGCCGTCCAGTTGCGACCGAGCGCCAGCGGGATGGTCAAGAGGGCCGAAAGTGGCGGAACCTGATCGGACGCTAAACGCGCCTGAACGGCACCTACATCGACATCGTGGTAGTGCAGCGCGTGCAACGTCGCGGCGGTGGGGCTCGGCACCCACGCGGTGTTGGCTCCGGACTTGGGATGGCCGATCTTTTCCGCCAACATCGCGCCCATGCGGTCTGGCGCGGCCCACATGCCCTTGCCGATCTGCGCGCGCCCGGCGAACCCGCAGGCGAGGCCGATGCGGACGTTGCGATCTTCGTAGGCCGAAATCCATGCGCTGGCCTTCATCTCCGCCTTGGGGACCATCGGCCCGGCGCACATCGAAGTGTGCATCTCGTCGCCGGTGCGATCGAGGAAGCCGGTGTTGATAAAGGCGATGCGGCCCTGCACCGACTGGATGCAGGCGGCGAGGTTGGCGGAGGTGCGCCTTTCCTCGTCCATCACGCCCACCTTGATGGTGTGGCGCGAAAGGTCGAGCAGGTCTTCGACCGCATCGAACAGGTCGTTGGTGAGCGCAGCTTCTTCCGGCCCGTGCATCTTGGGCTTGACGATATACATCGATCCGGCGCGGCTGTTGGGCAGGCTGCCCAGCCGCTTCAGATCGTGCAACGCGATCAGGCTGGTGACGACGGCATCGAGGATGCCTTCGGGCGCTTCGCTGCCATCGGCCAGCAGCACGGCGGGCGTGGTCATCAGGTGGCCTACATTGCGCACGAACAGCAGGCTGCGGCCCGGCAGCGATAGCGCGGTGCCATCTGGCGCGGTGAAGGTGCGGTCGGCATTCAGGCTGCGGGTGACGGTGCGGCCGCCCTTGTCGAAGCTGGCGGAAAGATCGCCGCGCATCAGGCCCAGCCAGTTGCGATAGGCGTCAACCTTGTCCTCGCCATCGACCGCCGCGACCGAATCCTCGAAATCGACGATGGTGGTCAGCGCCGATTCGAGCACGACGTCGGAAATGCCAGCGGCGTCGGTCTTGCCGATGGGGTGGGCGCGGTTGATGACGACTTCGGCATGGAGGCCGTGGTGGCGCAGCAGCACTGCGGTTGGGGCATCAGCCGGGCCGTTGTAGCCCGCGAAGTTGGCGGCATCGGCCAGCGTGGTGGTGCCTTCGCCCTGAGCGACCACAAGTGCGCCGTCAGCAACGGAAAGGCCGGTTGCTTCGGTCCAGCTGCCGGTGGCGAGTGGTGCGGCAGAATCGAGGAAGGCACGGGCGCGGGCGATGACTTGCGCGCCGCGTTCGGCGTCATAGCCGCCAGGCTTGGCGGTGCCGGGCAGCGCGTCGGTGCCATAGAGCGCGTCATACAGGCTGCCCCAGCGCGCGTTGGCGGCGTTCAGCAAGAAGCGGGCGTTGAGCACCGGGACGACCAGTTGAGGCCCGGCCAGCTTTGCCACTTCGGCATCGACGTTCGCAGTGGAGATGGCGAACGGTGCGGGTTCGGGAACGAGATAGCCGATTTCGCGCAGGAACGCGGCATAGGCTTCGCCATCGACCGGCTGATCGCGGCGGGCATCGTGCCAGGCGTCGATGCTGGCCTGCAATGCGTCACGATGGGCCAAAAGGTCGCGGTTGCGGCCAGTGAATCTGTCGAAGATTGCGGCGGTTCCGGCCCAGAAAGTGGCGGCATCGAGGGCGGTGCCGGGCAGGACTTCGTTTGCGACAAAATCAGCGAGGACGCCGGCAACGCGCAGGCCGGCGAGGTTCTGATAAGTTTCCATGATCTGTCTTTCTTACTGGCCGGCAATCAGGCCGCTGGCCGCAATCCCGTGAAGCGCGCAGGCTTCGTCGTTGTCCGAGGTGTCGCCGGTTACGCCGACAGCGCCGATCACCGCACCCGCCGCAGTATGGATCAGCACGCCGCCCGCCGCCGGGATCAGCCCGGCATGGGCGATGCCCACCGCAGCGCCGATGAAGCTGGGCCGTTCGGCCGCCATGTCCGCAATCTTGCGCGAGGATACGCCGAGGTCGAGCGCGCCCGAAGCCTTGCCGATGGCGATCTGCGGACGCAGGTTCGACGAGCGATCCTGCCGCGCGAAGGCGATCAGGTGGCCGCCCGCATCGAGCACGGCCACGCTGAGTGGCTTGAGAGCGAGCGTGGCGCCGTGCGCGAGTGCCGCCTCGATGATGCGATTGGCGGCGGCGAGATTGAGTGTCGTGTCTGTCATGCAGCAAGGCACTACCCCATCCGCGCATTGACTTTTAGGCGGAAAGAATAAAAAATACTTTCTCCGTTTCGGAAGAAATCATGCTCGACGATTACGAAGTGTTCGATGCCATTGTGCGGGCTGGCAGCCTGAGCGAAGTGGCGCGCAATCGCGGCGTTTCCAATGCGATGATTTCCAAACGGCTGGCCCGGCTGGAAGCGCGACTGGGAACCAAGCTGATCCAGCGCACCACCCGCCGGCTGGCGATCACCGAGGACGGCGAAGCGCTGCACCGACGGATCATGCCGGCGATTGCCGCCATCCGCGAGGCCGAGGCGAGCGTGGCCGATGCCGACGCCCGGCTGGCCGGCAAGCTGCGCGTTTCCGCACCGACCAGCTTTGGCCGGCTGCACATCGCGCCGCGTCTGCTCGCATTCCTCGACGCCTACCCCCGGCTCGAACTCGATCTGGAACTTGACGATTCATTCGTCGACCTGGTGGGCGCTCGGTTCGATCTGGCGATCCGGATCGGGCGGATGCCGGAAAGCAACCTGGTGGTGCGCAAGCTGGCGCCCAACACGCGCGTGCTGTGTGCCTCGCCTGGCTACATCGCGCGCGCCGGTGCGCCCGAAAGCCTGCGCGCGCTGGCAGACCATCGCCTGCTGGCCGCGCATGGCCAGTTGCCGTGGCGGCTGGAGGGGCCGGAAGGAATGGTCACCGTTTCAGGATCAAGCTGGGTGCGCACAAATTCCAGCGAAGTGGTGCGCGAACTGGCGCTGGCGGATGGCGGCGTTGCGCTGCGATCGACATGGGACGTGGCCGACCAACTGCGTTCAGGCGAGTTGGTGCGCGTGCTGCCCGGCTACATCGGCGCGAGCAACGTGACGATCTATGCCGCCTATCCGCGCAGCGATTTCGTGCCGCCGCACGTCAAGGCTTTCGTGCAATACCTTTCGGAGGAATTCCTGCCCGCGCCGCCGTGGGATCGCGGTTAGATTGCGCTTGCGCTTTGTGCCATCACGGTATCGAGCGCGCGAGCGAGTTGCGCCTCGGAAAACGGCTTGTCGAGCTTGACGATGCAGGCCTGCAGGCTGGTCGGCAATTCGCCATAGCCGGTCGCGAGAATGATGGGCAGGTTTGGCCTATCCTGCGTGACATGCGCAATCAGCTCGGTTCCGGTCATCTTCGGCATCGCCTGATCGGTGATCATCAACGCGACATCCGGGTGTTCGGCCAGCAGGATCAGAGCGGATTCGCCCGATCCTGCATCGACCACTTCGTGCCCCATATCTTCCAGCATGGCGCAGATGTTCATGCGGATCAGGACATCGTCGTCCACCGCCAGCACCTTTAGCTTGTGGGCCTCCGGAATCTCGGCGACGGGAGGCGCGGATTGGGCAGACATGGCGGCTTCTTCTCCCGATTCCTCAGCGGCGGGCAGCCACAGCGAGGCGGTAGTCCCCTGCCCCGGCGCGCTTTCCAGAACGAACGTGCCGTCCAGCTGCTTGGCGAGCCCATGCACCATCGATAGCCCTAAACCGGTGCCCTTGCCCACGCCCTTGGTGGTAAAGAACGGCTCGGTCGCGCGCGCCAGCGTTTCGGCATCCATGCCCTCGCCACGGTCGGTGACACTGAGGCGGATATAGCGCCCGGTGGTGAGGCCCCCGGCTTCCGGCGCTTCGACGAAGGCATGATCGGCGGATATGCGGATCGCCCCGCCATCGGGCATGGCATCACGCGCGTTCACTGCCAGATTAAGCAGCGCCATTTCAAGCTGGTTGGCATCGGCCAGAACGGACGGCAGCGCTTCGGGAAATTCGAGATGGAGCGGCCATGCCGGCCCCAGCGTGCGCTGCACCAGATCGGTCATCCCGCGTGTCAGCGACGGTACATCAACCCGTTCGGGCTTTAGATCCTGCCGCCGGGCAAAGGCCAGCATGCGCTGGGTGAGCGCAGCCCCGCGCTGTGCGCCCTGCTGCGCATTCTCGATCAGGCGGCGGCTTTGCGGATCTTCGGGAATGCGTTTTTCCAGCATCGACAGGCTGCTGGAAATCGCCATGAGCAGGTTGTTGAAATCGTGCGCCACGCCGCCCGTCAACTGGCCCACCGCGTCCATTTTCTGCACCTGCCGCAACACGTCTTCCGTGCGGCGCACTTCGGTGAGATCGGTGACGATGCTGCAATACATGCGCTGCGCGCCGTTTTCGACCTGCAGTTCGACCATCGAAAGGTTCACCGGCGCGCGGGCGCCGCTGGCAGTGATGAGGTTTGCCTCGGTCGTGGCCGGACGATCTGCGGAGAGCATGGATCGAAGCGAGCCGGCGTCGGCAAAATGATCGAACAGGCTGGACCCGATCAAGCTGCCGACGGGGCGACCGACCAGCGCGCCGAAACTGCGGTTGGCATAAAGCAGCACGCCATCGTCGTTGAGCGTGACCGCGCCTTCCTTCATCTGTTCGACAAGGACACGGTAGGGCCTGTCGGCATTTTCAAGCGTGTAGACGAATTGCCCGGATGCCCCGCCGACGACGATCGCATCGACTTCTCCGTTGCGAATGGCCTCCAGAGTATCGTTCGCCTCTGCCAGCAGGCGTTCCAGTTCGACGATCCGTGCGCCGTCAGTTTCGCTGTCTGTCTGCATCAGATTTTGGGAGGCTCGTTCGGGATCAGCGCGAGGTTCAGGCCGGTC
>DAICYJ010000012.1 GCA_027311705.1 Novosphingobium sp. | reverse complement strand
CGCTGGCGCTCGACGTGGTGCCGATGTCGTGGCCGGTTGGCATGGGCGGCGTGTTTCAGGGCGTGCTGAACTTTGCCGACAACACCATCGCCCGTCCGGAGGGCGACAGCCGCGAGTTCGTGGGCAAGCGCGAACCCGTGCAGGATGGCCTAGGTCAAATCCCCGACGATATCGCCGAGGAAATCGAGCTGGCGCAGGGCGGCTATCCGTCGTTCGACCTTGAGGCCTATCGGAACGGCGACCTGACTCCGGTCTATTTCGGGTCCGCGCTCAAGGGCTTCGGTGTTTCCGAACTCATCGATGCCATCGCCCGTTACGCGCCACCGCCACGCCCGCAGCCAAGTTCGAAAGGCACGATCGAGACCGATTTTCCCGAAGTGACGGGCTTCGTGTTCAAGGTGCAGGCCAACATGGACCCGCAGCACCGCGATCGCATCGCCTTCATGCGCATGGTTTCGGGCACGTTCCGGCGCGGGATGAAGCTGGTGCCTTCGGGGCTGGGCAAGCCGATCGCCGTGCATTCGCCGATCCTGTTCTTCGCCCAAGACCGTGAGATCGCCGATACGGCGGAGGCCGGCGACATCATCGGCATTCCCAACCACGGCACCTTGCGCGTCGGCGATACGCTTTCCGAGCGCAACGACGTGCGCTTTACCGGGCTGCCGAACTTCGCCCCCGAAATCCTGCGCCGGGTCGCGCTGAAAGACCCGACCAAAACCAAACAATTGCGCAAGGCCTTGGACGATCTTTCGGAAGAGGGCGTGATCCAGGTGTTCTACCCCGAAATCGGCGCGCAGTGGATCGTCGGCGTGGTCGGCCAACTGCAGCTCGACGTGCTGATCTCGCGGCTGGAAGCGGAGTACAAGGTGGAAGCGCGGCTGGAGGAATCTCCGTTCGACACTGCCCGCTGGCTGAAGGGAACGCCCGAACTGCTCAAGGGTTTTGCCGATTTCAACATGTCGAACCTGGCCAAAGATCGCGATGGCGATCCGGTGTTCATGGCACGGTCTTCGTGGGACGTCGGTTATCAGCAGGAACGCAATCCGGACCTAGTTTTCAGCGCCACGAAAGAACGCTGACTTGAAAGCTGTTCGCAGGTGCGGCATTCAGCGGGCATGAACCTGCTTGGCCCCACTTCGAACACCTTCATTTCCCAGCGCTTGCGGCTGCATTACGTCGATTGGGGCAATGCGGAAAAACCGCCGCTGCTGTTGATCCACGGTGGTCGCGATCATTGCCGCAGCTGGGACTGGACGGCCGAGGCGCTGCGCGAGGACTGGCACGTCATCGCGGTCGACCATCGCGGGCATGGCGACAGCGAATGGGTTTCGGACGGCAATTATCGCGTGATGGACATGGTTTATGACGTGGCGCAACTGGTGCACCAGCTGAATCTTGCGCCAGTGACTATCGTCTCACATTCGATGGGGGCCAACGTCTCGCTCCGGTACGCGGGGCTGTTTCCCGAAGACGTGAGCAAGCTGGTCGCGATCGAGGGTATCTTTCCGCCGGTTGACTGGGAACTGCGGATGAAGGATGTGCCCTTCGCGCGCCGTATCCGCGACTACATTGCCGACAAGCGCAAGGCTGCCGGCCGCTTGCCGCGCCGTTATCCCTCGCTGGAAGACGCCTTCGCGCGCATGATCGCGGAAAACCCCTACCTCACCGACGCACAGGCGCGGCACCTGACGATTCATGGCATCAACCGCAACGAGGACGGATCGTTCACCTGGAAGTTCGATCCTTACGTCCATATCGATCATCCCTATGACATTTCGACAGAGCGCAAGCACGAGCTGTGGAGCGCGATCACATGCCCGGCGTTGCTGCTGAACGGCGCGAACTCATGGGTCGGCAATCCGGAGGAAGATGGCCGGGCAAAGCTGTTCCGCAATGCCACCGTCATCGAATTCGAAGATGCCGGGCACTGGCTGCACCACGATCAGTTCGACCGCTTCGTCACGACGTTGAAGGATTTCCTCTGACGGTGCGCGATGGCTGCGGGAACTGACCGGAGCCATCGGGACTTGGCCCCCACATGCGCCTGACCTTTGCCAGCTATAACATTCACAAGGGCGTGGGGCTCGATCGCCGCCGCGATCCCGACCGCATTCTGGCGGTGCTGCGCGAGATCGATGCCGACATCATCGCCTTGCAGGAGGCAGACCGCCGCTTCGGCACGCGCGCGGCGGTGATCCCGCGGCAGGCGCTGGACGAGCACAGCCCGTGGAAGGCCGTGGCAACGGGGCATTTCAACGGGGTGCGCCCCGCCAGCATCGGCTGGCACGGCAACGTGCTGCTGGTGCGGCGCAACATCGAAGTGGCAAGCGTGCACGCCGTGGCGCTTCCCACGCTGGAACCGCGCGGCGCGGTCTGTGCCGAACTCAGCATCGATGGGCAGGTCTTGCGCGTGGTGGGCATGCATCTCGATCTTTCGGGCCTGCACCGGCGCAACCAGGTGCGGGCAGTGTGCGACCATCTGGCGACCCGCGAAGCGCCTGCGCCGGCGGTGGTGATGGGCGATCTCAACGAATGGTCGGCACACGCCGGCGCGCTGGCCGCGTTCGGGCCGGAGTATCGCGTGCTAGCCCCCGGGCGAAGCTTTCCCGCGCGGCGACCGCTGGCGCAGCTGGACCGCATTGTCGTTAGCGGCGGGTGGGACGTTGAAGGCATCGGCGTTCATCACAGTGCGCTGGCGGCAGTGGCTTCGGATCACCTGCCGGTATGGGCACGGCTGTCTTTTAAGGCAGATCCCGCTGCCTAAAAAATGGGCAGAACAGCGAACCTGCCCAAGATTCGAGCGCGCGACAGGGAACGAAGCGGCGATCGGTTCCCGTTAATGACGGAATCTGGTGATTCCCCTATTTGGCACGTCCCTTGCTTCATTGACTAAGCCGGCGGGTCGTCCGGCCTGTGGCCATGAAAAGGGGGGCATGAATGAAATTCATCATCGCCATCATCAAGCCGTTCAAGCTCGACGAAGTGCGTGAAGCACTTTCGGGCCTGGGCGTTGCCGGGATGACGGTGTCGGAAGTGAAGGGTTTTGGCCGTCAGAAGGGCCAGACCGAGATCTATCGTGGCGCCGAATATTCCACCAACATGCTGCCCAAGGTTAAGATCGAGATCGCGGCGAGCGACGACCTTGCCCCGCAGATCATCGAAACCATCCAGCAGATCGCCAGCACCGAAGCGATCGGCGACGGCAAGATCTTCGTACTCGATCTTGCTTCCGCAACGCGCATCCGCACCGGCGAAACCGGGGATACCGCACTGTGACGGCCGGAACTGACACGGCGGGGGCCGTGAACTCCGACATGAGGGGAACTCCTATGATCAGAAAGATGATCGGCGGCGTTGCGGGCCTCGGGCTTTCGCTCGGCGCCACGACCGCTGCCTTTGCGCAGGCTGCCGGGCCAATCAAGGCACCGACGGTCGAGCAGATGGCCACGATGGTCAACAAGGGCGACACGACGTGGATGCTGGTTTCGTCCGTCCTCGTCCTCATGATGAGCATTCCGGCGCTGGCGCTGTTC
>DAICYJ010000002.1 GCA_027311705.1 Novosphingobium sp. | reverse complement strand
GCGGGCCAGCCCGTCAGCGTGGTGGGGCGGGGCATGACCCACCTCGACGAAGGCATCGACCGCGTGCTGAAATCGATGAAGCGCAAGGCGGTGCCCGGCAATGCGGCCAATGCCTATATGCGGCGGCAGGATGGGTGGGTGTTCATCCAGCACGATGTGCCGGCGGTGATGGTGAGCACCGCCTATTCGGATGCAGAGAAACTCGAACGGTTCATGGAGGACCGCTATCACCGACCGTCCGACGTATCGTCGAAAGTCGAATATGGCGGCATGGCGGACGACGTGATCCTGCAGGCCGCACTCGTGCGCCATTTTGCCGACGCCAAGCGCGTTCCGGCCCTTAAGGATATGAGGGCGGGAACCCCCTAGCGGAACTCGGTCGCCTTGTTTACATGGGCCGCCACGAATCTCCCCGCACAGGAAGTGGCAGCGCACATGGATATCCCTCTCGGTCTTACCTTCGACGACGTGCTGTTGCGTCCGGGTGAGTCGGATATGCTGCCCAGCAATGCCGACACGCGCACGTTCCTCACCAAGTCGATCTCGCTGAACATCCCGGTGATCTCGTCGGCAATGGACACCGTGACCGAGGCCGACATGGCCATCGTGATGGCGCAATTGGGCGGCATCGGTGTACTTCACCGTAACCTGACGATCGAAGAACAGTGTGCCGCCGTGCGCGCAGTGAAGCGTTTTGAGAGCGGCATGGTCGTCAACCCCATCACCATCGATCCCGACGCTACGCTGGGTGAGGCGCAGGCAATCATGCGGTCGAACAAGATCAGCGGCATTCCGGTGGTGGAGGCCAGCGGCAAACTTGTCGGTATCCTCACCAACCGCGACGTGCGCTTTGCCGCCAACCCGGCACAGCCGGTGCGCGAGCTGATGACTCACGAGAATCTCGCCACGGTGAAGCTGGGTGCCAGCGGCGATGATGCCCGCCGCCTGCTGCACCAGCGCCGGATCGAAAAGCTGCTGGTGGTGGACGATGCGTTCCACTGCATCGGCCTCATCACCGTGAAGGACATCGAAAAGGCCGTCACGTTCCCCAATGCCACCAAGGATGCCGCCGGTCGCCTGCGCGTTGCCGCCGCCACGACGGTGGGCGAAAAGGGGCTGGAGCGCACGCGCGCGCTGGTCGATGCCGAATGTGACGTCATCATCATCGACACTGCGCACGGCCACAATCGCGATGTCGCCCGCGCGGTGGAAGCCGTGAAGAAGCTGTCGAACACCGTGCAGGTGGTCGCCGGCAACGTCGCCACGCCCGAAGCGACGCGCGCGCTGATCGATGCGGGTGCCGATGGCATCAAGGTGGGCATCGGGCCGGGTTCGATCTGCACCACGCGCATCGTTGCGGGTGTGGGCGTGCCGCAGCTGACGGCGGTGATGGAATGTGCCGAAGAAGCCGAAAAGTCTGGCATTCCGGTGATTGCCGATGGCGGGCTGCGCACATCGGGCGATGCGGCCAAGGCGCTGGCGGCAGGTGCAAGCTCGATCATGATCGGCTCGATGCTGGCCGGCACCGAGGAGGCTCCGGGCGACACCTTTCTTTTTCAGGGCCGCGCGTACAAGTCGTATCGCGGGATGGGTTCGGTGGGCGCGATGGCACGCGGCAGTGCCGACCGCTATTTCCAGCAGGACATCAAGGACCAGATGAAGCTGGTGCCCGAAGGCATCGAGGGCCAGGTGCCCTACAAGGGCCCGGCGAAGGACGTGGTCCACCAATTGGTCGGCGGGATCAAGGCGGCGATGGGCTACACCGGCAGCCGCACGATCGAGGAATTGCGCAAGAACGCCAAATTCGTGCGGATCACCAATGCGGGCCTGCGCGAAAGTCACGTCCACGATGTGTCGATCACGCGCGAAGCTCCGAACTACCCGACGCGCTGAGCCGGAAGGGGTGACCCCGGCGGCGCGCGTCCAAGCGGCGATCGACATACTCAATGCAGTGATTGTGGCGGCGCGCGGGCAGGGGGCATCTGCGGATCGCATCGCCAGCGACTGGTTTCGCCAGCGCCGCTTCGTGGGATCGAAGGACCGCCGCGCGATCCGTGAACTGGCGTGGTCTGCCATCCGCGCATGTGGCGAAATTCCGGAGAACGGGCGCGCGGCGATGCTGCGGCTGGTAGCCGCCGATGGCGAACTTGCCGCATGTTTCGATGGATCGAACTATGGCCCAGCCCCGATTGCCGGCGATGAAACGGCTGCGACGGGCGGAGCCGCTCCGGCTTGGCTGATCGAGCGACTGGCCGCATCGGGTATCGACGAAGCCGAACAACTGGCGCTGCTGGGCCGCGCACCGCTGGATATCCGCGCCAACCGGTTGAAGACGACGCGCGACGATCTGGCCGCCCGGTTGCCGGTGGTGAGCGAGACGACCGCCGCACCCGATGCGCTGCGGCTTGCGCCGGGCACGCAGGCCGAAAGCTGGCCTGAATTCGCCGATGGGCTGTTCGAAGTGCAGGACAGCGGCAGCCAGATGGTCTGTGCCGCGTTGGCGGTGCAGCCAGGCGAGGCCGTGGTGGACTTGTGTGCCGGGGCCGGGGGCAAGACTTTGGCGCTGGCAGCTTCGCTGCAGAACAAGGGTCGGCTGCTGGCCTGTGATATCGACCGCTCGCGGCTGTCACGCCTGCCTGAACGGGCCGCTCGGGCGGGAGCACTTGCGGAAACGCGATTGCTCGATCCGGGCAAGGAGCAGGCCATGCTGGCGGACTGGCAAGGCCGCGCGGATGCCGTGCTGATCGACGCGCCATGTTCCGGAACGGGCACATGGCGGCGCAATCCCGAAGCGCGCTGGCGGCTGACGCCTGCTGAGATCGCACGATATGCCAGGGCGCAGGCGCACGTGTTGCGGCTTGGTGCCGGGCTGGTGCGGCCGGGTGGACGGATGACGTATATCGTCTGCTCGCTGCTCGATGATGAAGGCGCGGACTTGGTTCAGGCATTCCTTGCGCAGATGCCGGAATGGACGTCGACGACGGTCGATGCCCCGGCCGGCAGGCCACGCGGGCCGGGCCTGAGGCTTACGCCGCTGCATGACGGAACCGACGGGTTTTTCGTCGCAAATCTGTTGCGCGCATGATAATCAATACAGCCATGACCGCCGGGGGATCGCGTGAGCCGGGCTCCCGGCTGAAGGAGTTCTTGATGCGCTATACGCCCGTGGCCCTTGCCCTGTCCCTGCTCGCCGCTGTCACCGGAAGCATGGGGTCGGCGCGCGTTTCCGAAACGATCGATCCGCGCGCGCAGGCTCTGCTGGCGGATGGCCGCGCACAACTTGCGCGCGGTGAATCCGATGCCGCCACCGACAGCTTCGAAGCGGCACTGGCCGTTGATCCCGGATACGTGGAAACCTACCTCGCGCTGGGCGATGCCGCGCGCAAGGCAGGGCTGCAGGGCAAGGCGATCCATTACTATCGCGATGCGCTGAACCGCGATCCCAACAACCTGGCTGCGATGGCAGGTGAAGGCGGGGCAATGGCGGAAAAAGGCGCGTTGGAAAAGGCGCGAGGTACTTTGTCGAGGCTGGAAGGCCTGTGCGGCAAAGCTTGCCCGGAATCGCAGCAGCTTGCTGCGGCCATTGCGCGCGGACCGGGGCCGCGGGTCGTTTCTGCCGAAGCTGTGAAGCCCAAACCGGTGGTCGAGGCGAACTGAGCGGCATACCGACGCAACATGGGTGATGCGCTCCCCGCGGAGCGCTCTCTCAGATCAGATCGCGGAATTCGTCCAGCACCTGACGGTACACGCGACGTTTGAACGGCACGATAAGGTCGGGCAGCTGTTCGGGCTCCACCCACTTCCAATCGAGAAATTCGGCCGGATCGTGGGCATTGAGATCGACGTGCGCATCTTCGCCGTTGAAGCGCAGAAGCAGCCATTTCTGGCGCTGGCCGCGATACCGACCGCCCCACAGCTTGCCCAGCAGTTCGGGCGGCAGATCGTAGAACAGTTCCTCGCGCGCCTCGGCAATCAGGGTGACGAGATCGGAGGTCACACCGGTTTCCTCATGCAGTTCGCGCATGGCGGCGGGGTGCAGGTCCTCGCCATCATCGATCCCGCCCTGCGGCATCTGCCAGGCATCGCCTTCCTTGTTGTCGATACGCTTGCCCACGAACACGCGGCCTTGCGCATTGACGAGCATCACACCGACGCAA
The DNA here is from genome assembly GCA_027311705.1 of Novosphingobium sp. Taxonomy (GTDB): domain Bacteria; phylum Pseudomonadota; class Alphaproteobacteria; order Sphingomonadales; family Sphingomonadaceae; genus Novosphingobium. Next base: position 11,093 of record DAICYJ010000002.1, on the reverse strand, counting down.
GGGCGATAGGGCAGGGCGGAAAAGTCTTTCATGCGATTCTTTCCAAAAGAAGCCTGATGGCGGCGATGATGGAGTGAAGGTCTGCCTGCGCGCTGGGGATGGCCTTGCGGAACTGGACGAACCCGTGGATCGTGCCCTTCATCTCAAGGAACACCACCTCGGTGCCTGCACGCACCAGTTCGGCGCCATAAGCCCGGCCGCTGTCGCGGATGGGATCGAGCCCTGCGGTTACCAGCACTGTGGGGGGCGTGCCAGCATGGTCGGAATGGATCGGAAATGCCCGTTTGTGCCCCCTGATGGCGCGATAGCCATTCGCAAACCACTTTATCGTGGCTGCGTCCAGAAAGAACCCGCTGGCGAAGTCGGTTTGCGAAGGATGGTCGCTGCGATCGTCGCTGAGCGGGTAGATCAGCACCTGCATCAGCACCGGAACGGCGGCCGGGGCATCCATCAGGGCCTGAGTGACGACGATGGCGAGGTTGCCGCCGGCCGAATCGCCCATTGGAATCAGTCCGGTAATGGTGCGCCCAAGCTCTGACGGGTTCTGCGCGATCCAGCGGGCGGCTGCTTCGCCATCGTCGGGCGCGGCGGGAAAGGGATGTTCGGGCGCGAGGCGATAATCGACCGCGATCACTGGCAGATCCAGTTCGGCCGCCATTTCGGTGCACAGTGCATGATGGCTTTCGAGATTGCCGATCATGAAGCCGCCGCCGTGGAAGAATACGACGGCCGGGCCAGGTTCGCGCGCGGGCCGTGCATCGTAAAGGCGTAGGGGTATGCCGTCGGGCCCCGAAATGTCACGAATTTCGGCCAGTTCTCGCGCCGGAAGGTCGGTCAATCCCTGCACCGCGACAAACGAAGATCGCGCGAATTCCATGGGCAGCGTATGCAGTGGCGGAGCCTTGGAACTAGCCACGTAATCCAGGAAGGCGCGCACGTCGGGCCGGACGTAAGGATCGGCTTTCACCGCTGGAGCACTCATGTCGATGTCAGCCATGTCGTTCTCGTACCTTGCGCAGATCGCTCGCCGGAATTGGTAGGCCACCTTACATGCGAAATCGGTTGGTGGGTAAGCCCGCTTGCAGCTTGACTAGGGGAGCGAAAGGATTTCAAGACAATCGGCACGTTTCGGCGTCGAGAGATTTTCTTCTTTGCGCGCCGTTGATCGGGATCATACGCGGCAGGCAGCACCTGGAATAGGGATGGCCTGAATAGAGCCGTAAGGCCGGGCGCGCAGAAGAGGAATGTATGGCGACAGCAATTGCAAACGGTCCGGACGCCCTGACGGGTGGAAAGGAATCCGCGCCCACCGAAGCCGTTGTAGTCCGTTTTGCGGGCGACTCGGGTGATGGCATGCAGCTGACCGGCGGTCAGTTCACGCTTTCCACCGCGCTGGCCGGCAACGATCTGGCCACGTTCCCTGATTTTCCCGCCGAAATCCGAGCACCGCAGGGCACGCTGTTCGGCGTCTCCGCGTTCCAGATCAACTTCGGATCGTCGCAGATCGATACGGCAGGCGATGCGCCCGACGTGCTGGTGGCGATGAACCCGGCCGCACTCAAGACCAATGTCGATGCGCTGAAGCCCGGCGGGTTGATCATTGCCGACACCGGCGAGTTCAACAAGCGCAACCTTGAGAAGGCCAAGTACACTGTCAGCCCGTTTGAGGATGGCAGCCTTGAAAAGTGGCAGGTGCTGGCCTTCGACATTTCGGCGCTGACGCTGGAAGCGGTGAAGCCCTTTGGCCTTGGCAACAAGGAAGCGCTGCGCTGCAAGAACATGTGGACGCTGGGCCTTGCGCTGTGGATGTTCGACCGCGATCGCGAGCCGTTGAAGGACTGGCTCAACGCCAAGTTCAAGAAGCTCCCGCTGCTGGCCGAGGCCAACATCGCGGCGCTGAACGCCGGTCATGCCTATGGCGAGACGGCGGAGATTTCCGGCCCGCTGAAGCAGCATCACATTGCGCCTGTCGAAAGCGAGCCGGGCCTCTACCGCACCGTCACGGGCGCGGAGAGCGTTAGCCTTGGCCTTGTGGCGGGTGCGCAACTGGCCAGCCTGCCGCTGTTCTTCGGCGGTTATCCGATCACGCCGGCTTCGGCAATTTTGCACAATCTGGCGCGATTGAAGGAATTCGGCGTCACCACCTTCCAGGCGGAAGACGAGATTGCGGCCATCGCCTCGGCCATCGGCGCGAGCTATGCCGGGCAGCTGGGCGTCACCTCGTCGTCTGGCCCGGGCATCGCCTTGAAGGGTGAGGCCATCGGCCTTGCCATCATGACCGAACTGCCGCTGGTAATCGTCAACTCGCAGCGCGGCGGTCCTTCCACCGGTCTGCCGACCAAGACCGAACAGTCGGACCTCTATCAGGCCGTTTATGGCCGCAACGGCGATGCGCCCCTGCCGGTGATCGCCGCGCGTTCGCCCGCCGATGCTTTCGATTGCGCGGTTGAGGCCTGCCGGATCGCGGTGCAGTACATGACCCCGGTGATGCTGCTGACCGATGGCTATATCGCCAACGCCGCCGAGCCTTGGAAGGTGCCCGATCCCGCTTCCTACGAGCCTTTCCCGGTTTCGTTCCTGGAGGACAAGAACGGCCCCGACGGCGAACTGCTGCCCTTCGCACGCGATGAAAAGGGTGCGCGCCCGTGGATCAAGCCGGGCACACCCGGCCTGATGCACCGCATCGGCGGCATCGAGAAGAACCCCGGCACCGGCAACATCGACTATTCGCCCGAAAGCCACCAGACGATGACCGACGCGCGCCGCGCCAAGATCGATGGCGTGGTGAACTCGATCCCCGATCAGGAAGTGACCTTGGGCGAAACCAGCGGCAAACTGGCTATCGTGGGCTGGGGCAGCACGTATGGCCCGATCCACCAAGCCGTACGCCGTACGCGCAAGAAGGGTCTGGACGTCAGCCAGATCCACGTGCGCTACATCTGGCCACTGCCCGCCAATCTGGGCGACCTGCTCAAGGGTTTCGACAAGGTTCTGGTGCCCGAAATGAACACCGGCCAGTTTAAGACCGTGCTGCGCGACCAGTATCTGGTCGACGCCCAGCCGCTCAACAAGACCAGTGGCCAGCCCTTCACCATCGCGGAAATTGAAGCCGCGATCGAAGCTGCGCTGGCGTAAGGGGAACAACGATGAACGACATGACCCCCATCGCCAAAGTCCAGACCACCATGAAGGACTGGGAAACCGATCAGGAAGTCCGCTGGTGCCCCGGCTGCGGCGACTACGCCATCCTGAAGGCGGTGCAGCGGACGTTGCCAGAACTGGGTGCTGACCCGGCCAAGACGGTGTTCGTTTCCGGCATCGGCTGCTCCAGCCGGTTCCCGTACTACGTTGAAAGCTATGGGTTCCACACCATCCACGGCCGCGCGCCGGCGTTTGCGACCGGCATCAAGCTGGCCAACCCGGAACTCGATGTGTGGCTGGTGACGGGTGACGGCGATGGCATGTCCATCGGCGGCAACCACACCATGCACATCATCCGCCGCAACGTGAACGTGCAGATCCTGTTGTTCAACAACGAGATCTACGGGCTTACCAAGGGCCAATATTCGCCCACCAGCCGGCTCGGCACCAATTCGCCGACGTCGCCGTTGGGCTCTGTCGATCGGCCGGCCAGCCCATGCGCTTTCGCCCTGGGTTCGGGTGCGCGCTTTATCGCGCGCGCCTACGACGTTTCGAAGGAACTGTCGGGCGTGTTGAAGGCGGCGCATGCGCACAAGGGCGCGTCGTTCGTGGAGATCTTCCAGAACTGCATCGTCTATAACAAGGACGTGTTTGCGGAGTTCACCGAGAAGGCCAATGCCAACACCGGGCAGCTGTGGTTGCAGGATGGCCAGCCGATGCTGTTCAACAAGGGCACGCAGGGCATCACGCTCGATCTCGAAACGTTGAGCCTCAAGGTCGTCGAGGTGATCGATGGCGATTGGAAGGCGGCGGGCGTGATCGTCCACAACGTGAAGAACCGCGCCATCGCGCACATGCTGGTGGAAATGCCGTTCGGGCCGTTCCCGATGGCGCTGGGCGTGATCTACGACGACCCGCGCCCGACCTATGAAACGACGGTTCTGGAACAGGACGCAAAGGCCCGCGAAGGCAAGAGCGCCAACCTGGCCGCTCTGCTCGCAAAAGGCCAGACGTGGACGGTGAGCGGAACGGCAGCGGACCCGATCTGACGCCCCCCACGGAGCAGGGAGCCACCGCTGGATAATCTGACCCACAGCCTTGTCGGGTGGGCGTTGTCCGAATCCGGCCTGAAGCACCGCACCCGCAAGGGGTTGGCTGCCTGCATTCTGGCGGCCAACATGCCTGATATCGACGTGTTTTTCGGTTGGGTGGCGTGGCCGCCTCTGGCTATGCATCGCGGCTTTACCCATGGGCTGGTGGGCGGTGTCCTGCTGATGCCGCCCGTTCTGGCCGGCCTGTTGTGGCTGTTCGATCGCTGGAGGCCGGGAGATGGCGAAGGGCCGCCCATGCGGTTCGGTTGGCTGCTTGCGCTCAGCTATCTTGCCGCGCTGACGCATCCTTTGCTCGATCTGCAGAATGTTTATGCCATCCAGTTGCTTTCGCCGATGAGCGAACGCTGGTTTCACAGCGACGGCCTGTTCATTCTTTCACCGTGGCTGCTGGCCATGCTGGCCGTCGGCATATGGCGCGCCCGCCTCAATCGGAATGGCCGAGCGGCACTGGCCGCGCTGGCCGGGTGCGTGCTGTTCATCGCTGCCAATATCGGCATTTCGGCGCTGGCGTGGCGAGCGCCGGAAACGGATGTGCCTTATGCCCGGCCGGACCGGATATTCGCTGCGCCCGAGCCGCTGCTGTTCTGGCGGCGCGACATGGTATGGCGGCAGGACGGCATGATATCACATGGCCGGTATGATCCGTTCGTGCGGGTCGGCGGCCTCGTCGATTTTGCCTTACCGGTGCCGGATAATATGGCCGATCCGCTGGCGGTGCAGGCTGCGACGGCGACGACAGAGGCGCGCAAGTTTCTTGCCTGGTCGCAAATGCCGGTGGCGCGGATCGACAAGCAGGGCTGCCGAGCGACCGTGACGTTTGGCGATGCGCGGTTCACCGGCCCGGCAATGTCGAGAAATTTCAATACGGTGGTCGAAATCAAGACCTGCCCATAACTTCCGAATTTTCCGCAACGGCCTTGGCCGGGCGGTTGAGGAGAGCGGAGGACAAGAAGGCCCAGCCTGCTCCACCCAGCCAGCCAGCGGTCACGTCGCTGGGGAAGTGGACGCCAAGCCATACGCGGCTGAAAGCGATGGCCAGCGTCAGCACGATCGCCGCGCCGATGATCGTCCAGCGCACAGGGCGGCGCGGGCTCATCGCGGCGAAGGCCAGCGCCATCGCGATATAGACGACGGCGGAATTGAAGGCGTGGCCGCTGGGGAAGCTTTGTCCGCCGGCTTCGGTCAGGTGCGGCACTATCAAAGGGCGCGGGCGGCCGACGGCGGCCTTCATGCCGAATTCCACCAGTGCGCCGCACAGCACGGTCGCAACGAAGAGCACAGCCTCTCGCCGCAGGCGCAAGAACATCAGTGCGACAACAGCGGCGATCGCGAATGTATAGCGCAACAGCACGCCGCCGAGTGCGGTAACGTCGCGCACGGCTTCGAGCATCCACGGCGGACCAGCGGGGCGCAGTTCCGCGCCGGTGCGCCATAGCAGCAAACCCGCGCTATCGATTGCGCCGGTGCGTCCGGCGTCCACCGCCCATGCGATCACGGCAAAGGCTGCCGAGCACAACACGGCTGCTGCGAGCGCGTGGGTGGGTGCGATGCGCCAGCTGCGAACTTGCCCTTTGGGGCAATAGCCAGCAATTGGGGTGTCTGGAATGGGAGGCGCTGCCATCGCTGCGGGGAACCCACACCCGGTGGCCTCGTTCCCGGCTCGGTCCACTATCGAAGGCGCATGAATGTCATCACCGGTCATTGTCTGGCTCCGCCGCGATTTGCGCCTGGCCGATCAGGCGGCGTTCGTGGCCGCCGCAGCGCAAGGGCCGGTGATACCCGTCTATGTGCTGGATGACGAGACGCCGAAGCACCGCCGGATGGGTGGCGCATCGCGCTGGTGGCTGCATCACAGCCTTGCCAGCCTGGACCGTGATCTGCGCGCGGTGGGCTCGCGGCTGATCCTGCGGCGGGGAAAGAGCCACGAGGCACTGGCGGCGATCCGGCGCGAGACAGGCGCGCGCACCGTCCATGCTTTGCATCATTACGAGCCGTGGTGGCGCAATGCCGAACGCGCGGTGGGCAAGGCGTTCGATCTGCGATTGCATGACGGCAATTACCTCGCCCCGCCCGGAACAGTGCTGACCGGGGCAGGGCAGCCCTACAAGATCTACACCCCGTTCTGGCGCGCGCTGAACGAACGGATGCCGCCTGCGCCTCCCGTCGGCGCGCCCGAAACATTGCCTGCGCCGGAGCATTGGCCAGCCAGCGACGATCTGGCGGACTGGGACTTGCTGCCGAACAAGCCGGACTGGGCCGGAGGGATGCGTACGGAATGGACACCGGGAGCAGCGGGCGCAGGTGACCGCCTCGATGATTTCGTCGATCACGCGGCGCACTATGAGGAACGCCGCAACCTGCCCTCGCAGGAAGGCACCTCGCGCCTTTCGCCGCACCTGCATTTTGGCGAGATTTCGCCTGCGACCGTTTGGCATGCAGTGGCCAACGCGGGTGGCTCGGTCGCCACTTTTCTGGGCGAACTGGGCTGGCGCGATTATGCGCAGACGGTGATTTGCCAGTTTCCGGACTATGGAAACGTCAATGCCCGACCTGCGTTCGATTCGCTCGAATGGCGCGCTGAGCCGGACGATCTGGCCGCCTGGCAGCGGGGGCGCACTGGCTATCCCATCGTCGATGCCGGAATGCGTGAATTGTGGGCGACCGGGTGGATGCATAACCGGGTGCGGATGATCGCGGCCAGTTTCCTGGTGAAGCACCTGCTGATCGATTGGCGCGAAGGCGAACGCTGGTTCTGGGATACGCTCGTCGATGCCGATTACGGATCGAACGCGGTGAACTGGCAGTGGACGGCGGGGACAGGCGTCGATTCGTACATGTTCGTGCGGATCATGGCTCCGCTCACGCAATCGCCCAAGTTCGATGCCGCCGGCTATATTCGCCAGTGGGTGCCCGAAGTGGCGCACCTTTCAGATGATGCGATTCATGATCCGAAGCCACCGACGCGCGGCTATCCGGCCAAGATCGTCGGCCATGCGGAGGCGCGCGCCCGGGCTCTCGCGGCCCATGCCCGCATGCGGGACAACTGACCGGGAGTGGATTGCCCTGCGGCGGGTAAATCGGCATAGCCCGCACCATGAATGCGCAAGCGCCGGGCAGGGGCGGTCATCTCGTTGCAGGCGGACAGCCGGTGGCCGCATCGAGCGGTTGGCTGGCGCGGCTGTTTGCCGGTCGGATCGAGGGTGTGATCGCCCGCATCGACGCTGGCCTTGCCGAAGGATCGCTGCTGGCGCACTTGCCCGATGGCTCCACGCGGATGCTGGGCGGGCGCGTCGAAGGGCCATCGGCGGAAATCACCATCCGCGATTGGCGCGCGATCTTGCGGCTGGCGACGGGCGGTTCGGTCGGCTGGTATCAGGCGTTCGAGGCGCATGAGTGGGACAGCCCCGATGCCGTGCAGATCTTCGCGCTGTTCATGCGCAATGCGGCCTATCTAGGCGATACCGCGAGGGCCAAGGGGCCGTGGCGCTGGGCGGCGCGGGCCTTTCACTTTCTTCACCGCAACAGCCGCAAGGGCGCGGAACATAACATTCACGCGCACTATGACCTCGGCAACGATTTCTACGCGCTGTGGCTGGACGAGACGATGAGCTATTCGGCGGCGCGGTGGGATGGCATCTCCGTCGACGCCCCGCTGGCCGAAGCACAGGCGCGCAAGGTGGACTTGATCGCGGAACGGCTGGCGTTGCAGCCGGGCAGCGAGGTGCTGGAAATCGGCTGCGGTTGGGGCTTCCTCGCCCGCCACTTTGCCGAACGGCACGGCGCGCGGGTTACCGCGATCAGTCTTTCCGACGAACAACTGGGCTGGGCACGCGAACGTGAGGTCGAAGGCGTTGCGTACAGCCACACCGACTATCGCGATGTGACGGGGCAGTTCGATGCGGTCGCCAGCGTGGAGATGGTTGAAGCTGTCGGCCGAACTTTCTGGCCCTCCTATCTCGACGCCGTGGCCCGCGCGCTCAAGCCCGGCGGCCGCGCCGCCATCCAGTACATCGCGATCCGTGACGACCTGTTCGAAGCCTATGCCCGCAGCGCCGATTTCATCCAGGCCTATGTATTTCCCGGCGGCATGTTAATCGGCCAACGCGAATTCAAGCGCCTGGCCGAGGAGCGCGGGCTGGCGTGGCAGGACCAATCGGACTTCGGCGCAGACTATGCCCGCACCCTGCGGCAGTGGCGCAAAGCGTTCGACCGCGCTGTGGAACAAGGTGAGCTTCCGGCCGGTTTCGACGAGCGGTTCGTGCGATTGTGGCGGTATTACCTGATGTACTGCGAAGGCGGATTTGCCGGCGGAGGCATTCAAGTCAGCCAGGTGACGCTGGTGAAATCTAATCCCTAACCCACCGGCCTGATCACTCCATCCCCGCGATAACGCGCCAGGATGTTGTCGTGCACGATGGGGCTCAGCAGGTTGGCAAAGGCGCAGCCTACCTGGCCATTTTCCCACCATACCACTTCGGATTGCAGTGCCTCGAGACCTGGCAGGGTGAGCCAGCACATCGATCCGACGTGCTGGCGCGCCAGCGATGCTGCGGAGAAACCGCCGAGCGAAAGGTCGTTGACGACGGTGTGGAAAGCCTTGCCGCCGGATGCGCGCAAGCTGGCCGGGATATTGACCCGCGCGCGTGGTGCGCTGCGGTCTTCCTGCGCCGAATGCTCGTAGCTACCCGGCCCGAATCTTGAATCTCGCCATGTCGTACCCATCGACACCATCCCGCATTCTGCGCATGGTCTGCCACGGTCGTGCGGCAGAGTTGTCGAACAATGACGGAGCGAGCTTACTACCGCCTTATCAGGACTGGTTAACACGTTCGCGGTGCGGGCTGGTGAACTGTTCACCAAGAAGAGAAACCACGCGGACTGCCACGACTTCGGGCGGCTTCACGCTGGCGGGTGCTTCGCCGGGGAAGGCCTTGGCCCGCATGGCGGTGCGCGTGGCGCCCGGATCGACGATGGCGAGGCGAATGCGCGAGGTGGCCTTCGTTTCCAGCGCGTACGATTCGAGCAGGTTGTCGAACGCCGCTTTCGAGGCACCGTAAGCACCCCAATAGGCACGCGGATTGGCCCCGACGCTGCTGGTGATGCCGATAACGCGGGCATCCTTGCTGGCCTTCAGCATCTTGTCGAACGCCACGATCAGCGCATGCGTGGCCATGACGTTGAGCGTGAGCGCGCGGTTGAAATCGATGGGCTCGATCTGCCACACCGGCGTGAGCGTGGGCAGCACGGCGGCATTGATGACCATGATGTCGAGCGCGTTCCAGCGCCCCGAAATCGCCGTGGCGAGCCGGGCGATGCCCTCGGGTTCGGCCAGATCGAGCGGCGCGATCGTCGCAGCCCCTCCGGCGGCGAAGATGGCTTCCTCGACCGTTTCGAGTTCCTTGGTCGAGCGCGCGACGAGGATCACGTGCGCGCCGGCAGCGGCGAGGGCCTTGGCCGTGGCGGCACCGATGCCCTTGCTGGCACCGGTAACGAGCGCGAGCTGGCCCTCGAACGGCCGTGCATCACCCATGTCAGGCGACCTTTTCTACCGGCAGCGACAGCTGGTCTGGATTCTCGCGGTCGGCCAGATCGGTCAGCCGCGTGGGATATTCGCCGGTAAAGCAGGCGTCGCAATATTGCGGCGCGCGGTCGTTACGGCCCTTTTCGCCAACGGCGCGATACAGGCCTTCGATCGAGACGAAGGCCAGGCTGTCGGCATGGATGAACTTGGCCATCGCCTGAATGTCCATGCGCGCGGCGAGCAGCTTGGAACGTTCCGGCGTATCGACGCCATAGAAGCACGAATGCTCGGTGGGCGGGCTGGCGACCCGGAAGTGAACTTCGCGCGCGCCTGCATCGCGCATCATTTGCACGATCTTCAGGCTGGTGGTGCCGCGCACGATCGAATCGTCGATCAGCACGATCCGCTTGCCTTCGACCAGCGCGCGATTGGCGTTGTGCTTGCGCTTCACATCGGCATTGCGTGCGCCATCGGACGGTTGGATGAACGTGCGGCCGACATAGTGTGACCGTATGATGCCCAGTTCGAACGGAATGCCCGATGCCTGTGCATAGCCCAGCGCGGCGGGAACGCCGCTGTCCGGCACCGGAATCACCAGATCGGCATCCGCAGGGCTTTCCACCGCGAGTTCCGCGCCAATGGCCTTGCGCACCTGATAAACCGAGCTGCCGCCCATGATCGAATCCGGGCGGCTGAAATAGACGTGTTCGAAGATGCAGGGGCGCGGGGCGATCTTGCCGAATGGGTGGTGCGTGCGCACACTGCCATCGAGATCGACCTGGATCAGTTCGCCGGGCTCGACCTCGCGCACGAAGTCAGCGCCGACGACGTCCAGCGCCACGGTTTCGCTGGCGAACACCACGGCGGTGCCGAGCTTGCCCATCACCAGCGGGCGGATGCCCAGCGGATCGCGGCAGGCGATCATGCCTTGGTTGGTCATGCAGATCAGCGAATAGGCGCCTTCCACCAGCCGCAGCGCATCGACGAAGCGATCGAGCAGGGTTGGATAGCGGCTTGTCGCGACGAGGTGGATGATCACCTCGGTATCCGATGTCGACTGGAAGATCGCGCCCTTGCGCACCAGATCGTGCTTCAGGAACATCGCGTTCGAGATGTTGCCGTTGTGCGCGATGGCGAACCCGCCCGAGGCGAGATCGGCGAACAGCGGCTGCACATTGCGCAGGCCCGATCCGCCGGTGGTGGAATAGCGGACGTGGCCCGATGCCATCATGCCGGGCAATTCGGCCAGCGCCTGGCTGCTCGAAAAGTTCTGCGCGACGTGGCCGGTGCCACGGGTTGAATAGAACTCTTGCCCGTCG